>NZ_JBVHZH010000033.1:0-27094 GCF_055574515.1 Streptomyces sp. NPDC029466
TCGGTGAGGCGATCGGGACCATTGGCCTGCCCGTCGTTCTCCTCCCTCGCATGAACTCCCCCCCTCCCCCCCCCCCTCCCCCCCCCCCTCACCCCCCCCCCCCCCCCCCCCCCCCCCCCCCCCCCCCCCCCCACACACCCCCCCCCCCCCCCCCCCCCCCCCCCCCCCCCCCCCCCCGCCGTTGGTGTTTCCGGGAAGCCGCGGGACTCAGAAGACCGACTCGGCCTCGTCCATCCGCCACTCGGGCACCGTCTTGAGCTCGGTGACCGCCTCGGCCAGCGGCACCATCGTGATGTCGGTGCCGCGCAGTGCGGTCATCTTGCCGAAGTCGCCGCGGTGGGCGGCCTCGACGGCGTGCCAGCCGAAGCGGGTGGCGAGCACCCGGTCGTACGCAGTGGGGGTACCGCCGCGCTGCACATGGCCGAGAATGACCGGTCGGGCTTCCTTGCCGAGGCGCTTCTCCAGTTCGGTGGCCAGGTGGTTACCGATACCGGAGAACCGCTCGTGACCGAACTGGTCGATCGCGCCCTTCTTGTAGTCCATGGTCTCCTCGGCGGGGTGGGCCCCCTCCGCGACACAGACGACCGCGAACTTCTTGCCCCGGGCGAACCGCTCCTCGACCATCGTGACCAGGTCGTCGACGTCGAAGGGGCGCTCGGGCAGACAGATGCCGTGGGCGCCGCCGGCCATGCCGGACTCCAGCGCGATCCAGCCCGCGTGCCGTCCCATCACCTCGACGACCATGACCCGCTGGTGCGATTCCGCGGTGGTCTTGAGGCGGTCGATGGCCTCCGTGGCGACGCCGACGGCGGTGTCGAAGCCGAAGGTGCGGTCGGTGGAGGAGATGTCGTTGTCGATGGTCTTGGGGACGCCGACGACCGGCATCCCGGCGTCCGCCAGCATCCGCGCGGCGGTGAGGGTGCCCTCGCCGCCGATCGGGATCAGGACATCGATGCCGTAGTCCTTGGACATGTCCTTGGACTTCTCACAGGCCTCGCGGAGCCGGTTGCGCTCCAGCCGGGACGAGCCGAGGATGGTGCCACCGCGGGCGAGGATGCCGCTGACCGCCTCAAGATCGAGCTTGCGGTAGCGGCCTTCGAGCAGGCCCTTGAAGCCGTCCTCGAAACCTATGACCTCGTCGCCGTGCCCGGTGAGGGCACGGTGGACAACAGACCGGATCACAGCATTGAGGCCAGGACAGTCGCCGCCTGCGGTGAGGACTCCGATACGCATCGTGCTGTGTCTCCTGTGCTCGCTGTTGGTTCGTGTGAGCCGGTCCGATTGTTTCACGGGCAGCCCGGCCCTCCCCGCACACAGACCTCCCCCCTACTGTCCCCGCACCGGCTCCACAAGGGAAACTGGGAGAGCGGCTTATCCACCGCCGCAGGTATTGTCAAGAGGGGCAAGCCCACAATAACGGCTGATTTTGACCTTACGACCAACGGAATGGATCGGAGAGCACGCGTGACGCGCAGCGTGTACGTGACCGGTATCGACCGCGGCGACGGCCGCCAGGTCGTCGAGCTGGGAGTCATGGAGCTCCTCACCCGCCATGTCGACCGGGTCGGAGTCTTCCGCCCGCTGATGCACAACGACGGACCCGACCGGCTCTTCGATCTGCTGCGGGCCCGCTACCGGCTCACCCAGGCAGCCGACACGGTATACGGCCTCAGCTACGACGAGGCCGCCACCCTCCAGGCCGAGCGCGGCACCGACGAGCTGGTTTCCCGGCTCGTCGACCGCTTTCACGCCGTGGCCAGGGACTATGAGTACGTCCTGGTCCTCGGCTCGGACTACGCGGACACCAGCCTGCCGGCCGAGCTGGCCCTCAACGCCCGGCTCGCCAATGAATTCGGTGCCGCGGTGCTGGCCGTCGTCGGCGGTCAGGGCCAGGAGGCCGAGTCGGTCCGCGCCGAGGCCCGCAACGCCTATCAGGCCTACCACTCGCTGGGCTGTGACGTCGTCGCCATGGTCGTCAACCGGGTGGACCCCGCGCACCGCGAGGCCGTCGTCGACCGGCTCTCCGCCCGGCTCCCGGTGCCCTGCTACGCGCTCCCCGAGGACGGCTCGCTCTCCGCGCCGACCGTCGGCCAGATCGTGCACACCCTGGGTGCCGAGGTGCTGCTCGGCGACGACTCGGGGCTCGCCCGGGACGCCCGGGACTTCGTCTTCGGCGGCGCCATGCTGCCGACCTTCCTCAAGGCGCTCACCCCCGGCGCTCTCGTGGTGACCCCCGGGGACCGGGCCGACCTGGTCATCGGCTCGCTCGCCGCGCACAGCGCCGGAGCCCCGCCGATCGCCGGGGTGCTGCTCACCCTCGACGAGCGGCCCGGCCCCGACATCATGGCGCTGGCCGCCCGCCTCGCGCCCGGCACCCCGGTGGTCTCCGTACCGGGCGGCTCCTTCCCGACCGCGGGTGAGCTGTTCGCGATCGAGGGCAAGCTGAACGCCGCCTCCCCGCGGAAGGCGGAGACCGCGCTCGGCCTCTTCGAGCGGCATGTGGACACCGTGGAGCTGACCAACCGGATCTCCGTCGCCCGCTCCGGCCGGGTCACCCCGATGATGTTCGAGCACGAGCTGATCGAGCGCTCCCGCGCCGGCCGCCGCCGGGTCGTCCTCCCCGAGGGCGGCGAGGAGCGGGTGCTGCGCGCCGCCGATGTGCTGCTGCGCCGCGATGTCTGCGATCTGACGCTGCTGGGCGAGGAGGAGGCGATCCGCAAGCGCGCCGCCGACCTGGCCATCGACCTGGCCGGCGCCCAGATCATCGACCCGCAGACCTCCGAGCTGCGCGAGCGGTTCGCCGAGCGCTACGCCCAGCTGCGCGCCCACAAGGGCGTCAGCGTCGAGCTGGCCTTCGACGTCGTCGCGGATGTCTCCTACTTCGGCACGCTGATGGTCCAGGAAGGGCTGGCCGACGGCATGGTCTCCGGCGCGGTGCACTCCACCGCCGCCACCATCCGCCCCGCCTTCGAGATCATCAAGACCCGGCCGAACGCCCAGATCGTCTCGTCGGTCTTCTTCATGTGCCTGGCCGACCGGGTGCTGGTCTACGGCGACTGCGCGGTCAACCCGGACCCGAACGCCGAGCAGCTGGCGGACATCGCCATCCAGTCGGCCACCACCGCCGCCCAGTTCGGTGTCGAGCCGCGGATCGCGATGCTGTCGTACTCCACCGGCACCTCCGGCTCCGGCGCGGACGTCGACAAGGTCCGCAAGGCCACCGAGATCGTCCGCGAGCTGCGGCCCGATCTTCTGGTCGAGGGCCCGATCCAGTACGACGCGGCGGTGGACGCGGCGGTCGCGCAGACCAAGCTCCCGGAGTCCGATGTCGCGGGCAAGGCCACCGTGCTGATCTTCCCGGACCTGAACACCGGCAACAACACCTACAAGGCCGTGCAGCGCTCGGCCGGTGCGGTCGCCGTCGGCCCGGTCCTCCAGGGGCTGCGCAAGCCGGTCAACGACCTCTCGCGCGGCGCCCTGGTGCAGGACATCGTCAACACCGTGGCCATCACCGCCATCCAGGCCCAGGGCGCGCAGCCCGGCGCCGCCCACACCGGCTGACCCCGGCCCCGTCCGTCTCCCCCTCCCACCCCGGAAAGCGCTACATGACTGCCACCGCCACCCGCGTCCTCGTCCTCAACTCCGGCTCCTCGTCGGTGAAGTACCAGCTGCTCGACATGAACCCGGAATCCGGCGACGGCCCCGCCGCCGGCACCCGTCTCGCCGTCGGACTGGTCGAGCGGATCGGCGAGGAGACCTCGCGCCTGGCCCACACCCCGCTGGCCACCGGGGGTGACAAGCGGGAGACCGAGGGCCCGATAGCCGACCACGAGGCCGCGCTGAAGGCGGTCGCCGCGGAGCTGTCCGCCGACGGTCTCGGCCTCGACTCCCCGCAGCTGGCCGCGATCGGGCACCGGGTGGTGCACGGCGGGCTGAAGTTCACCGCCCCGACCGTGATCGACGACGCGGTGCTGGCGGAGATCGAGCGGCTGGTGCCGGTCGCCCCGCTGCACAACCCGGCGAACATCACCGGCATCCGGACCGCCCGGGCGCTGCGCCCGGACCTGCCGCAGGTGGCGGTCTTCGACACCGCGTTCCACACCACGATGCCGGAGTACGCGGCCCGCTACGCCATCGACGTGGCCACCGCCGACGCCCACCGCATCCGCCGCTACGGCTTCCACGGCACCTCGCACGCCTATGTCTCCCGCAAGACCGCCGAGCTGCTGGGCAAGGACCCCTCCGAGGTCAATGTCATCGTGCTCCACCTGGGCAACGGCGCCTCCGCCTCGGCGGTGGCCGGCGGCCGCTGTGTGGACACCTCGATGGGCCTGACCCCGCTGGAGGGCCTGGTCATGGGCACCCGCTCCGGTGACATCGACCCCGCGGTGACCTTCCACCTCAAGCGGGTCGCGGGGATGTCCGAGGACGACGTCGATGTGCTGCTCAACAAGAAGAGCGGGCTGGTCGGGCTGTGCGGTGACAACGACATGCGGGAGATCCGGCGGCGGATCGACGAGGGTGACGAGCGCGCCCAGCTGGCCTTCGACATCTACATCCACCGGCTGAAGAAGTACATCGGGGCCTACACCGCGGTGCTCGGCCGGGTCGACGCGGTGGCGTTCACCGCGGGCGTCGGGGAGAACGCCGCCCCGGTGCGCGCGGCCGCCCTCGCCGGCCTGGAGGAGATGGGTCTGGCCGTGGACGACGGTCTCAACGCCGTACGGTCCGGCGAGCCCCGGCTGATCTCCCCCGAGGACGCCCGGGTCGCGGCCGCCGTCGTCCCGACCGACGAGGAACTGGAGATCGCCCAGCAGACATACGCCCTGGTCAGCGCCTAGGACTCGGTGTTTCCACCTACCGAAATATTCCGCCGCTAAACAAACCGATAGGATTCTGCCCATGCGCCGTTCCAAAATCGTCTGCACCCTGGGCCCCGCCGTCGACTCCTACGACCAGCTGAAGACGCTGATCGAGGCCGGCATGAACGTGGCCCGTTTCAACATGAGCCATGGGACCCAGCCGGAGCACGAGGAGCGGTACCACCGCCTTCGCAAGGCCTCCGAGGAGACCGGCCGCGCCGTGGGCGTCCTGGCCGACCTCCAGGGCCCCAAGATCCGCCTGGAGACCTTCGCCGACGGCCCCGTGGAGCTGGTGCGGGGCGACGAGTTCGTCATCACCACCGAGGACGTCCCCGGTGACAAGACCATCTGCGGGACGACGTACAAGGGCCTGCCCGGCGACGTCTCCAAGGGCGACCCGGTCCTGATCAACGACGGCAATGTCGCGCTCCAGGTCGTCGAGGTCGACGGCCCGCGGGTGCGCACCATCGTCATCGAGGGCGGGGTCATCTCCGACCACAAGGGCATCAACCTGCCCGGCGCCGCGGTGAACGTCCCCGCGCTGTCCGAGAAGGACATCGAGGACCTCAAGTTCGCCCTGCGGATGGGCTGCGACATGGTCGCGCTGTCCTTCGTGCGGGACGCCAAGGACGTCCAGGACGTGCACCGCGTCATGGACGAGGTGGGCCGCCGGGTCCCGGTCATCGCCAAGGTGGAGAAGCCGCAGGCGGTCGCCAACATGCAGGAGGTCGTGATGGCCTTCGACGCCGTCATGGTCGCCCGTGGTGACCTGGCGGTGGAGTACCCGCTGGAGAAGGTCCCGATGGTGCAGAAGCGCCTGGTGGAGCTGTGCCGCAGGAACGCCAAGCCGGTGATCGTCGCGACCCAGATGATGGAGTCGATGATCACCAACTCCCGTCCGACCCGCGCCGAGGCGTCCGATGTCGCCAACGCCATCCTCGACGGCGCCGACGCGGTGATGCTCTCCGCCGAGTCCTCGGTGGGCCAGTATCCGATCGAGACCGTCAAGACGATGTCGAAGATCGTCGAGGCGGCCGAGGAGGAGCTGCTCTCCAAGGGCCTCCAGCCGCTGGTGCCCGGCAAGAAGCCGCGTACGCAGGGCGGTTCGGTGGCCCGCGCGGCCTGCGAGATGGCCGACTTCCTGGACGGCAAGGCGCTGATCGCCTTCACCAAGTCCGGTGACACCGCCCGCCGGCTCTCCCGCTACCGCGCGGCCCAGCCGATCCTGGCCTTCACCACCGAGGCGTCCACCCGCAACCAGCTCACGCTGAGCTGGGGCGTCGATGCCTTCGTCGTGCCGCACGTCGACAACACCGACGCCATGGTCGACCTGGTGGACGCCGAGCTGCTCAAGCTCAAGCGCTACAGCAAGGGCGACACCATGCTGATCACCGCCGGTTCGCCCCCCGGCGTCCCCGGCACCACCAACATGGTCCGGGTGCACCACCTCGGCGGCGAGCAGGCCTGACGCACCGGCACACGAAACGGCGGTGGGGGGGGGGGGGGGGGGGGGGGGGGGGGGGGGGGGGGGGGGCGGGGGGGTGGGGGGGGGGGGGGGGGGGGGGGGGGGGGGGGGGGGGGGGGGGGGGGGGGGGGGGGGGGGGGGGGGGGAGGAGGGCGGGACGACAAAAAACACAAAAGCAGCCGGCCCCCCCCCCCCCCGTGCCCCCCCCCCCCCCCCACCGCCGTTTTCTGTGCGGCTCCCGAACGGGTCGGTGGCCCGGGGCCTGCTCAGCCGGTCATGAACTGGTGCAGACCCGGGACGTGGAGGTTGCCGCCGAACTGGCCCGCCTGGTCGATCTTCACCTTGGTGAAGTAGGCGAACGGGACATTGAGCGGCGGCGGGTGCTCGGGGTCGAAGACGATCGGGATCAACCCGAAGAGGTTGCCCTGGAGCCGCTCGGTGTACATCGTCACCTTGCCGCCGCGGATCGTGGACGTGGACCCCTGGGACGCCTGTACGTGGTACTTCTTGCCGGACGCCCGGTCGTCGACGGTCTGATGCAGATCACCGATGTCGACGCTGTCCGCGGTGAACTTCAGGGCCTGCTTGGTGTGGCCGTTCTGGGTTTTGACATTGACGACGCCCTCGTAGTTCAGACCGCGCAGGGTGAGCGCGCTGGACTCCAGGTGCCAGGGGTCGTCGGGCAGGGTGACGGGCGTCTGCTCGTCCTCGCCCTTCTGCTTGTTCTCGACGACACAGGGGTACGCCTTCTTGCCGTCGGCGTCCTTGCCGTCGACACCGCCGCCGGGCAGGGCGTTGTCCGCCGCGCCCACGGCACCGTGGACGGTGTCGTTGACCGTCTTCGACCCGCTCTCGGCGGCGTCACCGGCCTTGTCGGCGCCGTCCTTGAGGCCGTCGACGGTGTCCGTGACCGGCTTGGTGACCTTGTCAGCGGCCGAACCGTCGTCCGTCGACGCGGACGGCGAGGGGCTCGGGGAGGCGGTGTCGGACGCGGAGGGGCTCGGCGAGGCGGCCGGCTCCTCGTCCTTGTCGTCGTCCCCGCCCAGGAGACCGCCGAGCGCATCACCGATGCCGCCCAGCACACCTCCGTCGTCCTTCTCCTCCTCGGAGGCCGACGGCGACGGGGTCGCGGAGCCCGAGGGCTCGTCGGTTTTCGTGGAGCCGGACGGCTCGGGCGCGGGCGTCTTGTCCGTGTCCTTGCCGGCCGAGGGGGAGGGCGAGGCGGAGGGCTCCGCGGACGGCTTGGTGTCGTCCGTGGTGTCCTTCGCGCCGTCCTTGGACTTGCCGTCCTTCTGCTCCACCTTGTCCGGAGCAGTGACGCACGGACCGTCCTTGAAGGGGCTCTTGGGAGGCGCGGGCTTGGCTATCGCCATCTGGGGCGTCAGCCCCATCCCCATGAGTACGGCGGACGGCATGGCGGCGATGGCTATCGCCTTGCCTGCGGGCACATGGAGCCGAGTCAGCAGCGGCTTCCTCGGCGCCGCATGCCTCGGCCCCGTTCTCGCCCCGGTGGCTGCGGTCTCCTCCGGCAGCTCGTCACCCGGCACGGTGCCTCCCGTTCTCTCCATTGGTCGGGCTCGTTCCTGACAGGTCGTCCAGTCCATTGCCCAAGCCGGGACCGGCGGCGGGCGCCGGGTGGGTGGCGAGCACCGGTCCGGCGACCGTGGTGCGGCCCGGCTCCTCGGAGTCGTCCCCGCCCTGGGGGGCCTTGCCCGGAGCCCAGGAGACACCGAGCGCACCGCCGATCAGCCCCAGAAGGAAGCCGATCAGGAAGGCGCCGAAGTTCGAGACGACCAGGGAGACCAGGGAGAGCAGGATCGCCGCCACACCTGCGAAGACACGCGAGGCGGGCTGGAACCACATGGTCAGACCGAGCACGACCAGCAGTACGCCGATGATCAGCGAGCCGGCGCCGGCGGTGGTCGCCATGCGGACGGTCAGGGAACCGATCGTGAGATTCGCGTAAGGGATGTACATGATCGGGATGCCGGCCAGCAGAGTCAGCATGCCGCCCCAGAACGGGCGGTGTCCGCGCCACTCCCGGAACGAAATCCGCTTCCGGCCGATGGTCTCGATCAGCCGTGGTCGCGTTTCGGCGCTCATGTCGTACAGCTCCTCGGGACTGGCAAATCGGTGGTTCTGTGCTGAGTGTCCTACTAGCGCTACCCGCGTACGGGCACGGGGAACGGCGTCAGCCGTACAGCTCGCCCCGCGCCCGCACGCTCAGTGCGTCAGTAGCACTCGCTCTTGCCCTTGGCGACGCTCATCTTGAGGCCGCTGAGCTTGAACGTGCCGGCCGTCGTGGCCCAGGCCGTCTGCTTGACGTGGGTCAGCGTGGCCGAGTCGGCCTGCTGGGCGAACGAGCCGGGGTCGGCCTTGTCGCCCTTGTGCATGCCCGGACCCTTGGTCGTCGAGCCCGCAGCAACACCGATGTCGATGTTGTTGAAGGTCGCGTCCGCGGACAGCTGGTCCAGGTCGATGTAGAGGTTCTTCGCCTCGACCGGCGTGTCACCGCCACCGGCCGACAGCTTCATCGACACATCGCCGAAGACCGGGACCGGAACGACCACCGACTGGCAGAGGTTCTTGATCTTGGCGTTCGAGAACCCCGAGACCGCCACCGGGACCTGCTTGCCGCCCTTCTGGGCGTCAATGGCTCCGTACTGAACAAATCCGGTGCCGTCCAGCCGGTCGGTAGCGACCTTGAACTGCTGGCCGGACACGCTGAACGATGCCGCGAGCGCACCCTGCGAGAGGGCGACGCCGATCGCGGCGGTCGCCGCGACGCTCGGCACCATGACGACGGCGAACCGCTTCCATCTGGTCCCGCCACGAGCCAGGGACTCCATGACTTTCCTCCTTCTCGGACGTACATCTCCGGTACCGGCCGCCCGAGTTGAACAGCGGTACCTGGGATGGGAGAAGTGCTACGTCCTCGGGAAGAAGAGCGCCTGTCCTCGGAGGCACAACGTGTTCCGAATACCGGCGATCACCCCCGAGCGACAACCACTGGCCACGCTCTCGCGCAACCTCCTGGACAGGCCCTGCCGGGTGGGGCAGAGACCCCCCTGTCCACGGTCGGCGCCACTGCCGCCGACCACTCGGTGGGGACCCAAGTGCCCCGCGGCACCGGCCGGATGCCGGGCTGCGGGAATGGACCGAGCGTGGCCGATCGTGGTCCATTCACGGCCGCCGCACAAGGGGCTCGTTACTTGCGGGTAACGGCCCGATAAACACGCCTGCACACGGCGAGATCGACTGGACACACACTGTCGCTGTTAACAGCAAGAGGACATGAGGCAATTGCGGACACATCGCCGCAAGAGGGCCGCTGAGACTTACTTGAAGTAACAGCGGCCACGTTTACCAAGTTTTGGTAAAACGTGGCCGCTGCTTCGTTTGTTTGGTCAACTCGCGGAGGCCGTACTGGTCAGAAGAGGGCGACTCCGCGGACAGCGGGTCAGAACAGCACCCGGGCCAGCGCCGTACGGGCCGTCGTCACCCGCGGATCATCCGCCCCGATGACCTCGAAGAGCTCCAGCAGCCGGACCCGCGCGGCCTCCCGGTCGGCGCCCGCGGTCCGCTTCACCACGTCGATCAGCCGCCCGAAGGCGTCCTCGACATGCCCGCCGACCAGGTCGAGGTCCGCGGCCCGGATCTGCGCCTGCACATCGGCCGGGTTCTCCGCGGCCTCCTTGCGCACCGCCTGGGGATCCAGGTCCTGCACCCGGTGCAGAAGCTCGGCCTGCGCCAGACCGAGCTTGGCCTCCGGGTTGGCCGGGTCGTCGGAGAGCACGTTCTTGTAAGCCTGGATGGCACCGCCCAGGTCGCCGGAGTCCAGCGCCTGGTTCGCGGCCTCCAGCAGGGCGTCATAGGGACCGGCCGGCGCCGGGGCCTCGGCCTCCGGCTGCTCACCCGCGGCCTGCGGGTCGACCGGCGCGCCCACGATGCCGAACTGCTGCTCGGCGGCCTGCACCAGCTGGTCGAGCACCTCGCGGATCTGCGACTCGGGGGCCGCGCCCTGGAACAGCGGGATCGGCTGGCCCGCCACCACCGCGAAGACCGCCGGGATGCCCTGCACCCCGAACTGCTGGAACAGCATCTGGTTGGCATCGACGTCGATCTTGGCCAGCACGAACTTGCCGGCGTACTCCCCCGCGAGGCGCTCCAGCAGCGGACCGAGCTGCTTGCACGGCTCGCACCACTCGGCCCAGAAGTCGATGACGACCGGAACCTCGGTGGAGCGTTGCAGGACGTCCTGCTGGAACCCCGCCTCGTCGACGTCGAACACCAGGCGGGCACCGCTCGTGGGCGCCCGGCCCGTACGGGCGGCCTCGGCGCGTGCCTGCTCCGCCTTCTGCTTCGCTTCACCGGCCGCCTTCACCGCTGCGAGGTCGACGACTCCACTCATGGACATATTGCGTGGCTGCATGGGTCCATCCTCCCCCCTGGGCGGCCCGTTCCGAAAAGCGATCCGGAAAGCGGTGCGGTCGTCGATCCGGCCGGTACTGCGGTCGGTGGTGCGGCAGGCGGCTCCGGCGGCGGGGCCGGGCCGTTTCGCCGGGCACCGCGGCCCGTGCGCACACCCCGCCGGAATGCCGGTGTACGTCCGGGAGCACTGCCCGTCCGGTCCCGAGGAGGACCGTTCTGCGGCCCCGAGGAGGACCGTCGTGCGCGGCCATGGGTCCCCACCCACGGCCAGTGGTTATCGCTCTTACGCTACGACCCGTAGCGTAACTCCTCGGCACCCCTGCGCAACCACCACTTCCGGCCCCGCGCCGAGTGATCTCCCTCACGGGAGCCGCCGTCCGGCCCCGGACCGGCCGGTATGGTCGCCCGCATGCACGACTCCGCCAGCCCCCGGAAGGGCCGCACGGGCCGCCCCCGCAGCGCCGAGACCGACCGGGCGATCCTCTGCGCGACCCGCGCCGCGCTCGTGGACCTGGGCTGGGGGCGGCTCACCATGAGCGATGTCGCGGCCCGCGCCGGCGTCGCCAAGACGACGCTCTACCGCCGCTGGGCCAACAAGAACGAGCTCGTCGTGGACGCCGTGGCGGTCCTCTTCGACGAGCTCGAACTCCCCGACCGGGGCTCGCTGCGCTCCGACATCGAGGGGGTGGTGCTCCAGTTCGGCGCACTGCTGGCCCGGCCGGAGACCAAGACGGCGCTGATGGCCGTGGTCGCGGAGTCGACCACCGACGGAGCGCTGCGCGAGCGGATCCGCTCGGCGATCGTCGACCGTCAGAAGCGGCTGGTCCTGCTCGGCCGCTCGCGCGCCCAGACCCGTGGTGAGCTGCCCCCGGACACCCCGGGCGAGGAGGGCGAACGGGCGGCCACCCGCAACATGGACCTGATCTTCGATGTGATCGCCGGGGCGATCGTGCACCGCACCCTGGTCAGCGGCGAGCCCGTGGACACCGCGTGGGGACGGGACTTCACGGCCCTCTTCCTGACCGGCCTGGCCGGGCTGGGCGCAGCGGACTGAGGCCGGGCGCCCCGCCGCGGTGCGGCGGCGGACACCCGGCCCCGGTCGCCGGTCAGACCTGGTAGCGGTCCGCCGCGAAGAGGTGCAGGTGCTCCGCCACCCACTCCGACGTCCACTTCAGGCCCTGCTCCAGCGAGACCTCAGGCCGCCACGAAGCCCACTCGCGCGCCCGGGAGTTGTCCGACAGCAGCCGCTCGACCTCGCTGCCCGCCGGGCGCAGCCGCGCGGCGTCCACCACCACCTCGGCCTCCCGGCCCGACGCCGCTATCAGTGCCTCGGCGAGCGCGCCGATCGAGATCTCCCGGCCGGTACCGAGATTGACGACCTCGCCCAGCGCCCGGTCGCAGTCGGCCAGCGCCATGAACCCGGCCGCGGTGTCCGTGACATAGGTGAAGTCGCGGGTCGGGGTGAGCGAGCCGAGCTTGATCTGCCGGGCACCGGCGTGGAGTTGGGCCAGGATCGTGGGGATCACGGCCCGTGCCGACTGCCGCGGCCCGTAGGTGTTGAACGGCCGCACCACGGTCACCGGCAGCTCGAAGGCGTGCCGGTGCGACAGCGCCATCATGTCCGCGCCGATCTTCGAGGCGGAGTACGGCGACTGCGGCTGGAGCGGGTGGTCCTCGCTGATCGGCGCGGTCAACGCGGTCCCGTAGACCTCGCTGGTGGAGGTGTGCACCAGCCGGCGCACCGCATGGCGCCGGCTGGCCTCCGCCACGTTCTCGGTACCCACCACATTCGTCTGCACATAGGCGCCCGGCGCGTCATAGCTGTACGGAATCCCGATCAACGCGGCCAGATGGAAGACGGTGTCGCAGCCCTCGACGGCGTCCATCACCCGGCCCGCGTCCCGGACATCGCCGGAGATCATCTCGACCGGGCCGCCCGGCACGAGATAGCGCGCCAGATTTCCCTTTTCGGCGTACGGCTTGTAATGGACGAACGCGCGCACCTCGGCGCCCGCCTCCACCAGCAGGTCGACCAGGGTCGAGCCGATGAACCCCTCGGCCCCGGTGACCAGGACCCTGCGGCCCGTCCACTGCTGCGTGTTGCTGCTCATGCTGACTCCTTCATCGTGGGGTGTGCGGTGTACGGGTGGCCGGCCAGCGCCAGCACCTTGGCGGCCAGCAGGTCGGCGGCCCGGGCATGGGTGCCGGGGTCGGCCGCCGCGCCCATCGCGGCGAGCCGGCCGGGATCGTCGAGAAGCGGGCCGACCAGGGCGTCCAGCCGCTCGGCCGAGGTCTCGGCGTCGGCCAGCAGCAGCGCCGCCCCGGCGTCGGAGAGCACCCGCGCGTTATGGGTCTGGTGGTCGCCCGGTGCGTACGGATACGGGACGAGGACGGCCGGCATCCCGATCGTGGCCAGCTCCGCCACGGTCGCCGAACCGGCCCGGCACACCACGAGATCGGCGGCGGCATAGGCCAGATCCATCCGGTCGAGGTACGGCACGGCCGTGGCGACCGCCGCCCCGCCGTTGGCCGCCAGTTGCGCCCGGGTCTCCTCCAGGGCCGCGGGCCCGGTCTTGATCAGCAGCCGGAGATCCGTACGGGTCCGGTAGCGGCCGGCGAGTCCCACCGCCGCCTCGGTGAGCCGGGCGGCGCCCAGGCTGCCGCCGTTGACCAGCAGCAGACGCGCGTCGTCCGGGATGCCGAACTCCCGGCGGGCGGCGGGGCGCAGCCGCCCGCGGTCCAGGTCCGCCAGCGGGCCGACCAGCGGCATCCCCACCGTCTCGGCCCGCTCACCGCCGGCCAGATGCTCCCGGCTGCGGTCGAAGGCGAGGGCGAGATGCGGGGTGAGCCGGGCGGCGAACTTGTTGGCCCGGCCGGGCACCGCGTTGGACTCATGGATCACGCTCGGCAGTCCGGCCAGCCGCGCCCCGACGATCACCGGGGCGCTGGGGTAGCCGCCCATACCGACCGCGACCTGGGCGTTCTGTTCCTTGAGAATGCTCCGGCACTGGCCGCCCGAGCGCAGCAGCGCGGCCGGCAGCAGATACCGTCGGGCGCCGAGTGCGGGATCGAAGGGGATCATGTCAACGGTGTGCAGCCGGTATCCGGCCTGCGGGATCAGCCGCGTCTCCAGTCCGCGTTCGGTCCCGACGAAGGAGATCACCGCCTCGGGCACGGCCCGGCGGAGTGCGTCGGCGAGCGCGAGTCCGGGATAGATATGGCCGCCGGTGCCGCCCGCACCGATCACGACAGAGAGTGGTGTGCGCATGGCCGCCACGCTCGCGACGTGCCCTAAGAAGCTTCTAAGAGAGGTGTTTGGCAGCCTGTGTCCATGCCGCCCACGCCCGGGAACACCCCCGCCCCCAAGATCCTCGTCGTCGACGACGAACCCGAGGTGCGTGCCGCCGTCGAGGACGGCCTCGCCGTGGAGGGCTACGCGGTACGCGGCGCCGCCGACGGCCTGGCCGCCCTCTCGGAGGTCGCCGCCTGGCAGCCGGACGCCCTGGTCCTGGACGTGCTGATGCCCGTGCTGGACGGCCTGGCCGTCTGCCGCCGGCTGCGCGCGCTGGACGACCGCACCCCGATCCTGGTCCTGACCGCGCTGGACTCGGTCAGCGAACGGGTCGACGGGCTGGACGCCGGTGCCGACGACTATCTCGTCAAACCGTTCGCGCTGGACGAGCTGGTGGCCCGTATCCGGGCCCTGCTGCGCCGGGCGTCCACCACGGCGGTGGAGGACAGCCGGCTCACCTTCGGCGATCTGGTCGTCGACCCCGTGACCCGCTCCGGCCACCGGGCGGGCCGCCCCCTGGAGTTCAGCCGCACCGAGTGGGCGCTGCTGGAACTGCTGCTGCTGCACCCCGGGCAGGTGCTGCCGCGCGAGGTGATCCTGGAGCGCGTGTGGGGCCGCGACTTCGGCCCGGACTCCAACTCGCTGGCCGTGTACATCGGTTATCTGCGCCGCAAGCTGGAGGCGGGCGGCGAGTCACGGCTCGTCCACACCGTGCACGGGATCGGCTACCGCCTGGGCACCGCGGAGGGCACATGACCGGCACCCGCGGGCTGGGGGCCCGCTGGCGGCGGCGCCGTCCGCTGCGCGCCCGGCTGGCGCTGGCGGCCTCCACCGCGGTGGCGCTGGTGGCGGTCGGTGTCTGCGCCGCCGCGTTCACCGTCATCGACTACCAGATGACCCGTCAGCTGAAACTGACCCTGACCCAGACGGCCACCCAGATGATCCGGGACCGCCACGACTGGGGCCCGACGCCCAGTGACACCCTCTGCCGGTACCCGGCCTCGTCCTGCGTCCAGATCGTGCCGTCCGACCCCGCCAAGGACCCCCGCGAGCCGTATGTGCTGCCCGTCTCCGACGCCACCCGGCAGGTCGCCGAGGGCCGGAGCGCGGCGTTCTACGAGCGGCAGGAGGTGGCCGGCCGGCCGGTCCTGATGCTCACCACGCGCCTGGCGGACAAGGACGAGGCGGTGCAGGTCGCCCAGCGCTCCGACACCGTCGACCGGGGCGTGGAACAGGCCGCCTGGGCACTGGCCGCGGTCGGCGGCGCCGGTGTCCTGCTGGCCGCCGCACTGGGCTACTGGGTGTCCCGGACGGGCCTGGCCCCGGTCGCCCGGCTCACCGCCACCGCGGAGCGCATCGCCGCCACCCGCGACGCCCGCCACCGCATCGAGCTCCCCGCGGGACCACCCGCCAGGGAGGACGAGATCACCCGGCTCGCCACCAGCTTCAACACCATGCTCGGCGAACTGGAGCAGTCCGTCACCGCCCAGCGCCGGCTGGTCGCCGACGCCTCCCACGAGCTGCGCACCCCGCTGACCGCACTCCGCACCAACGCCGAACTCCTGGCCCGCGCCGACCGGTTGACCGACGCCCAGCGCGACCGCGCCTCGGCCGCTCTGGGCCGCCAGCTGCGCGAGGTCACCACACTCGTCAACGATCTGATCGAACTCGCCCGTGACGAGGAACCCCAGCCGCTGGTCGAGCAGGTACGCCCGGCCGCCCTCCTGGAGCACGCCGTGGGCGCGGCCCGGGAGCACTGGCCGGAGCTCACCTTCACCGCCGCCGTCGACCCGGCCGCGGCGGACACCACGGTCCCCGGAGTGCCGGCCCGCCTGGCCCGGCTGCTGTCCAACCTGCTCGACAACGCCGCGAAGTTCTCCCCGCCGGGCGGCCCGGTCGAGACCGCGCTCTCCGGCGTACCGGGCGCGCTGGAGCTGACCGTGCGCGACCACGGCCCCGGCATCGAGGCCGGCGATCTGCCCCATGTCTTCGACCGCTTCTACCGTGCGAAGGCGGCCCGCGCGCTGCCCGGCTCCGGGCTGGGCCTGGCGATGGCCCGCCAGATCGCCCGCGCCCACGGGGCCTACCTCACCGCCGAGCAGGCGCCGGGGGGCGGCGCGCTCTTCCGGCTGCGGATTCCGCTGCCGTAGCGCGGGCGGCGGGCGGCGGGGCCGGTGCGCCCGGTGCGCCCGGTGCGCCGCCGGGGCCCCGCGCACGGGGGCGGGGCGGCAGGTGAGTCACCCGCCGCCCCACCCCGTTCGCACACCGGCCGGGTCTCAGAACCCGGCGGGCTCGGTGTAGACGCCCCACTCGTCGCGCAGCGCGCCGCAGATCTCGCCGAGCGTCGCCTCGGCCCGTACGGCCTCCAGCATCGGCTCGATCATGTTGCTGCCGGCCCGTGCGGCGTCCAGCATCGTCTTGAGCGCGGCCCGCACCCGGGCGTCGTCCCGCGCCGCCTTACGGTCCGCGAGCACCCGCACCTGCTCCCGCTCGACCTCGTGGCTGACCCGCAGGATCTCCAGGTCGCCGGTGACCGAGCCGTGGTGGCAGTTGACGCCGACGACCTTCTTGTCGCCCTTCTCCAGCGCCTGCTGGTACCGGAAGGCGGACTCGGCGATCTCGCCGGTGAACCAGCCGTCCTCGATGCCGCGCAGGATGCCGGAGGTCATCGGGCCGATCGGGTGCTCACCGTTCGGCACCGCGCGCCGGCCGCGCTCCTTGATCTGGTCGAAGATCTTCTCGGCGTCCGCCTCGATCCGGTCGGTGAGCGACTCGATGAACCACGAACCGCCCAGCGGGTCCGCGACATTGGCGACGCCGGTCTCCTCCATCAGCACCTGCTGGGTGCGCAGCGCGATCTCCGCGGCCTGCTCACTGGGCAGCGCCAGAGTCTCGTCCAGGGCGTTGGTGTGCAGCGAGTTCGTGCCGCCGAGCACGGCCGCCAGGGCCTCGACGGCGGTGCGGACGACGTTGTTGTACGGCTGCTGGGCGGTCAGCGAGACACCGGCGGTCTGGGTGTGGAAGCGCAGCCACTGCGCCTTCTCGCTCGTGGCGCCGTACACATCGCGCATCCAGCGGGCCCAGATACGGCGCGCGGCGCGGAACTTGGCGATCTCCTCGAAGAAGTCCAGATGCGCGTCGAAGAAGAAGGACAGGCCGGGGGCGAAGGTGTTGACGTCCAGCCCGCGGGAGAGGCCCAGCTCCACATAGCCGAAGCCGTCGGCGAGGGTGTACGCCAGCTCCTGCGCGGCCGTCGCGCCCGCCTCGCGGATGTGGTACCCGGAGACCGAGAGCGGCTTGTACGCGGGGATGCCGCGGGCGCAGTGCTCCATCAGGTCGCCGATCAGCCGCAGATGGGGCTCGGGCTGGAAGAGCCACTCCTTCTGCGCGATGTACTCCTTGAAGATGTCCGTCTGGAGCGTGCCGTTCAGGACACCCGGGTCGATCCCCTGGCGTTCGGCGGCCACCAGATACATGCAGAAGACCGGGACGGCGGGACCGCTGATCGTCATGGAGGTCGTGACATCACCGAGCGGGATGTCCCGGAACAGCACCTCCATGTCGGCGGCCGAGTCGATGGCGACCCCGCAGTGCCCGACCTCGCCCAGCGAGCGCGGGTCGTCGGAGTCGCGGCCCATGAGGGTCGGCATGTCGAAGGCGACGGAGAGGCCGCCGCCACCCGCCTTGAGGATCATCTTGTAGCGCTCGTTGGTCTGCTCGGCGTTGCCGAACCCCGCGAACTGGCGGATCGTCCACGTCCGGCCCCGGTAGCCGGTCGGATACAGCCCGCGCGTGAAGGGGAACTCGCCCGGCCACCCGATCCGCTCGAACCCCTCGACCGAGTCCCCGGGCCGGGGCCCGTACGCCGGC
Organism: Streptomyces sp. NPDC029466; assembly: GCF_055574515.1. NCBI lineage: Bacteria > Bacillati > Actinomycetota > Actinomycetes > Kitasatosporales > Streptomycetaceae > Streptomyces > Streptomyces sp. NPDC029466. Next base: position 17,921 of record NZ_JBVHZH010000033.1, read on the forward strand.
TCGACAGGATCACCCGAAAGCGTGCTGAAGTCCGCATCCCGCTTACGGGCGGAGTCGTACCGGGCCTGCCAGCGGCGGCGGCCCTCATCGATCGCGTCAGCGTCCATACCCCTGAATTTACTAGGACGTCCTAGTACTTGTCGACGGGAGAGGCTCATGAGTCGCCCTGTGCGTGGCGATGCTCACTGTCCGTAAGGGCGTGGCGCATGCAAAAGCGCCCGCCCCTCAGAGGGACAGGCGCGTTCCGCAGGTTTCCAGGGGTGGCCGGGGCGGCCGTCAGGCGTTCGCCGGCTCCGGAGCGTCACCGGCGATCAGCGGCTCGACCTCCCGCACCACCTGGCGCTCCACGAAGAACGCCGCGGTGGGGATGGTGCCCGAGACCAGCACCCACAGCAGCTTGCCGAACTTCCACTTCGCCTTGGAGCCCAGGTCGAAGGCGAAGACCAGGTAGATGATGTAGAGCACGCCGTGGATCTGGGAGACGACCAGGGTGAGGTCCTTGCCCATCCCGAAGCCGTACTTGAAAACCATGCAGGTACAGAGCACCAGCAGCATCACCGCGGTGACGTAGGCCATCGCCCGGTAGCGGGTCAGGACGCTTCGCTTCATGCCCCGAGGGTAACCAGCCGTTCCGGGGCGATCTTCGCCGCCCCCCTCCGGACGCCGCCCTATTCGTCCTTGAAGTCCGCCGCCGCCACCCGCAGCGGCCGCAGCAGCGCGAAGATCTCCGCGCACTCCTCGTCGTCATAGGCGCCGAGCCCGAAGTCCATCGCCATCAGGTCACGGGTCGCCGCGTCACACACCTCGCGGCCCTTCTCCGTGATGGTGGCGAGCGTGCCCCGCCCGTCGTTCGGGTTCGGCCGCTTGGCGACCAGCCCGGACTTCACCAGCCGGTCGACGGTGTTGGTCACCGAGGTGGGGTGCACCATCAGCCGCTCGCCGATCTTCGACATCGGCAGCTCGCCCGCCTTGGAGAAGGTCAGCAGCACCAGCGCCTCATACCGGGCGAAGGTCAGCCCGTACGGTTTGACCACCGCGTCCACCTCGGCCAGCAGGATCTGATGGGCGCGCATGATCGAGGTGATCGCGGCCATCGAGGGCACAGCGCCCCATCGCTGCTGCCACAGTTCATCGGCGCGCGCGATGGGGTCGAAAGCAAGGCTGAGCGGCTTCGGCACGCGTCCGACCCTACCGGGCGGCCATATGGTGGTCAGCCGCGTCTCATTTTTCGGTCCGGGTCACCGGTCCGGCCGGTCCGCGCACCGGCCCGCGGGACGCCCGGCCCGGCCCTGGCGCCGTACGCCGCACCTCGAAGATCACCGCCAGTACGCAGACCGCCCCCAGCACCCCCGCGGCCGGCATCACCACCCGCAGTGGCGCGTACTCCGCGGCGACCCCGGCCAGCCCCATCGCCAGGCCCATCACCGTCATCCGCCCCGCCTGCATCACCGTCATCGCCCGGCCCAGCAGGGCGTCGGGGACCGCGGCGACGAACCAGCGGTCGACCCCGAAGTTGTACGTGATCCCGGTGCCGGTCAGCACGAGCAGCAGCAGCGCCCAGCCGAGGGAGGGCTGTGCGGCGAAGCCGAGCGAGGGCAGCACGGCGAAGACCCCCATGGGGAAGGTCAGCCGGGTGCGGGCCCGCGGCCCGAGGAACGTGCCCACCAGGCTCTCGGCGAGCACCGCACCGATGGGCATGCCGCACATCAGCAGCCCCATACCGGCCGGGCCGGTACCGAGCAGGCCGGCGTAGGGCACCAGCAGCGCCTCGGGGATCACGACGAACGCCGGCGGCAGCCAGGTGAGCAGCAGCAGGGCCCGCACCCGGCGGTCGGTCAGCAGCCATCGGGCCCCGCCCAGCGAGGCCGCCAGCAGTGCCCCGCGCGCCGCGCCCCCGGCCCCGTCCCGCGCCGGGCGCGCCAGGGTCCCCAGCCGCAGCAGCAGCGCCGACCCCAGGAACGCACCGGCGGTGAGCGCGAGCACCGCCGCCGGGGACACCACCGTGAGCAGCAGGCCCCCCGCGGCGAACCCGGCGAGCTGCGCGCTCTGGTTCACGATGCGGATCACCGAGCGCCCCATGACGAACAGCTCCCCCTCGCCGAGGATCTCCCCCAGGGTCGCGGCCCGGGTCCCGGCGAAGACCGGCGCGATGGCCGCGAGCACACAGCGCAGCACCAGCAGCACCGCGACCGGGGTGCCCGGCGCCACCATGCCCGCCGCCGCCAGCGCGCACAGCAGATCGCAGCCGACCAGCACCCGCCGGGCCGGATACCGGTCGGCGACCGCCGACAGCAGCGTCCCGCCGACCACGTACGGCAGCAGCCCCAGCGCGAAGGTCAGGGCGCTGAGCAGCGGCGACGCGGTGAGCCTGAAGACGAGCACGGACAGCGCGATCTCGCACACGACCACGCCGAGCGAGGACAGCAGATGCGCGGCGAAGACGTACCGGAACTCGGCGACGGCGAAGACGGCGCGATAGCCGTCCGGGCGGGCCGCACCGGTGTACGGCCCGGCGTCGGCGGCGCCCTCATCAGGGCAGGCGGGAAGGCGGCCCGACGGCGCGGGCCCGGAAGGCGAGGGCATGTCCGCAGCCTGCCGGAGCCCGGTGCCGCGCCGTATTCTTTCGGCTCCAGCCGAATCCTGCGTGGGGGGAGCGTGCGGCCGTGCCGGTGAACCTGCATTTCGGCGCCGATGACCTGCTCCGCATCCGGTTCGCCATCTCCCCGCTGTGCGAGACCCATGAGGCCGTACGGACCCTGCGCCGCGCCGACCGGCACGGCTATCACACGCCGTGGCTGCGCCGGATGCGCGAGACGCTGGCCGGGCTGGACCTGACGCCGCTGTGGCTCTTCATGCCGTCGATCCCCCCGGGCTACACCCCCGACTTCCTGGGCAGCCCGCCGGACACCCCGGTGGCCTGCTTCGACGAGGAGCTGGCGCGGCTGCGCGCCACCGACCCGGCGCTGGCCCGCGCCGAGATGGCCAAGTCGCTGGCGAGCCGGCCGGCGGCCGCGGAGTCGGCGCGCGGGCGGGCGGCGCTGGCCGATCCGGCCCGGGCCGTCCAGGAGCTGGCCGATGTCACCGAACGGGCCTGGCGGGCGCTGCTCGCACCGGACTGGCCGCGGCTGCGGGCCCTGCTGGAGGCCGAGATCGCCTACCGGTCGCGGGAGTTGGCGGGCGGCGGCCTCCAGCGGCTGTTCGCCGATCTGCATCCGCGGCTGTCCTGGTCGGGCGGCACCCTGACGGTGCGCACCCGCACCGACTTCACCCTGATACAGGATCTGGACGGCCGCGGGGTGCTGCTGCTGCCCAGCGTCTTCGTGTGGCCGGACGTGGTCAGCGGTTTCGATCCGCCGTGGCAGCCCACCGTGATCTACCCGGCGCGCGGGATCGGCGGGCTGTGGACCGAACCGGAGACGGGCCCGGCGCTGGCCCGGCTGCTGGGGGCGAACCGCGCGGCCGTGCTGGCCGCGCTCGACACCCCGTCGACCACGACGGCCCTGGCCCACCGCCTCGGCCTGGCGCCGTCCTCCGTCTCGGGGCATCTGTCCGTGCTGCGCGACGCCGGTCTGCTGGTCTCGCGCCGGCACGGACATCAGGTGCGCTACGAGCGCACCCCGCTGGGGATCACCCTGGCGGCGGGCGGCTGACGCCCCGTCGGGGCGCCGGGGGCCGGGCCGCTCAGGCCCGGGGAGTGCCGCCCTCGGTGAGATACCGCTCCACGGTCTCGACCTTCGAGCTCAGTCCGTCGGTGACACCGGGCCGGATGTCGGCCTTCAGCACCAGCGAGACCCGCCCGGAGCGGGCCTCGACGGCCGCGACCGCACGCTTGACGACGTCCATGACCTCGTCCCATTCCCCCTCGATGGAGGTGAACATGGCGTCCGTACGATTCGGCAGCCCGGACTCCCGGACGACCCGCACCGCGTCGGCGACATACTCACCGACGTCCTCGCCGACGCCCAGCGGGCTGACGGAGAAGGCGACGATCATGCGTTCACGACCCCTTCCTTACGGGCCCGGGCCGCGATCACTCCGGCCTCCTCCTCGCGCTTGAGGATCCGGTCCCCGAAGAGGCCGCCGAACGGCAGGATCGCCAGCACGAAGAAGAAGGCGACGCGCTTGACCGGCCACTTGGTGCGGTTCCACACGTCCAGCAGCAGCACCACGTAGGTGATGAAGAGCAGGCCGTGGATCATGCCGAGCGGCATCACCAGCGAGTCGTAGTCGAAGGCCAGACGGAAACCGGTGCCGAAGATCAGCAGCGCCGGGAAGGAGATGGCCTCGGGAATGGAGGCCAGGCGCAGTCGGTGCAGGGCGGCGGCGGTCTTGATGTCCACGGGAACCTCGTTCGGGTGGCAGATGGGTGGTCGGGCGACGGGCGGGCGGTCGGCGCGCAGCGCCGTCTTCTGGGGGCGGAGGTCGGGTGACGGGCGGGCGGTCGGCGCGCAGCGCCGTCTTCTGGGGGCGGAGGTCGGGCGACGGGCGGGCGCTTGTGCAAGAGTTCACAAACTTCGCCCCATTGTTACAGCCGCCTCGGCGATCACCGCGCCGGGGGGAGGCAGGGGCCGACAGACCGGTGCGCGCCACGAGATTCAGGGCGATATCAGGGACAAAGGACCTGCCCCTCGCGGCCCCGGCCGACTACGGTCTGATCCGTGGCTCAGTTTCGGCTCCAGGGGAGCAAGGTGCTCGCCGTCGACATGACCGGCGACGCCGTCAAGGCGAAAAACGGTGCGATGGTCGCGTACGACGGCCAGATGGCGTTCAAGAAGATGTCCGGCGGCGGCGAGGGCCTGCGCGGCATGGTCACCCGGCGGCTCACGGGTGAGCAGATGGACGTGATGGAGGTGAAGGGCCACGGCACCTGCTACTTCGCCGATCGCGCGAGCGAGATCAACCTGGTGCGGTTGCAGGGCGAGAAGCTGTTCGTGGAGGCGAGCAATCTGCTGTGCACGGACGCCGCGCTCCGTACGGGCACGACCTTCACCGGCCTGCGCGGCGCCTCGCAGGGCAACGGCCTGTTCACCACCACCGTCGAGGGCAGCGGCCAGGCGGCGATCACCTCCGACGGCCCCGCGGTGGTGCTGCGGGTCACCAAGCAATACCCGCTCCAGGTCGACCCGGGCGCCTATGTCGCCCACACCGGCGACCTCAAGCAGCACTTCCAGTCCGGCGTGAATTTCCGCACCTTCATCGGCGAGGGCTCCGGCGAGGCCTTCCAGATCCGCTTCGAGGGCGAGGGCCTGGTGTACGTCCAGCCCAGCGAGCGCAACACCGTGGGCGGTGAGGTCTGATGCCGTTCACGATGCTCAACTCCCGCATGGTGGAGGCCAGGATCGGTCCGGGGCAGCGGATGTTCAGCCAGCGTGGCGCGATGCTCGCCTACCGCGGTGAGGTCTCCTTCACCCCGAACCTCCAGGGCGGCCAGGGCGGTATCGGCTCGATGATCGGCCGCCGGATCGCCGGCGAGGCCACCCCCCTGATGACCGTCGAGGGCACCGGAACGGTCATGTTCGGCCACGGCGGCCACCACGTCCACGTCGTCGACCTGACGGGCGAGACGCTCTACGTCGAGGCCGACCGGCTGCTGGCCTTCGACGGCGGGCTCCAGCAGGGCACGATGTTCATGGGCTCGCAGGGCGGGGTGATGGGCATGGTGCGCGGCCAGGTCACCGGCCAGGGCCTGTTCACCACGACCCTTCAGGGCGTCGGCTCGGCCGCGGTGATGGCCCACGGCGGGGTGATCGAACTCCCGATCACGCCCCAGCGCCCGGTCCATGTCGACCCGCAGGCCTATGTCGCCCACCGCGGCGACGTCCGCAACAAACTGTCCACCGCGCTCGGCTGGCGCGACATGGTCGGCCGCGGCTCGGGCGAGGCCTTCCAGCTGGAGCTGTCGGGCCAGGGCACCGTCTACGTACAGGCGTCGGAGGAAAAGCTGTGACCGGTCCCGTCGTCCACGACGTCCATTCGCTCCCCGCCGACGACAACGTCCATGCGTACGCCTTCAGCGTCGAACTGGACGGCCAGTGGTTCCTCCAGAAGGGGAAGATGATCGCCTACTACGGGCAGATCGACTTCCACGGCATCGGACACGGCCGGCTGGACCGCCTCGTCGCCGGAAGTTTTCATTCGCCACTGCACGCCGCGGACTGGGTCGTCGCCGAGGGCCGGGGAAAGATGCTGCTCGCGGACCGTGCCTTCGATGTGAATTCCTTCGACCTGGAGGACGGCAACCTGACGATTCGCTCGGGCAACTTGCTCGCATTTCAGCCATCTCTGTCGCTGAAGCAGTCGATCATCCCGGGCTTTCTCACCCTCATCGGCACGGGCAAGTTCGTGGCCGCGTCCAACGGCCCGGTGGTCTTCATGGAGCCGCCGATCCGGGTCGACCCGCAGGCGCTCGTCGGCTGGGCGGACTGCCCCTCCCCGTGCCACCACTACGACCACCAGTACCTGCAAGGATTCCTGGGCGGGCTGCGGGCGCACACCGGTATCGGCGGGGCGTCCGGCGAGGAGCACCAATTCGAGTTCGTCGGGGCCGGCACGGTCCTGCTCCAGTCGACGGAGCAGCTGATGCCGGAGCTGGCGACCGGTGCGGTTCCCACCGAAGCGGGCGTTCCGGGCGGGGGCGGACACGTCCCGCAAAGTGGCTCACAACTGCCCCAGCTCCCCGGCAACCTCGGCAGCCTCCAGCGCCGCTTCGGGCTGTGAGCGGTACTCTGCGGACGGTGACCTCGAACGTCTGACCAACACCCGGCCCCCGGCCGGGCGAGGCGCCACCCCCGGCATGATTAATTCGATATTCAACTTTTACGGGTAGAATTCACTCCATGACGACCGACAGCGACACCCCCTGGCTGACCGACCAGGAGCAGTGTGCCTGGCGCACCCACCTCGATGTCAGCAGGCTGCTGATGCACCAACTCGAGCGCGATCTGCAACCGTTCGGCCTGACGAACAACGACTACGAGATCCTGGTCAACCTCTCCGAGGCCGAGGACCGACGCCTCCGGATGAGCGACCTGGCAGCCAGCACCCTCCAGTCCAAGAGCCGTCTCTCCCACCAGATCACCCGGATGGAGAACGCCGGGCTGGTGCGCCGTGAGAGTTGCGAGTCGGACCGCCGTGGCCTCTACGCCGTCCTCACCGACGAGGGCTGGGACACCATGCGGCGGGTCGCCCCGCACCATGTCGCCTCGGTCCGCAAGCACTTCATCGACCTCTTCACGTCCGAGGACCTCCAGGCGCTGCGCAGCTCGCTCACTCCGGTGGCCGAACACCTGCGCAAGGAGCGCGGCGGCCTCTGACCGGCCGGCCTCGGCCCCCTGACCGGGCCGGGGCCGCGCCGCCGGGGCCGCACCGGGCTTCAGGCCACCGGCAGCCGCAGCTCGAACACCGAGCCCGTACGCACCGCCAGCGAACCCCCGTGCCGCACCGCGACATCCCGCGCGATGGCCAGCCCCAGCCCGGCCCCGCCGTCGTCCCGGGCCCGTGCGTCATCGAGCCGGACGAACCGCTCGAAGATCCGCTCCCGCTCACTCTCCGGCACCCCGGGGCCGTCGTCCTCGACCCGCAGCACCGCCCACTCCCCCTCGCGCACCACGGCCACCCGCACCGACGCGACGGCATGCCGCTGCGCGTTGTCCAGCAGATTCCCCAGCACCCGGCCCAACTGGCCACGGGATCCGGCCACTTCCGCGCTCGCCAGCTCCCCGGTCCGCACCGGCACCCGGTCCGCGACCCGCTGCGAACTCTCCTCACGCACCATCGCCGCCAGATCGACCCGGGCCCCGCCCGGCCGCTCCCCCGCGTCCAGCCGGGCCAGCAGCAGCAGATCCGCCGCCAGCCGCTGGAGCCGCACGGTGTCCTCCACCGCGCCCGGCACATCCAGCAACTCCGGGTGGGCCACCCCCACTTCCAGCTGCGTGCGCAGGCTCGCGATCGGGCTGCGCAGCTCGTGCGAGGCGTCCGCGACGAACCGCCGCTGGCGCTCCACGGCCGACTCCAGCGCCGCCAGCGTCTCGTTGGTCGTCCGGGCCAGCCGGCCGATCTCGTCCTTCGACGACGGCACCGGCACCCGCCGGCTCAGATCCGTACTCGCCGTGATCGCGGCCATCTCCCCGCGGATCCCCTCCACCGGGCGCAGCGCCCGCCGGGTCACCAGCCAGGTCACCCCGGCCACCACCACGAGCAGCAGCGGCAGCCCGAGCAGCATGGCGTCCCGCACCGACCCGACGGCGTCCTGCTCCGGCGCCAGCGCCGCCCCCGCGCGCACCGTCGCCTGCTCACCACGGGTGTCCTTCGCCTCGACCACCGCGAACCGGTAGTCGGCCACCGTCCCGTCGACATCCGCGGTCCCGTCCCGGTACTCGACGTCGTCATCGACCTCACCCGGCTTCAGCGCACGGTCGTCGTCCTCGCCGTCCTCGTCCTCCTCCGCCGGCGGCGCGACGCTCCCCGCCCCCTGCCCGGCGCCCACCCGCTTCCCGTCGACGGCCCGCACGTCCTCACCGACCGCCCGCACCCGGCCGTCCTCCCCGGCGACCACCACCGGATGCTCATCGCCGTCCGGCAGATCCAGCTGGTCGTACGGCGTCCCCGTCGCGATCTTCGCGGCCACCTCACGCGCCGCGACCTCCGCCTCCAGCCCCGCCTGGTTGTGGAGATTGCCGCGCAGCACCAGCAGCACCGCCGTGCCCGCCGCGATCAGCGCCAGGGCCACCACCACGGTCGCCCCGGCAGCCGCCCTGGCTCGTACCGAGCCCAGCACGCTACCCACCGGCCACCAGCCGGTAGCCCGCGCCGCGCACCGTCACGATGTGGCCCGCGCCGAGCTTGCGCCGCAGGGCACTCACGTACACCTCGATGATGTTGACATCGCCCTCATAGGCGAAGTCCCAGACGTGCTCCAGGATCTCCGCCTTGGAGACCACCTCGCCCGCCCGCACCGCCAGCTGCTCCAGCACGGCGAACTCCTTCGTCGTCAGCGTCACCTCGGCGCCGTCCCGCTCGACCCGACGGGCCCCCTGGTCGATGGCCAGCGCCCCCACCCGCAGCACCGGCGGGGCGGTCCGGCCGCGCCGCCGCAAAAACGGCCTCACCCATTCCCCCCACCCCCCCCCCGAAGACAGGTTTGTTAGGTCGTTGTTCGGTACGGTTTCCCGACCC
>NZ_JBVHZH010000033.1:27104-39588 GCF_055574515.1 Streptomyces sp. NPDC029466
CTTATCTCCCCCCCTCCCTCCCCCCTTCTCTTCTTTTTTCCCCCCCCCCCCCCCCCCCCCCCCCCCCCCCCCCCCCCCCCCCCCCCCCCCCCCGCAACAGCGCCTTCACCCGTGCCACCAGCACCACATACGAGAACGGCTTGGTCAGATAGTCGTCGGCGCCGGTGTCCAGCCCCTCGGCCTCGTCGTACTCACCGTCCTTGGCGGTCAGCATCAGAATCGGCACCTCATGGCCGGCCGCACGCAGCGCCCCGCACACGCGGTAGCCGTTCATCCCCGGCAGCATGATGTCGAGCACGACCAGGTCGTAGCTCTCCTCACTCGCCTGGTGGAGCCCCGCCAGACCGTCGTGCACCACATCGACCGCATAGCCCTCGGCCATCAGCCCCTTCGCCAGTGACAGGGCCAGCCGCTTCTCGTCCTCCACGATCAGGAGCCGGTGCGGACGGTGTGCGGCGGGGCCGGGCGGGCGGTACTGCGTGACGGGCGGGTGCATGCGCTCACCATGCCATTCCCTTCCTGAAGCCCCCTTCAGGAGCCTTCAGGTCCCCTTCAGCTTGGTTCCGCCAGTGTGTGGGCACAGCCGATCGCAAGGGGAGAACACACATGAAGCGCCATCTGATCATCGCCACCGCCGCCGCGGCCGCCCTCGTCGCCGGCGGTACGGTCACCGCCGTCGCGGTCAGCGCCGACGGCTCCGGCAGCGCCCGGTCCGGCGCCCCGGTCTCGGCACAGTCGGCCGCCCACGACACGGCCGGCTCCGGCACCGCCCAGGTGCGGGACGGCCAGTCCAGCATCCGCATGCAGGACGACGACGCCAACGGCCAGGAGGACCGCCGCGAGGCGCGCGCCGCCAAGGTCAGCGCGCCGGACGCCGCGGCCGCCGCCCTGCAGGCCGTCCCCGGCACCGTCTCCGGCCTCGACCTGGACGCGGACCGGGCCGGCCTGGTCTGGGAAGCGGACGTGCTGGGCAAGGACGGCAAGTGGCACGAGATCACCCTCGACGCGGGCAACGCGCGGGTGCTGAACCAGCACATCGACCACGACGATGACGACGACGCCCGCGAGCGCGCCGCCCTCCGGGACGCCCGCACCGACGCCGCGTCGGCCGCCCGTACCGCCGCCTCGCACGGCACCGTGACCTCCGTCGACCTGGACGACGACGACCGCGGCAAGGCGGTCTGGGAGGTCGAGACGATCACCAAGGACGGCAAGGAGCACAAGCTGCTGGTCGACCCGCAGTCCGGCAAGCTGAGCGCCGTTCCGGCGCAGTCCGACGACGACAACGACAACGACGGCGCGGACGACTGACCATCCGCCCTCATCAGGCCCCGCTCACCTCACCGTGGGCGGGGCCTTCGGCTGTGCGGGTTGCCGTGGGCTGGGCGCCGTTCGCCTACGGCGGGTGGGTGGTTGGGTCGGAGGGGACGCCCGGTAAGCCGTCCTCGGCGCGGGCGACGCGGGTCCCAGAGGTTGCTCACCCCGTTGTTCGCTCCGGGTCCTGCGGGCGGCTCACCGGACATCCCCTCGACCTCCGTCTGTGCGCGGCCGTCCCGCCGTACCGATGACCGTTACGGCGGCCGTGCACGGCACCCCTTGGCAGGCACCTGGCCGAACCAGCCCCCGCAGCTTGGGCGGGGGCCTAGCTGCGCTGTGAGGCGCGGTGCCACCGTCCGGCAGACGGCAACGGGGGACGGTCGGAGGGGATGTACCGGGGCCCGCCCGCAGGACCGGAGCAAACACCGGGGCACTCAATCCCACGCACCCGCGTCGCCCGCGCCGAGGACGGGTCCCGGTGCGTCCCCTCCGGCCCCCGCGGCACCCACGCAACCCGCCCAGCGCCAGCCACAACGGCGCCGCACCGAACGACGTACGGCGCCCCCACAGGGGCGCGGGGAACTGCGCGCCCAGCCACCACGGCGCCGCACCAAACGACGTACGGCGACCTCAACCCCCGTTGGTCACCCCATCAACCAACTCATCAGCCGCCCGATACGGATCCATCTCACCCGCAACGATGCGCTCGGCCAACGCATCGAGCCGGCGATCGCCCCGCAGATCGCCGATCCGCTCACGCAGCGCCGTGACGGCGATCGTCTCGACCTCATGCGCCGCCCGGGACCGCCGCCGCTCCGCGAGAACCCCCCGCTCCTCCATCCAGGCCCGGTGCTTCTCCAGCGCCTCGACGACCTCGTCGACGCCCTCGGCCCGCGCCGCGACGGTCTTCACGATCGGTGGCCGCCAGGCACCCGGCGTACGGGATTCGCCGAGGCCCAGCATGTGGTTGAGCTCGCGGGCGGTCGCGTCGGCCCCGTCGCGGTCCGCCTTGTTGACGACGTAGACGTCGCCGATCTCCAGGATTCCGGCCTTGGCCGCCTGGATGCCGTCGCCCATGCCGGGTGCGAGCAGCACCACGCTCGTATCGGCCTGGGAGGCGATCTCCACCTCGGACTGGCCGACACCGACCGTCTCGACGAGGACCACGTCGCAGCCCGCCGCGTCCAGGACGCGGATCGCCTGGGGCGCGGCCCAGGCCAGGCCGCCGAGATGGCCGCGGGTGGCCATGGAGCGGATGTAGACGCCGGGATCGGAGGCGTGTTCGCTCATCCGGACGCGGTCACCGAGCAGCGCGCCGCCGGAGAACGGCGAGGACGGGTCGACGGCGAGGACGCCGACCCGTTTGCCCGTCTTGCGATAGGCCGTCACCAGGGCGGAGGTGGTGGTGGACTTGCCCACGCCGGGCGAGCCGGTCAGCCCGACCACATACGCGTTGCCGGTGAGGGGGGCCAGCGCCGCCATCACCTCGCGCAGCTCCGGCGCCGCCCCCTCCACGAGGGAGATCAGCCGTGCCACGGCCCTCGGCCGGCCCTGCCGCGCCTGTTCCACCAGCTGGGGGACGTCCACCATCGCCGCTCGGCTCCTTCGGCTCGCTCGTACGCGATTCGGCCCGCTCGTACGCACCGGCGTACGAGCTCTCGCTTACTTACCCGGTACGCGGATGATCAGCGCGTCGCCCTGGCCGCCACCGCCACACAGCGCGGCGGCACCCACGCCACCGCCCCGCCGGCGCAGCTCCAGCGCGAGATGCAGCACGATCCGGGCGCCGGACATCCCGATCGGGTGACCCAGCGCAATGGCGCCGCCATTGACATTCACCTTTTCCGGGGACACTCCGAGGTCCTTCATGGACTGCACGGCGACGGCCGCGAACGCCTCGTTGATCTCGATCAGGTCAAGATCCTCGACGGCCAGGCCGTCCTTCTTCAGGGCGTGGTTGATGGCGTTGGAGGGCTGGGACTGGAGCGAGTTGTCCGGGCCCGCGACATTGCCGTGCGCACCGATCTCCGCGATCCATTCCAGGCCGAGCTCCTGGGCCTTGGCCTTGCTCATGACGACGACCGCGGCGGCACCGTCGGAGATCTGCGAGGAGGTGCCGGCGGTGATCGTGCCGTCCTTGGCGAAGGCCGGGCGGAGCTTGCCGAGCGACTCCGTGGTGGTCTCGCCGCGGATGCCCTCGTCCTTGCTGAAGAGGACCGGCTCGCCCTTGCGCTGCGGGATCTCCACGGGGGTGATCTCGGCCTCGAAGAGCCCGTTCTTCTGGGCGGCGGCGGCCCGCTGGTGGGAGCGCGCGGCGATCTCGTCCTGCTCCGGCCGGGCGATACCCAAACGGGTGTTGTGCTTCTCGGTCGACTCGCCCATGGCGATGCCTTCGTAGGCGTCCGTGAGGCCGTCGTGCGCCATCGCGTCGAGCATCTCGACCGCGCCGTACTTGTAGCCCTCGCGGGACTTCGGGAGCAGGTGCGGGGCGTTGGTCATGGACTCCTGGCCGCCGGCGACGATGACATCGAACTCGCCGGCGCGGATGAGCTGGTCGGCCAGCGCGATGGCGTCGAGACCGGAGAGACAGACCTTGTTGACGGTCAGCGCGGGGACGTTCATGGGGATGCCGGCCTTGACCGCGGCCTGGCGTGCCGGGATCTGCCCCGCCCCGGCCTGGAGCACCTGGCCCATGATCACGTACTGCACCTGGTCGCCGCCGATGCCCGCCCGGTCGAGTGCCGCCTTGATGGCGACGGCGCCCAGGTCGGCGCCGGAGAAGGTCCGCAGCGATCCCAGGAGCCGGCCCATGGGGGTGCGCGCTCCCGCCACGATCACTGAGGTGCTGCCGTTCGTGCCGTTCGTTGCAGACATGCGGTGCGGCCTTCCTTTGCAGGGAAGTTAACGAGGGTTCCCGTCAATGTACTGAGCGGTACGCGCCGGGTCACCGGCAAGCGGGTGTGATCGCGCGCACGTTGCGTAACCAGCCGTGCGGGCGGTGCACTGGAGCCATGCTGACGCGAATCGACCACATCGGGATCGCCTGTTTCGACCTCGACAAGACTGTCGAGTTCTACCGTGCCACGTATGGCTTCGAGGTGTTCCACACCGAGGTCAACGAGGAGCAGGGGGTCCGGGAAGCCATGCTCAAGATCAATGAAACCTCGGACGGCGGAGCCTCGTATTTGCAGCTCCTGGAGCCCACCCGGGAGGACTCCGCGGTGGGCAAGTGGCTCGCCAAGAACGGCGAGGGGGTGCACCACATCGCCTTCGGCACCGCGGACGTCGACGGCGACTCCGAGGCCATCCGGGGCAAGGGCGTCCGGGTGCTCTACGACGAGCCCAGGACCGGCTCGATGGGCTCCCGGATCACCTTCCTGCACCCCAAGGATTGTCATGGAGTGCTTACCGAACTCGTCACCGCGGCGCCCACCACCCCGACGGACCACTGACCTTCACCTTCCCCGGCCGGTAGAGTGCAGCTTCGGCCGGGGTAAGGGAGTGGGGCTCGGTCCATACCCTGCCGATGATCTGACACCATTTCTTCGGAAGGGTCAGCTCCGATGGGCGCGAGTCCGGTACGACGTGACGTGTACGGGACGAGCACCGCAGGACCGGAGAAGGCCGCCACCATGACCAGGGGACGGATGGGACCGCGCAGTGCGGGGCAACGACCGCTACGAGGCTGACGACCACCTCTCGCAGTTCGAGGCCGAGATGGAGCGGCTGAAGACGGAGCGGGACAAGGCCGTTCAGCACGCCGACGACCTCGGCTATCAGGTCGAGGTGCTGCGCGCCAAGCTCCATGAGGCGCGCCGCAACCTCGCGACCCGCCCTGCCTACGACAACGTCAGTCATCAGGCCGAACAGCTGCTGCGCAACGCGCAGATCCAGGCGGACCAGCTGCGTACCGATGCCGAGCGTGAGCTGCGCGAGGCACGGGCACAGACCCAGCGACTGCTCCAGGAGCAGGCCGAACGGCAGTCCCGGCTGGAGGCCGAGCTGCACGCCGAGGCGGTCACCCGCCGGCAGCGGCTCGACGAGGAGCTCAACGAGCGCCGGCAGACCGTCGAATCGCACGTCAACGAGAACGTCGCCTGGGCCGAACAGCTGCGTGCCCGCACGGAGTCGCAGGCCCGCCGGCTCATGGAGGAGTCCCGCCGGGAGGCCGAGCAGGCGCTGGCCGCCGCGCGGGCCGAGGCCCAGCGGCTGGCCGAGCAGGCCCGGGAGCGGCTCGGCACCGAGGCCGCGGAGGCCCGCGCCGAAGCGGAAAGCATCCTGCGCCGGGCGCGTACGGACGCCGAGCGGCTGCTGAACGCCGCCTCCAGCCAGGCCCAGGAGGCCACCGACCAGGCCGAGCAGCTGCGCACCAGCGTCGGCACCGAGTCGGAGGAGGCCCGCCGGCAGGCCGCGGAGCTGACCCGTACCGCCGAGGCCCGTGTCCAGGAGGCGGACAAGGCGCTGCGCGAGGCCCGCGCCGAGGCGGAGAAGCTGGTCGACGAGGCGCAGCAGAGCGCCACCAAGCGGCTGACGGCGGCCGAATCGGACAACGAGCAGCGCACCCGTACGGCCAAGGCGGAGATCGCCCGGCTGGTCGGTGAGGCCACCAAGGAGGCCGAGGCGCTCAAGGCCGAGGCCGAGCAACTGCGGTCGGACGCCCGCACGGAGGCCGAGCGGCTGGTCGCCGAGGCACAGGAGACCGCCCGGTCCAAGGTGGCGGAGGACTCCGCGGCCCAGCTGGCGAAGGCCGCGCGCAGCGCCGAGGAGGTGCTGACCAAGGCGTCGGAGGACGCCAAGGCCACTACCAAGGCCGCCGCGGAGGAGGCCGAACGGCTGCGCAAGGAGGCCGAGGCCGAGGCGGACCGGCTGCGCGAAGAGGCCCACGACACCGTGGCGCAGCTCAAGGGCGCGGCCAAGGACGACACCAAGGAGTACCGCGCCAAGACCGTCGAACTCCAGGAGGAGGCACGGCGGCTGCGCGGGGAGGCCGAGCAGCTGCGCGCGGACGCGGTCGCCGAGGGCGAGCGGATCCGCGGCGAGGCCCGCCGCGAGGCGGTCCAGCAGATCGAGGAGGCGGCCGGGACCGCCGAGGAGCTGCTGGCGAAGGCCAAGTCCGACGCCGAGGAGACCCGTTCGGGAGCCGTCGCGGAGAGCGAGCGGGTGCGGACGGAGGCCATCGAGCGGGCCACGGCACTGCGCCGGCAGGCCGAGGAGGCGCTGGAGCGGGCCCGTTCGGAGGCCGAGGAGCTGCTCACCGAGGGCGCCCAGGCCGCGGAGATGGTGACCACCGAGGCGGAGGAGTCCGCCGCCCGGCTGCGCGAGGAGGCCGAGCAGGCCGCCGAGGAGCGGCGCGCCGAGGCGCAGGACGAACTGGACCGGCTGCACCGCGAGGCGGAGGAGAAGGTCACCGCCGCCGAGCGGTCGCTGCGCGATGCCCGCGCGGAGGCGGAGCGGCTGCGCCGGGAGACGCAGGAGGAGGCGGCCCGCCTCAAGGCGGAGTCGGCCGAGCGGCGCCGGATGCTGACGCAGCAGGCCGAGGAGGAGGCCGAGCGGCTGCGCGACGAGGCCGCTTCGGATGCCTCGTCGGCCCGCTCCGAGGCCGAGGCGGTGGCGGCACGGCTGCGCACCGAGGCGTCGGCCGAGGCGGAGCGGCTCAAGACCGAGGCGCAGGAGACCGCGGACCGGGTCCGTGCCGAGGCGGCGACGGCCGCCGAGCGTACGGGCGCGGAGGCGGCGCAGGCGCTGGCCGCGGCCCAGGAGGAGGCCGCGCGGCGGCGCCGGGAGGCCGAGCAGCTGCTGGGCGAGGCCCGCGAGGAGGCCCACCAGGAGCGCACCGCGGCGCGCGAGCAGAGCGAGGAGCTGCTGGCGTCGGCCCGTACGCGGGTGGGCGAGGCGCAGGAGGAGGCCCAGCGGCTGGTCGAGGAGGCGGACCGGCGGTCGGGCGAGCTGGTGGCGGCGGCCGAGCAGACCGCACAGCAGGTGCGGGACTCGGTCGCGGGGCTGCACGAGCAGGCCGGTGAGGAGATCGCCGGGCTGCGTTCGGCGGCCGAACACGCCGCGGAGCGCACCAGGACCGAGGCGCAGGACGAGGCGGACCGGATCCGCAAGGACGCCTACGAGGAGCGGGAGCGCGCCTCGGAGGACGCGGCGCGGGCCCGTGCGGAGGCGCAGGAGGCGACGGAGGCCGCGAAGACCCTCGCGGAGCGGGCGGTTTCCGAGGCCATCGAGGAGGCCGACGGGCTGCGCGCCGAGGCGGCCGGGGTGCTGGACGAGGCACGCCGGGACGCCAACACGGCGCGGACCGAGGCCGCCGAGCAGGCCGACCGGCTGGTGTCGGAGGCGACCGCCCAGGCCGAGAAGCTGGTGGCGGACGCCACGGCGAAGGCGCAGCAGCTGCGTACCGACGCCTCGGACGCGCTGGCGGCCGGCGAGCAGGACGCGGCACGGGCCCGTGCGGAGGCGCGGGACGACGCGAACCGGATGCGCTCGGACGCCGCGGAGCAGGCGGACCGGCTGATCACCGAGGCGCGCACGGAAGCCGAACGGATTGTCACCGAGGCCACCGAGCTGACGTCTTCGGCCCAGGACGACGCGGACCGCACGGTCCAGGAGGCCCAGCAGGCCGCCGATCAGCTGCGGGCCGAGGGCGAGCAGCAGGCGCACCGTCTGGTGACGGAGGCGACCGAGAAGGCGGAGCGGCTGCGGGCCGAGGCGGCCGAGGTGCTGGAGGCGGCCCGCCGGGACGCGGACCACACCGGCGACGAGGCGCGCAAGGCGGCCAACAAGACGCGTTCGGACGCCGCGGAGCAGGCCGACGAGCTGATGTCGGAGGCCGCGACCGAGGCCGAGCGGCTGCGCACGGAGGCGGCGGAGACGACCGCGGACGCCGAGCGGGACGCGGACCGTACCCGGGCCGACGCCCGGGAGCAGGCGGACCGGATGCTCGCGACGGCCACCGCGGAGGCGGACCGGCTGCGGGCGGAGGCGGCCGAGACGGTCACCGCCGCGCAGGAGCACGCCAACCGCACCCGTAACGAGTCCGCGAAGCTCAAGGAGGACGCCGAGGCGGCCACCGAGCAGACCCGGGCCGAGGCCCAGCAGGAGGCGGACCGGCTGCTCGACGAGGCGCGCAAGGACGCCGCCAAGCGCCGCGCGGACGCGGCCGAGCAGGCGGACCAGCTCGTCACCAAGGCCCAGGAGGAGGCGCTCAACGCGGCCACCGCCGCCGAGGAGCAGGCCGACACCATGGTCGGGGCGGCCCGCAAGGAGGCCGAGCGGCTGGTCTCGGAGGCGACGGCCGACGGCAATGCGCGGGTGGAGAAGGCCCGTACGGACGCGAACACGCTGCTGGAGGAGGCCCGCCGCGACGCCACCGGCATCCGGGACCGCGCCGAGGAGCTGCGCCAGCGGATCGAGTCCGAGGTCGAGGAGCTGCACGAGCGGGCCCGCCGGGAGTCGGCGGAGACGATGAAGAACGCCGGCGAGCGGGTCGACAAACTCATCGCGCAGGCCACCGCCCAGCAGGTCGAGGCCGAGGAGAAGGCCGACCGGATGGTGGCGGACGCGAACAGCGAGGCGAGCAAGGTCCGGATCTCGGCGGTGAAGAAGGCCGAGAGCCTGATCAAGGAGGCCGAGAACAAGAAGGCCGAGGCGGTGCGCGACGCGGAGCGGATGCGCGGCGAGGCCAAGGCGGAGGCCGAGCGGATCGTGGAGGAGGGCCAGCGGGAGCTGGAGGTGCTGGTGCGCCGACGCGAGGACATCAACGCCGAAATCTCCCGTGTTCAGGACGTTCTGGAAGCCCTCGAATCGTTCGAAACACCCGGCGGGGGCGGGGAAGGCAAGGGCGGCGGTGTGAAGGCTGCCGCGGGAGCGGGTGCAACTCGTTCGAGTGGCAAGCAGTCTGAGGGGTAGCCACTCAAATGAGGGGTCATTCTCCAGATCAAACGGGCAATGACTCGATGACACGCCGTTGTGACCCCTAGGATTCTCCTTATCACCTCACCGGTCTCTTCGACAGGAACCCCATGAGCGACACTTCCTCCCCCTTCGGCTTCGAGCTCGTGCGGCGTGGGTACGACCGCGGTCAGGTGGACGACCGCATTACGAAGCTCGTCGCCGACCGCGACAGCGCGCTGGCCCGCATCACGTCGCTGGAAAAGCGGATCGAGGAGCTGCACCTCGAAACGCAGAACGCCCAGGCGCAGGTCAATGACGCCGAACCATCCTACGCGGGCCTCGGCGCGCGCGTGGAGAAGATCCTCCGGCTCGCCGAAGAGGAGGCGAAGGATCTGCGCGAGGAGGCCCGGCGGGCCGCCGAGCAGCACCGTGAGCTGGCCGAGTCGGCCGCCCAGCAGGTCCGTAACGACGCCGAGTCGTTCGCCTCCGAGCGCAAGGCGAAGGCCGAGGACGAGGGCGCCCGGATCGTCGAGAAGGCCAAGGGTGAGGCGGCCACCCTGCGCGCCGAGGCGCAGAAGGACGCGCAGTCCAAGCGGGAGGAGGCGGACTCCCTCTTCGAGGAGACCCGCGCCAAGGCCGCGCAGGCCGCCGCGGACTTCGAGACCAACCTCGCCAAGCGCCGTGAGCAGTCCGAGCGCGACCTGGCCTCGCGTCAGGCCAAGGCCGAGAAGCGGCTCGCCGAGATCGAGCACCGCGCCGAGCAGCTCCGCCTGGAGGCCGAGAAGCTGCGTACGGACGCCGAGCGCCGGGCCCGCCAGACGGTGGAGACCGCGCAGCGGCAGGCCGAGGACATCGTGGCGGACGCCAACGCCAAGGCGGACCGGATCCGCAGCGAATCCGAGCGCGAGCTGGCGGCGCTGACGAACCGCCGCGACTCCATCAACGCCCAGCTGACCAACGTCCGCGAGATGCTGGCGACGCTGACCGGTGCCGCCGTGGCCGCGGCCGGCGCCCCCGGCGAGGACGAGACCGTCACCCGCGGCGTCCCCGCCCAGCAGAGCCGCTGACCTCCCCCAGCTGACGCTAAGAGCCTTCCCGAGCAGCCCTGCGCGCCCCCGTACCGCCTCTGTGGTGGTGCGGGGGCGCGGTGCGTACGGGGGGTCAGCCGGGCGGCCCCGCCCCGGTGGCAGTGGCCTCCGGCGACGCCTAGCGTGCGGTACATGATCGAGCTCGAGGGGCTGACCAAGCATTACGGCGACAAGGTCGCCGTGGACCACCTCACGTTCACGGTGCGGCCCGGGATGGTCACCGGCTTCCTCGGCCCCAACGGCGCCGGCAAGTCGACGACCATGCGGATGATGCTCGACCTGGACAACCCGACCTCGGGGACGGTCCGGATCGACGGCAAGCACTACCGGCAACTGAAGGATCCGCTCACCTATATCGGGGCGCTGCTGGAGGCCAAGGCGGTGCACGGCGGCCGCAGCGCCGCCAACCATCTGCTGTGCCTGGCGCAGAGCAACGGCATCCCCCGCGGCCGGGTCGGCGAGGTGCTGGACACCGTCGGGCTGAGCACGGTCGCCAAGAAGCGCTCGAAGGGCTTCTCGCTCGGGATGAGCCAGCGGCTCGGTATCGCCGCGGCACTGCTCGGCGACCCCCAGGTGCTGCTCTTCGACGAGCCGGTCAACGGACTCGACCCCGAAGGCATCCACTGGATCCGCAATCTGATGAAGAACCTCGCCGCCCAGGGCCGCACCGTCTTCGTCTCCTCGCATCTGATGAGCGAGATGGCACTGACCGCCGAGCATCTGATCGTGATCGGGCAGGGCCGGCTGATGGCGGACACCTCGATGAAGGACTTCATTCACCAGAACTCCCGGTCGTACGTCCGGATGCGGTCCCCGGAGCGCGAGAAGCTGCTGGACCTGCTGCACGACGAGGGCATCGACGCGGTGGCCGTCGGCAACGGGTCGCTGGAGATCGACGGAGTGCCCGCCGACCGGCTGGGCGAACTGGCCGCCCGGCATCAGCTGGTGCTGCACGAGCTCAGTCCGCAGCAAGCTTCCCTGGAGGAGGCGTTCATGCGGCTGACGGCGGAGTCGGTGGAGTATCACGCGCACGACGGCGACCCGGTACCGGCTCAGGCCGGGGCCCGGCCACCGGGAGAACCGCAGCCGGCCGGGGCCCGGCCTGGTGAGCCGCAGCCGACCGGCTGGGGCGCGGACTGGCAGAAGAAGAGGAGCTGACGGATGGCGGCGCTCGGGCAGGTCATTCGGTCGGAGTGGACCAAGATCAGGTCGGTGCGGTCCACGGTGTGGACGCTGGGCATCGCCGTGGTCGTCACCATCGGGCTGGGCGTGCTGATCTGCACCCTGGCCAACAACGACTTCAGCTCGATGCCGGCCCGGGACCGGCTGTCGTTCGACGCCACCAACACCAGCTTCGCCGGGATGGGACTGGGCCAGCTGGCGATGATCGTCTTCGGGGTGCTGGTGGTCTCGAACGAGTACAGCACCGGCATGATCCGCGCCTCGCTGGCCGCCGTACCGCAGCGCGGCACCTTTCTGTTCTGCAAGCTGCTGGTGGCCACCGCGCTGGTCTTCGTCGTCGGCCTCGCCACCAGCTTCGTGACGTTCTTCGCGGGGCAGGCGGTGCTCGGTGACCTCCGGGCGCACCTCGGCGACCCGGGCGTACTGCGCGCGGTGATCGGCGGCGGGCTCTATATGACGCTGATCGCGCTGTTCTCGATGGCGGTGGCCACGATGCTGCGCAGCCCGATGCTCTCGCTGGGCATCCTGATGCCGTTCTTCTTCCTGATCTCGAACATCCTCGGAAATGTCTCGGCGACCCGGAAGGTCGGCCGCTATCTGCCGGACCAGGCCGGCTCGAAAATCATGCAGGTGGTCCCGCGGGCCAACGACCAGGTGCCGTACGGCCCGTGGGGCGGGCTCGGCATCATGATCGCCTGGACGGTGGTCGCGCTGGTCTGCGGGGTGGTGTTGCTCAAGCGGCGCGATGCGTGACGCTGCGCTGGGCTTGGGGCGTACGTGGTTTGGTGCGGCGCCGTTTCCGCCAGCGGCGGGCTGTTTGTCCGCTGCGCGGGGCTGTGGCTCGGGTCGGCTTGTGGCCTCCCCACCGTTTCGCCTGCGGCGGGCTGATTGTCCGCTGCGCGGGGCTGTGGGTGCGGTGGAGGGGGGCCCGGGGGGGGGGGGGGGGGGGGGGTTGGTTGCTGGCCCGCCCCCCCCCCCTCCCCCTCCCTCTTCTCCCTCCT
>NZ_JBVHZH010000033.1:39598-55904 GCF_055574515.1 Streptomyces sp. NPDC029466
TGGTTCTTTGGGTTCGTGGATGCCCCTTCGGGGAGGGGGGGTGGCCTTGTTCCTTTTCCCCCCCCCCCCCCCCCCCCCTCCGGCCCGTCCCCTCCCGTGGGTGGAAAGGGTTGAGGAGGTGGGTGACGGGGGCGTCGCCTGCGGCGATTGACGGGAACCGTCAATGGCCGGATAGCCTCCTAATCCTCACGGGGGTACGAGAGCGCCTCTGCCCCGACCATCTCGCGAGGGGCGGAGAATGATCGAGGCAGTCGGCCTGACGAAGCGCTACGGCGCCAAGACGGCCGTGTACAACCTGTCGTTCCAGGTGCGGCCGGGTACGGTGACCGGCTTCCTGGGGCCCAACGGCTCCGGCAAGTCCACGACGATGCGCATGATTCTGGGCCTGGACGCACCGACCTCGGGGCGAGCCACCATCGCCGGCCGTCCCTTCCGCAGCCTCCCCAACGCACCCCGCCAGGTGGGCGCCCTGCTCGATGCCAAGGCCGTGCACGGCGGGCGCACCGCGCGTCAGCATCTGCTGTCGCTCGCCCAGGTGTCCGGCATCCCGGCCCGCCGGGTCGACGAGGTGCTCGGTGTGGTCGGTCTCCAGGAGGTCGCCGGGCGGCGCTCCAAGGGCTTCTCGCTCGGTATGGGCCAGCGGCTGGGTATCGCCGCGGCACTGCTCGGCGACCCCCAGGTGCTGCTCTTCGACGAGCCGGTCAACGGGCTCGACCCCGAAGGCATCCTGTGGGTGCGCAATCTGATGAAGCAGCTGGCGAGCGAGGGCCGTACGGTCTTCGTCTCCTCGCATCTGATGAGCGAAATGGCGCTGACCGCCGAGCACTTGATCGTGATCGGCCGGGGGCAGCTGCTGGCGGATATGTCCGTGAAGGACTTCATCTCGGCCAACTCCGCCGATTTCGCCCGGGTCCGTACCCCGGACACCGAGCCGGAGCAGCGCGAGAAGCTGACCGCCGCGATCGGTGAGGCGGGCGGGCAGACCGTGCCCGAGCCGGACGGTGCGCTGCGGGTGACCGGGCTGCCGCTCCCCCGCATCAGCGAGCTCGCGCATCAGGCCGACGTCCGGCTGTGGGAGCTGTCGCCGCACCAGGCGTCCCTGGAAGAGGCGTATATGCAGATGACGCAGGGCGCCGTGGACTACCGCTCGACGGCGGACGCGCGGGCCGGCCTTCAGGAGGCCCCCGCCGGGTACGCCCCGCAGGGGTACGCGGGCGGCCCGGGGTTCCCGCCCGGTCAGCCGGTTCCCGGTCAGGTTCCGGCCGGTGTTCCCGGCCAGGGGCAGCCGAATCCGTACGCCCAGCAGGCGCCCGCTCCCGGGCCAGGTTATCCGCCGCCCGCTCAGGGCCACCCGTACGGGGGACCCGAGCAATACGGTGCGCCTCACCCGTACGGGCAACAGCCCGCCGCGCCGATGCCGCCCGCGGCTCCCGCCGCCCCCGCCGACCTGCCCACGCCCCACCACGAGGACGCCCGATGACCAGCCCTCAGCAGCCGCAGCCCCAGCCGCAGCCTGAGCGCGGACCCCACGACACCGGCGCACACGAGCAGCCGGTGCCGGCCGCGCCGCCGATGCCGCCCGCGGCACCGCCGGCCGCACCGCACCAGCCGCAGACGCCGCCCGCCCAGCAGCAGCCGGGTCAGCAGCCGCCCGCTCAGCAGCCGGCGCCGGAGCAGCAGCCCGCGCCCGCCAAAGAGGCCGGCACGATGATGCTTCAGGCCCAGCCCGCGCCCGAGCAGCCCGCGCCCGCCAAGGAAGCGGGCACGATGATGCTCCAGGCCCAGGGCCCGGCACCCGCTCAGGCCCAGGCGGCCCAGGCTCCGGCCCCGCCCCAGCCCCAGCACGGGCAGGCGCCCGCCCAGGGCCAGGCCCCCGCGCAGCCCGCCCCGGCCAAGGAGGCCGGGACGATGATGCTCCAGGCCCAGCAATACCCCGAGCCGCAGCCGCTCGCGGCGCACGGGCCGGGCAAGGGCGCGGGCAAGGACGCGGGCACGATGATGCTCCAGACGCCGGTCCAGGCACCCGCGCCCGTGCAGGCCCAGGCTCCCGCCCACGCGCCGGCCCAGGCCCAGCCCCAGGCCCCGCAGCCGCCGGCCCCGCCGCAGCCCCAGCAGGCCTACGCCGGCGCGGGCGGCTACGTCTCGCCCATCCCGGTGCGCCCCACCCACCTCGGCCATGCGCTGCTCTCCGAGTGGACGAAGATCCGCTCGGTGCGCTCGACGATCTGGACGCTGGGCGTGATGCTGCTGCTGTGCGTCGGCATCGGCCTGCTGGCCGCCCTCGCGGCGGGCTCGGACCGCGAGCTGGACCCGGTGCTCGGCCTCGGCTTCGTCGGTGTCCTGCTCGGCAGCCTGTGCGTGATCACCCTGGGGGTGCTGTCGATCTCGTCCGAGTACGGCACCGGCATGGTCCGTACGACGCTGACCGCCTGCCCCAGCCGGGTACGGATGCTGACCGCGAAGGCGATCGTCTTCTTCACCCTCGCGCTGGTGATCACGACGGTCGCGACCGGTCTGGTCGCGCTGCTCGACAGCGCGATGCTCAACGGCCCCGCGCCCACCGCCGACCAGTGGCTGCGCGCCACCGTCGGCGCCGGTCTCTACGTCGCGCTGCTCGGTCTGCTGGCGCTGTCCGTCGGCACGCTGCTGCGGCACTCGGCGGGTGCCATCAGCACGATGATGGGCGTGGTGCTGCTGCCGATGCTGCTGGCGCTGTTCCTCCAGGGCGAGAGCCTCAAGGACGTCCAGCAGGCGCTGATCGAGTACTCGGTGCCCAGCGCGCTCGCGACGCTGTACGACATCCCGTTCCTCAGCACCGGCCCGACCGGCTGGACTCCCGTGTGGATCCTCGCCGGTGTGACCGCGGTGGCGCTGGGCGGCGCCTACGCCGCCGTCCTTCAGCGCGACGTCTGACGCCGCCCGCCCTCAGTAGCGGGGCGCATTCCGGGACCGCTGGAGCCGCGCGCTCCGGCGGTCCCGTGCGTTCCAGCACGCCTTGTGCCAGTGCCGGCGGTCGTCGACATCGCCGTGCTGCGGCCAGGCGACGACATGCGGCACCCCGGGCGGGATCTCCTGGTCGCAGCCGGGGCAGCGGTAGTGCTTGGCCGCGCCGCCGCCCCCGACCAGCCGCACGACCCAGTCCTCGCCGCGCCATTCCTCGGTACGTTCCAGGCCGTAGCGGTCACCGCCCATGCGGTCGACGGGCTTCGCGCCGCCGTGCTGGCGGTTTCGACGCGGGGACACAGAGCACCTCGGAGAGTCACGGGGTCACGGGATGTCACCAGCGTACGCGGCGCGGTCACGGGCGAACTCCCCTCGGCAGGATTCTGCGATCATCAGGAAATTTGTCGTCAGGCCGTGCCCTTGGCACGTGTCACACGTTGTTGCCTGTAAGGGGGAGTCGCGTCGGCTGCGAGGAGGCAGAGAGCGATGCGCGTTGGGGCTTTCATCCTGGCCGCTCAATTCCCCGGTCAGGGACAGGGGGAAGCACTGCACCGCGCGGTGCGCTCCGCGGAGGTCGCGGAGGAGGCCGGACTCGACGATGTCTGGCTCGCGGAACACCACTTCGTCCCGTACGGCGTCTGCCCGAATGCGGTGACGCTCGCCGCGCTGCTGCTGGGGCGGACCCGCCGGATCGGCGTCGGGACGGCGGTGAGCGTGCTGCCGACCCAGCATCCGGTGGCCCTCGGTGAGCAGGCGGCGCTGCTGCATCTCACCTCCGACGGCCGGTTCACGCTCGGTGTCGGCCGGGGCGGGCCGTGGGTCGATCTGGAGGTGTTCGGCTCCGGCCTCGCCGCGTACGACCACGGCTTCCCGGAGTCACTCGATCTGCTGATGCGCTGGCTGCGGGAGCCCCGGGTCGGCGCGCAGGGCGAGCGCTATGCGTTCCGGGAAGTAGCCGTGGTGCCCCGGCCGGCCGAGGCACTGACCGATCCGGACGAGCCCGGCCCCCCGGGCCCGCCGGTGGTGGTGGCCTGCACCTCCGCCTCATCGGTCCGTACGGCCGCGGAGCGCGGGCTGCCGATGCTGCTGGGCATGCACTGCGGCGACGAGGAGAAGGCGGAGATGGTCGCGCTGTGGCGGTCGGCCGCTCTGGAGGCCGGCCGGGACGGGGACGAGGTCGCCGCGGCCGCGCATGTCTCGGCGGGCGTGGTGCAGGTCGCCGACGCCCGTAAGGCCGCGGCGGAGACCCTCACGAAGGCGATGCCCGGCTGGCTCCAGCAGGGCTTGGGCGCGCATGTGACGGTCGACGGCCGCTATCGCGCGATGCGTGATCCGCTGGCCTATACGGAGCTGCTGTGCGGGCTGCATCCCGTCGGACCGCCGCAGCTGTGTGCCGACCGGCTGGCGGCGACCTCGGAGCGTACGGGCATCACTCGGTTCGCGCTGCTCGTCGAGGGCTCCGGCGACCTCGCGGCGACGGAGGAGAACGTGCGCCGGCTGGGCGCGGAGGTCCTGCCCCAGCTGGGGTGACCGGCTCGGGCGCGGAGGCCGGTGTGCTGTGGGTGGTGCTGCCGCTGGCGCACGGCACGGTGCGTGTCACAACCGTGTGCGCAGCGGCAGCAACTCCGTTCAGCAGTCGCGGAGTTCGGGCGACTGGTTCAGCAGCTGGCCGCGGATGGACGTGAAGCGGGCCAGACGGTCGTCCACCGCCGGGTCGAGCGGGAAGACCGCGACCCGGTGGCAGTTCTGGAAGGCGAGCCGCACACCGAAGTGCCGCTCCAGCGAACCACGGATGGCGTCACTCGCCAGTGCGCGCAGCAGCTGGCCGCGCGCCTGCTCGTCCGGCGGCGGCGTCTGATTGTCGGCGAACTCTCCGCCGTCCACCTTCAGCTGGGCCACCAGAGAGCTGATCATCCCCCATGCGAAGGGCAGGGAGGTCCGGACGCAGTCGACAAATGCGGCTTCGTCGACCTCGCCTCGCTCGGCCTGTTCGAGGAGGGCCGGTGAGACGTCGAGCGACATGAGGTTCTCCTCTCGCGGCCCCGCCGGGACGGACGGGGCCTAGGGACGGGACAAGGGGCTTTGCGACGGAGCGTGTTCGCCTCACAACCCCCCGCTTCAACGGTATGCCGCGCAAGAGGCCCGCACCAGGAGATTGCACATACAACCGGCCATTGGCGAACGCCGGGGGTGCGGGGATTTCCCCCGTAAAGACACCGTGATCCAGGGCGAATCGCGTAGGTGGCCCCTGGTCGAGTAGCGTGACGCCCCATGCGTCTCGTCATTGCCCGCTGCTCCGTGGACTACGCGGGCCGGCTCACCGCCCATCTTCCTTCCGCCCCTCGCCTCATCCTGGTGAAGGCGGACGGCTCCGTCTCCATTCACGCGGACGACCGGGCCTACAAACCCCTCAACTGGATGTCGCCGCCCTGCACTCTCAAGGAGGGCGACGGTGAGGTGTGGACGGTGGAGAACAAGGGCGGCGAGAAGCTCATCATCACCCTTGAGGAGGTCATGCACGACTCCTCGCACGAGCTCGGTGTCGACCCGGGTCTCATCAAGGACGGTGTGGAGGCCCACCTCCAGGAGCTCCTCGCGGACCGGATCGAAACCCTTGGTGAGGGATACTCCCTGATTCGGCGTGAATACCCCACTGCCATTGGCCCGGTGGATATCTTGTGCCGGGACGCCGACAACCAGACCGTCGCCGTCGAGATCAAGCGACGGGGTGAGATCGACGGTGTCGAGCAGCTCACCCGCTACCTCGAACTCCTCAACCGCGACCCGCACTTGGCGCCGGTGAAGGGCATCTTCGCAGCTCAGGAGATCAAGCCACAGGCGCGGGTGCTGGCCACCGACCGCGGTATCGGCTGCGTGGTGCTGGACTACGACGCCCTGCGCGGCATCGAGGACGACAAGCTCCGCCTGTTCTGACCCCGCCGCCTCCATGAGAGCGGCACACAGCGCAACGGCCCGGCAGCTGACCGGGCCGTTGCGCTGTTGTGTGCCGCGTCGCTTCCTGCGGGCCGTCAGGCCGCCGGGGCACTCGCCGTGCCGGAGGAGGTGGTGGTGCCGTCCGACGGGGTGCCGCCGGTCGTACCGCTCGCCGAGGGGCCGGACGCGGACTGCGAGGGGCTCTCGGAGGTCGGCTTCTCCGTCGGCTCGGTGGGCGTCGTACCCGACGGCGAGGGCTCGGTCGGCTCGTCCGACGGCGACGGGTCGGTCGGCTCGTCCGTCGGCGGGTGCGTGGGGCGGGTCGGCCGGCCGGTGGGTGTGGTGGGCTGCTCGGTCGGCCGCGTCGGGTCGGCCGTCGGGTCCGGCGATCCGGTGGCGGGATCGCTGGGTGAGCCGCTGGCGGAGGGGCTGCCGGCCGAGGGCGAGGGGCGGTCCGACTGGCCGGCGGTGCCGGGCCGGGACGTGCCGGGGCCGGTGGGCGGCTGACCGGTGTCCGTGGCGGGCTGCTCGGCCGGCAGGTCGGTGCTCTCGCCGTCGTCCGTGGTCTGTTCCGTGTTGACCTCGTCGTGGTGCGGGTCGTCGCCGCCCGTCGCCCCGATGGTGACGACGGTGCCCAGGACGGCCGCCAGCAGGGCACCGGCGCCCGCGGCGACCACATTGCGCCGCGTCCCGCCGAACACCCGCCGGACGCCCTTTCCGGCGCCCTCGCCGCTGCTGGTCACGGCCGGGACGCCGGTGGTGGTCCCGGTGGTCGTGGCGGAACTCCGGGCCACGAGCGTCGCCGCGGCCCGTTCGGCACGCGGCTTGTTCAGCTTCGCGGTCGAGGCCGTGTCGAACGGTGTGGCGGGGGCCTTCGAGGTGCCGGGCCGCGGTGCCGGGGCCCCGGCGGCCGTCGGCAGGGCCGTGGTGGCCGCCGCCGCGGAGTCGGCCCGCGTACGGTCGGTGACCAGCGCCAGGGCGCGCCGGCCGGCCACCGCGCCATTGCGGTCGGAGAGCACCCCACGCAGCCCGATGGACGCCTCCAGCTCGGCGCGCGCCCGGTCGAGGCTGCCGGTGCACAGGGCCAGCACGCCCAGCTCGTGGTGGAAGTACGCCTCCTCGGCGACCTCACCGGCGAGCCGCGCGGCCTCCTGGCCGTGCCGCAGGGTGCGCTCCCAGGCGCTCCAGTGCAGCGCCGCGGCGAACGCCGGGGCGGCCGTACGGGCCAGCAGCACGGCCGCGCTGGCGTGCCCGCTCTCCCGGCTGCCGGTCAGGACGCCCATCGCGGCCAGCGCCACATCGGACTCGGCGGCGGCCCGCTCGGGGCTCACCGAGGGGTGCCCGGCCCACCAGGCGTAGTGCTGGGCGACGGTGTGCGCCCGGGCGGCGGCGCCGTCCGCGTAGCCGGCCGCCGTCAGCTGGTCCTGGACGGTGGCGGCGAGCCGGTAGTGGCCGGCGGCCGGGGTGATCAGACCGCAGGCCAGCAGCTCGCCGAGGGCGGCGTCGGCGTGGGTGTCCTGGGTGAGGGCCGGCAGATGCGCCTGGTGCGGCAGCTCGCCGCCGAGCGCGACGGCGAGGCGCAGGGTCTCCCGGGCGGCCTCGGTCAGCCGCGAGGCGAGCAGCGGGGCGGGTGCGGCGGCCTCGCCGAGCGACGGCAGGGCCACCTCCGGGCTCTCCGCGGGCTCGGTGGCCGGCTCGTCGGCGCCGTCCTCGGGGAAGAGTCCGTAGCCGTCGTCGAGGGCGCCCGGTCCGGCCTGCGCCCGGTCGTACTGCCGCAGCAGGGCCGCGGCCTGGACGAACCGCAGCGGCAGGCCCTCGGACTCGAACCAGAGGTCGGCGGCCCAGGCTTCCTCGTCGTCGGTGAGCGGCCGGTCCACGGCGCGTTCCAGCAGCCGGCCGCAGCCGCCGCGGCCGATGCCGCCGAGGAAGACCTCTTCGAGGTGCGAGCCGGCGCTGGGGGCCGCGACGTCGGGAGTGGCGGCGATCAGGAAGGCGCACTCGGGGGTGGCGTCGAGCAGCTCGTCGAGCGCGGCGCCGCCGAATTCCAGGTCGTCCAGGACGACGATCGCGCCGATCTGGGCGACCATGCGCAGCATCTCGGGCCGGTCGGGGCGGTGCTGCGGGGCCCGGTAGACGGCGGCGAACAGCGCGTACAGCAGGTCGGTGGAGGTGCGGTGGTAGCCGGAGAGCCGGATGACGCCGTCGGGGGCGAGGTCGGTGCAGGCGGCGGCGACGGCGTCCAGCAGCCGGGTGCGGCCGGAGCCCGAGGGGCCGGTGACGCGGACGGAGCGGCCGCGGGAGAGCAGCCGGACCAGGCGTTCGGTGTCCTCGGTGCGCTCTTCGAGCGCGGTCTCGGGGCCGGCGATTCCGGGCGGGCCCGGCGGCAGCGGGGGCGCGGCGGCGAGGGCGGCCGCGGCGCGTTCCTCCGGGTCGAGCCGGCCGGGGGCCGCGGGGCGCTCACCGGGCGGGCAGGGCTCTATCTCGCTGCCGTCGACGGGGTTGACGGTGACGAGGTAGGGGCCCGAGACGAGCCGGACGACGCGGGCGCGTTCGGCGGAGCCGCTCTGCGCGCCGCCGAACGCGGGGGCCGGTGGCACGGCAGGGCTGCCCTGCTCGCCGTACTCCTCAGGTCCCCGGTGAGTGTTCGGGTCCATGCTGCAAGCTCCCAGATGCTTCGTTCCGCTCCGCCTCCGCCTCCGCCCAGCGTCCTCGGTCCAGGAGGCGGAGCGGCGTGCCGACCGCGCTTCCGGCTGTCCGCACTCCCCCGGCGCCGGCAGCTCGTCCTCAGGCGTCGCGGCCGGTCCGGTGCCCGCCGCGGATGATGACATACGGGCGGGAACCGAACCTTAGACCTGGACGGCGGCCCGGTGCACCGCCGGGGGCGGGTCCTGACCGGAACTTCCGTGATTGCGCGGTATCGCGCTCTTTACGACATTTCCGTCGCACAGTTCCGCATCCTTCGGACTCTTTGCCTTACGAGCCCGATCGCTCCCCGGGCGCCGGTGCGGCCGCCGGGCGGCGCACCGCCCTTGCCTCACACCCGGGGAACCGATTCCGCTTCGATGCCGCCCTCGATCGCGAGGATGCGGTGCAGCCTGGTGGCGACCAGCAGGCGCTGCATCTGGGGCGGCACACCGCGCAGCACCAGCCTGCGGTTGACCCGGCCGGCGCGACGGTGCGCGCCCATGATCACGCCGAGGCCGGTGGCGTCCCAGGAATCCAGCTCGGTCAGGTCCAGCACGAGATCGCCCCGACCGGAGTCGACGGCGGCGTGCAGGGCCGTACGGGCGTCCGCCGCGCTGCGGACGTCAAGGCGGCCCCCGACGACCAGCTCGGCGTGGTCGCCCCTGATGTGCATATGCGCTCCCCGATGTCATGGGTGATGAAGCCTGGACGTCTACAGATCTGACTGCCTCTCGTGCGGCGAAGTTGCCGCCTGTAAGCGAACCGATACCGAATTCACCCCACGGGGTGACGCCATCAGGCCGATGGGCCTGACGCGGCATCAGTGCTCGTAGAAGCCCTGCCCACTCTTGCGACCGATATCGCCCGCATCGACCATCCGACGCATGATCTCCGGCGGGGCGAACTTCTCGTCCTGGGACTCGGTGTAGATGTTGTCGGTGGCGTGCAGCAGGATGTCGATGCCCGTCAGGTCGGCGGTGGCCAGCGGTCCCATCGCATGGCCGAAGCCCAACTTGCAGGCGGTGTCGATGTCCTCGGCGCTGGCCACGCCGGATTCGTAGAGCTTGGCCGCCTCGACGACCAGCGCCGAGATCAGGCGGGTGGTGACGAAGCCGGCCACATCGCGGTTGACGACGACACAGGTCTTGCCGACCGACTCAGCGAACTGCCGGATGGTGGCGAGGGTTTCGTCGCTGGTCTTGTAGCCGCGGACCAGCTCGCACAGCTGCATCATCGGCACCGGCGAGAAGAAGTGCGCACCGACGACCCGCTCGGGGCGGGTGGTGGCCGCGGCGATCTTGGTGATCGGGATGGCGGAGGTGTTGGAGGCCAGCACCGCCTCGTCCTTGACCAGCTTGTCCAGCGCCTGGAAGATCTCCCGCTTGATCTCGATCCGCTCGAAGACGGCCTCGACGACGATGTCCGCGTCGGCGACGGCCTCCAGGTCGGTCGAGGTGGTGATGCGGGCCAGCGCCTGCTCGGCGTCGGACGCCGCCAGCTTGCCCTTGGCGACGAACTTCTCGTACGAGGCCTCGATGCCACCCTTGCCCCGGGCCAGCGCCTCGTCCGTCACATCGCGAAGCACCACGTCCCAGCCCGCCTGGGCGGAGACCTGCGCGATACCGGATCCCATGAGTCCGGCGCCGATGACGGCGAGCTTCTTTGCCACTGCTGTCCCCTCACACCCTGTGCATTTGACGGTCCTGGGTGACGTTAGCGGTCGTGAGCGATCCTTTGGAGGGTAAGAGATGCGCGTCACGTCTCAGATGACGGACATCACACCGCGGGACGCGTCCACGGGGAACGAACCGGGACAGTCCGCCGTCAGCCGGCCGCCCGTACGGCGTAGTTGAGGACCTTTTCGCCCAGGAGTTCTTCCATCTCATCGAGCAGGACCAAGGCCTCGCGGGAGACCTCGGCGGGCTTGCGGCCGGCCAGCATCTCCTGCGCGATCCACCCCATCAGACTCTGGTGCACCCAGCCGATCTGGCCCGCCATCAGGCCCGGCAGCGGATCGCCGGCCGGGGCTCCGGTCTCCTCCCGGAGGGTTTCCTCCAGGTTGGTGTGGATCTCCTGTTGGAGGTACCCGAGCCGCGCCTTGAGGGTGGGCGCCTCGTGCACCACCCGCATGAACTGGTCGTACCCCTCGATCAACCCGACCCGCGGGGAGACCGCCTCGACCTCTTCACGCAGTTCGCGCAGCACGGCGGCGGCCGCGGACTCCCCCGCCGCCCGGCCCCGCACGAAGCGGCAGAGCCGGTCCACGATGCCCGTGCTCCGGTCGAGGAAGAGGTCCTCCTTGGCCGGGAAGTAGTTGTAGACGGTGTTGACGGAGACATCGGCGGCCTCGGCGATCTCCGCGATGGTCACCGCGTCGAAGCCGCGCGCCAGGAAGAGGCCGGTGGCCACGTCCGAGATGTACTGGCGGGTCTGCCGCTTCTTCCGCTCCCTGAGCCCCTCTGCCATGCCCTCACCCTACCCCTCGCTGGGCAGGGTGCATTTTTGGGGACGTTGCAATTTTTCAGTCCCTCTGTTTTTCTGGGGGCATGCCAGTCCTCAGCGCGTCCGGACTCGCCCGGACCTTCACCACCAAACGCGGCGCCGTCGAGGCCGTACGCGGTATCGATTTCACCGCCGAGCGCGGCGAGATCCTCGGCTTCCTCGGCCCCAACGGCGCCGGCAAGACCACCACCCTGCGGATGCTCACGACCCTGCTCGCCCCCACCGGCGGCACCGCGACCGTCGCCGGCTGCGACCTCGTCCGCGACCCGGCGGGCGTCCGGCGCGCCGCCGGCTACGTCGCCCAGTCCGGCGGCGTCGACCCCCACATCTCGGTACGGGAAGAGCTGGTCACCCAGGCCCGCCTCTACCGCCTCGGCAAGGCCGAAGCCCTGGCCCGTGCCGAGGAGTTGGCCGCCGACCTGGGCCTGGAGGAGCTGCTCGACCGCAGGACCGCCACCCTCTCCGGCGGTCAGCGGCGCCGGCTGGACATCGCGATGGGCCTCACCCACCGCCCCCAGGTGCTCTTCCTCGACGAGCCCACCACCGGACTCGATCCGGGGAGCCGCGCCGATCTGTGGGAGCTGGTCCGCCGGATCCGCGCCGAGCACGGCACCACCGTCTTCCTGACCACGCACTACCTCGACGAGGCCGATGCGCTGGCCGACCGGCTGGTGATCGTCGACAAGGGCGTGGTGGTCGCGGAGGGCACCCCGGAGGCCCTCAAGCGCACCCACGCCGGCTCCCCCGACGCCTCCCTCCAGGACACCTTCCTCGCCATCACCGGGCGCGGGGCCACGCCCCACGACCAGGCCCCCGTCGCCGTCTAGGAGCTCCCCTTGTCCACCCTGCTTTCCGACACCGCGCTGATCTTCGGGCGGTACGCCCGCCAGACGCTGCGCTCCAGACTCCAGATGCTCTTCGGCGTGCTGATGCCGCTGCTGTATCTGCTCTTCTTCGGGCCCCTGCTGACCGATCTGCCACTGTCCTCGTCCGGCAGCTCCTGGCAGGTGCTGGTGCCCGGACTCCTGCTCCAACTCGCCCTGTTCGGGGCCTCGTTCTGCGGTTTCGGCATCATCGTCGAGAAGCAGTACGGGGTCGTGGAGCGGATGCGGGTGACCCCGGTGAGCCGGCTGGCGCTGCTGCTGGGGCGGGTGCTGCGGGACGCCCTGCTGTTCGTCTTCCAGGCGGTGCTGCTGGTGCTGGCCGCGCTGGCCATGGGGCTGCGCGCGCCCCTGCCCGGCATCCTCATCGGCTTCGCCTTCGTCGCCGTGCTGACCGTGGCGCTGGCCTCGCTGTCGTACGCGCTGGCGCTGAAGGTGACCACCCCGCAGGAGTTCGGGCCGGTCATCAACTCCGTCACCATGCCCTCGATGCTGTTGTCCGG
Source organism: Streptomyces sp. NPDC029466 (assembly GCF_055574515.1). Taxonomy (NCBI): domain Bacteria; kingdom Bacillati; phylum Actinomycetota; class Actinomycetes; order Kitasatosporales; family Streptomycetaceae; genus Streptomyces; species Streptomyces sp. NPDC029466. Next base: position 52,047 of record NZ_JBVHZH010000033.1, read on the forward strand.
GCTGATGCTGCCGATGGCCCTGGGGCCCACGTGGCTCGATGTGCTCTCGCACTTCATGCCGTTCCGCTATCTCGTGGACGCGGTGCGCGCGGCCTTCGTCGGCGCCTACGCCTCCTCGGCCCTGCTCTACGGCGTGCTGGTGGCGGTCGCGTTCGCCGCGCTGTCCGTGACCTATGGCACCCGGGCCTTCCGCAGGTCCGCGGCGTAGGCTCGCCCATATGGTGAATCTGACGCGCATCTACACCCGCACCGGCGACAAGGGCACCACCGCCCTCGGCGACATGAGCCGTACCGCCAAGACCGATTCGCGGATCGCGGCGTACGCGGACGCCAATGAGGCCAATGCGGCGATCGGCGTGGCACTGGCGCTCGGCTCGCTCCCCGAGGACGTCGCCGCGGTGCTGCTGCGGGTGCAGAACGACCTGTTCGATGTCGGCGCGGACCTGTCGACGCCGGTGGTGGAGAATCCGGAATTCCCGCCGCTGCGCGTCGAGCAGAGCTATATCGACAAGCTGGAGGCCGACTGCGACCGCTTCCTGGCGGAGCTGGAGAAGCTGCGCAGCTTCATCCTCCCCGGCGGCACGGCCGGCGCCGCGCTGCTGCACCAGGCGTGCACGGTCGTCCGCCGCGCCGAGCGCGCCACCTGGGCGGCCTTCGAGGAGCACGGCGAGACGATGAACCCGCTCACCGCCACCTACCTCAACCGCCTCTCCGACCTCCTGTTCATCCTGGCCCGTACGGCCAACAAGGAGGTCGGGGACGTGCTGTGGGTACCGGGCGGGGAGCGCTGACCGGGCTCGTTCCCGATACGCCGAGGCTCCCGAGCCGCCGAAGCCCCCCGTCCGCCGGGGAGAGACCCCCTAGCTGAGCGTCTTCTGCGGCGGCCGGGCCGCTTCCCCGTCGGCCGTGGTCCGGCCCGGGTCCTTCTTCTGCCAGATGAAGTAGGTCAGCGCGATCACCCCGTGGACGGCGACGATCCGCAGGGTGGCGAGCTGCCACTCGTGCAGCGGCCGGGTGTCGCCGCCGTCGCCGACGTACCAGGTCGCGAGCTGGAGCAGCGCCGCGGCGACCGCGGCCATCACCACCGTGCGCAACCACAGCTTCCCCTCGTGCTTGGCGCGGGCGAGTCCATAGCGCTTGACCGGCCGCGGCCCGCCCGCGAAACGGTGCGCGACGTGTGCGTCGACCCACTTGATCGTGTAGTGGCCGTAGGCGACCGTGAAGCCGATATAGACAGCGGCCAGTCCGTGCTTCCAGTCCGCCGGCGCGCCGTTCTTCAGGTCGATCGCCGTGACGATCAGCAGGACCAGCTCCAGCAGCGGCTCCATGAGCAGCACCGCCGCTCCGGTGCGCGGCATCCGTGCCAGGTAGCGCAGCGCCAGACCCAGCGCCAGCAGTACCCAGAAGCCGACCTCGCAGGCCACGATCAGCACGACGATCACGGCGGTCTCCTTTCCGAACCCTCCACCGAACGCCTCAAGCCTCCCAACGGCCGCCGGCCGCCACCTCGTCGCACGCGATGATCCGGGCCTGCAACTTTCGATGTAGCGCGCTCCGTACGGGGATGACCCGGACATGGCGGCAGCGGACCCCGGCGCCGTGTTGGATGGTGGGTGACCGCCCCTCGGCAACCCGGCAGACAGCAGGCAAGGTCTCGCCGAAAGACGGCGTACGACCGGGCTCATGGGGCGGCGTGGCCCGACCTGGGGGAGGAAACACGACGATGACAGGCGCCGATACACCGCCGATCCGGGTTCTCGTCGCCGAGGACCAGTCCTCCGTACGGGCCGGACTGGTCCTCATCCTGCGTTCCGCCCCCGACATCGAGGTCGTCGGCGAGGCGGAGGACGGCGTCGAGGCGGTACGGCTCGCCCGCGAGCTGCGCCCCGCCCTCGTCCTCATGGACATCCAGATGCCCCGCCTCGACGGGGTCTCCGCCACCCGGCAGGTGGTCTCCGAGCGGCTGGCGGATGTGCTCGTGCTGACCACCTTCGACCTGGACGAATATGTCTTCGGGGCGCTGCGCGCTGGAGCCGCGGGCTTTCTGCTCAAGGACAGCGACGCGGCCGCGCTGCTGACCGCGGTGCGCACCGTGGCGGCCGGCGAGGGGCTGATCGCCCCGGCGGTGACCCGGCGGCTGATCGCGGAGTTCGCGCACCCGCGGACGGCGGGACGGCCGGCGCGCGAAGGCGCCGCGCCGGACCGGGCGGTCCTGGACGCGCTGACCCCGCGCGAGCTGGAGGTACTGGGCTGTCTGGGCCGGGGGCTGTCGAACGCCGATATCGCGCTACGGCTGGCGATGGCGGAGGCCACCGTGAAAACGCATGTCAGCCGGCTGCTGGCGAAGCTGGATCTGCGCAGCCGGGTACAAGCGGCCGTACTGGCACAGGAGTTGGGAGTGGACGGGCCGTAACGGGCGGGCAGAACCCAAGAGGGGCGGGCGGGCCACAACGGGCGGGCGGACTCCAACGGGCGCACGGGCCGTAAGGGCCGGTCGAACGCATCCCGTAGGGGGCACACGCCCCCCTTCGGGGCCTCAACGCGACGGGCGCGCGGATATTCCCGCGGCCCACCGGATCAAGCCACGTTCACCCTCCCCCAGACTCCGTCCGGGGGCACCCCCATCCAACGAGACCGCCCGATCAGGCCACATTGACTCTCCCCCAGACTCCGTCCGGGGGCACCCCCATCCAACGAGACCGCCCGATCAGGCCACATTGACTCGTTGCCCGGGCGGTGCCGCCTCCAGCCAGGCGAGGAAGCCGGTGAGCGCGTCCTCGCTCATCGCCAGTTCCAGGCGGGTGCCACGGTGCCGGCAGGCCAGCACGAGGGAGTCGGAGAGCAGCGCCAGCTCCTCCTCGCCCTGGGGGGTACGGCGCTCCAGGACCTCGATGGCGGAGCGCTCCAGGAGGTGGCGGGGCCGGGGCGCGTACGAGAACACCCGGAACCACTCGATCCGGTCTCCGTTGTAGCGCGCCACACCGTAGATCCAGCCCTTGCCGCCGGTCTCGTTCTCCGGGACGTTCCAGCGCAGGCTGCAGTCGAAGGTGCCACCGGAGCGCTGGATGAGCCGCCGCCGCAGTCCGAAGACGAACAGCCCCAGCAGCACCAGCACCACGACGATGCCGCTCACAAGCAGAGCGAGGAACATCTCGACCGACCTCCTCGCCTCGAAGGGTGTCCCCCCGCGCCGTGAGGGCGCGAGGGAGGGAAACGCACCTGCATTGCCTCAGCCGCGGGCCGCTCCGGAGGTCTCCGGGCAGCCCGCGGCTGAGGATCGATCTCTTCGGTGGCGGGGCTCAGTGAACGCCCGTCACCGCACGCAGCCGGACATCGGCGCGACGCTCGGCGGCCGCGTCAGCGTCCGACTTCGCTCGCTCCAGGGCCCGCTCCGCGCGCTGGACATCGATCTCGTCCGACAGTTCCGCGATCTCCGCGAGCAGAGACAGCTTGTTGTCGGCGAAGGAGATGAAGCCGCCGTGCACGGCGGCGACGACGGTGCCGTCCCCGCTCTCGCCGGTCGTACGAATCGTCACCGGGCCCGACTGCAGCACGCCGAGCAGCGGCTGGTGTCCGGGCATGACGCCGATGTCGCCCGACGAGGTGCGCGCGACGACCAGGCTGGCCTCGCCGGACCAGACCTGACGGTCCGCGGCGACCAACTCGACGTGCAGCTCAGCCACGATGGCTCCTCGGGTCTCCACCTGCCTGGCTCGGCAGATGTTGGGTCAAATACTAGTGGTCGTACGGGCCGGGGGGGGGGGGGGGGGGGGGGAGGGGGAGGGGGGGGGGGGGGGGGGGGGGGGGGGGGGTCGGGGGGGGGGGGGGGGGGGTGGGGGTGCCACCCAAAAAGAAAAA
>NZ_JBVHZH010000033.1:55914-102443 GCF_055574515.1 Streptomyces sp. NPDC029466
TCTCCCCCCCCCCCCCTCCTCGGCCATCTTTTCCCCCCCCCCCCCTCCCCCCCCCCCCCCCCCCCCCCCCCCCCCCCCCCCCGGGACCGGTGCCGGGGTCAGGAGACGCCCAGCTCCTTGGCATTGGCCTTCAGGTCCTCGATGCCACCGCACATGAAGAACGCCTGCTCGGGGAAGTGGTCGTAGTCGCCGTCCGCGATCGCGTTGAACGCGGTGATCGACTCGTCCAGCGAGACGTCCGAGCCGTCGACACCGGTGAACTGCTTCGCCACGTGGGTGTTCTGCGACAGGAACCGCTCGATACGACGGGCGCGGTGGACGGTGAGCTTGTCCTCCTCGCCGAGCTCGTCGATACCCAGAATCGCGATGATGTCCTGGAGGTCCTTGTACTTCTGCAGGATCGTCTTGACGCGCGAGGCGCAGTCGTAGTGCTCCTGCGTGATGTAGCGGGGGTCCAGGATCCGGGACGTCGAGTCCAGCGGGTCGACCGCCGGGTAGATGCCCTTCTCCGAGATCGGACGCGACAGAACGGTCGTGGCGTCCAGGTGGGCGAAGGTGGTGGCCGGCGCCGGGTCGGTCAGGTCGTCCGCGGGGACGTAGATCGCCTGCATGGAGGTGATCGAGTGACCACGGGTCGAGGTGATGCGCTCCTGGAGGAGACCCATCTCGTCGGCCAGGTTCGGCTGGTAACCCACCGCGGAGGGCATCCGGCCGAGCAGGGTCGACACCTCGGAACCCGCCTGGGTGTACCGGAAGATGTTGTCGATGAAGAAGAGCACGTCCTGCTTCTGCACATCGCGGAAGTACTCCGCCATGGTCAGACCGGCCAGGGCGACGCGGAGACGGGTGCCCGGGGGCTCGTCCATCTGACCGAAGACCAGCGCGGTCTTGTCGATGACGCCCGAGTCCGTCATTTCCTCGATGAGGTCGTTGCCCTCACGGGTGCGCTCGCCGACACCGGCGAACACCGACACACCGTCGTGGTTGTTGGCCACGCGGTAGATCATTTCCTGGATCAGAACGGTCTTGCCGACACCGGCACCACCGAACAGACCGATCTTTCCACCCTTGACGTACGGGGTGAGCAGGTCGATGACCTTGACGCCGGTCTCGAACATCTCGGTCTTGGACTCGAGCTGGTCGAAGGTCGGAGCCTTGCGGTGGATGGCCCAGCGCTCGGTGACCTCGGACGCCGCCTCCGGCTTGTTGAGGATCTCACCGAGGGTGTTGAACACCTTGCCCTTGGTGATGTCACCGACGGGGACGGTGATCCCGGTGCCGGTGTCGGTCACCGCGGCCTGGCGGACCAGACCGTCGGTGGGCTGCATGGAGATGGCACGGACCAGGCCCTCGCCCAGGTGCTGGGCGACCTCGAGGGTGAGCGTCTTGAGCTTGCCCTCCTCGGCCGGGTCGGCGACCTCGACGGTCAGCGCGTTGTAGATGTCCGGCATCGCGTCGACGGGGAACTCCACGTCGACGACCGGGCCGATGACCCGCGCGACGCGGCCCGTAGCCGTGGCCGTTTCAACAGTGGTGGTCATAGTGGTCAGTCACTCCCCGCGGTCGCGTCGGCCAGAGCACTGGCGCCACCGACGATCTCGCTGATTTCCTGGGTGATTTCGGCCTGTCGGGCCGCGTTGGCAAGCCGCGAGAGCGACTTGATGAGCTCTTCTGCGTTGTCGGTCGCCGACTTCATCGCACGACGCGTGGCGGCGTGCTTGGAGGCGGCGGCCTGCAGAAGGGCGTTGTAGATCCGCGACTCGACATAGCGCGGAAGCAGGGCGTCGAGGACGTCCTCGGCCGACGGCTCGAAGTCGAACAGCGGAAGGATCTCGCCGGCCTTCGCCGACTCGTCCGCCTCCGCCGCCTTGTCGAGGCTCAGCGGCAGCAGCCGGTCGTCGAGCGCCGTCTGCGTCATCATCGAGATGAACTCGGTGAAGACGATGTGGAGTTCGTCCACGCCGCCCTCGGCCGTGTCCCGCTGAACGGCCTCGATCAGCGGCGCGGCGATCGCCTTGGCGTCCGCGTACGTCGGGCTGTCGGTGAAACCGGTCCACGACTCCACGACCTTGCGCTCGCGGAAGCTGTAGTACGACACACCCTTGCGCCCGACGATGTAGGCGTCGACCTCCTTGCCCTCGGCCTTGAGCCGCTCGGTGAGCTGCTCGCCGGCCTTGAGGACGTTGGAGGAGTAGCCGCCGGCCAGACCACGGTCGCTCGTGATGAGCAGCAGCGCGGCCCGCGAGGGCTGCTCCGCCTCCGTCGTCAGCGGGTGCTGGGTGTTCGAGCCCGTGGCAACCGCTGTCACCGCGCGGGTCAGTTCACTCGCGTACGGCGTCGACGCCGCCACCTGGCGCTGCGCCTTGACGACGCGCGAGGCGGCGATCATCTCCATCGCCTTGGTGATCTTCTTGGTCGCGGTGACGGAGCGGATGCGACGCTTGTAGACCCGGAGCTTGGCTCCCATGGATCAGGTCCCTTCCGTCGTCACTTGCTGGTGCCGGCCGGGGCGTCCTCGCCGAGCAGCTTGCCGTCCGAGGTCTCGAACTGCCGCTTGAAGCCGTCGACGGCCTCGGAGATCGCACCGATGGTGTCGTCGGACATCTTGCCGCCCTCGACGATGCTGGTCAGGAGGTCCTTCTTCTCCCGGTGCAGGTGGTCGAGGAGCTCCCGCTCGAAGCGGCGGATGTCCTCCACCGGGACGTCGTCCATCTTGCCGTTGGTGCCGGCCCAGATGGAGATGACCTGGTCCTCGGTGGAGTACGGGGCGTACTGACCCTGCTTGAGCAGCTCGGTCATCCGCTTACCGCGCTCCAGCTGCGCCTTGGAGGCCGCGTCCAGGTCGGAACCGAAGGCGGCGAACGCCTCCAGCTCGCGGTACTGGGCGAGGTCCACGCGGAGCCGGCCGGAGACCTGCTTCATGGCCTTGTGCTGGGCCGAGCCACCGACACGGGAGACGGAGATACCGACGTTCAGCGCCGGGCGCTGGCCCGCGTTGAACAGGTCCGACTCCAGGAAGCACTGGCCGTCGGTGATGGAGATGACGTTGGTCGGAATGAACGCCGACACGTCGTTCGCCTTGGTCTCGACGATCGGGAGGCCGGTCATCGAGCCGGCGCCCATGTCGTCGGAGAGCTTGGCGCAGCGCTCCAGCAGACGCGAGTGCAGGTAGAAGACGTCGCCCGGGTAGGCCTCACGGCCCGGCGGACGGCGCAGCAGCAGGGACACGGCGCGGTAGGCGTCGGCCTGCTTCGAAAGGTCGTCGAAGATGATCAGGACGTGCTTGCCCTGGTACATCCAGTGCTGGCCGATGGCCGAGCCGGTGTAGGGCGCGAGGTACTTGAAGCCCGCCGGGTCGGACGCCGGGGCGGCGACGATGGTGGTGTACTCCAGGGCGCCGGCCTCCTCCAGCGCACCGCGCACGGACGCGATGGTGGAGCCCTTCTGGCCGATGGCGACGTAGATGCAGCGGACCTGCTTCTTCGGGTCGCCCGAGCGCCAGTTGTCGCGCTGGTTGATGATCGTGTCGACGGCCAGGGCGGTCTTGCCGGTCTGGCGGTCACCAATGATCAGCTGACGCTGGCCACGGCCGATCGGCACCATGGAGTCGACGGCCTTGTAGCCGGTCTCCATGGGCTCGTGGACCGACTTACGGACCATGACGCCCGGGGCCTGAAGCTCCAGGGCGCGGCGGCCCTCGGACTCGATCTCGCCGAGGCCGTCGATCGGGTTGCCCAGCGGGTCGACGACGCGGCCGAGGTAGCCCTCGCCCACGGCGACCGAGAGCACCTCACCGGTGCGCTGCACCGGCTGGCCCTCCTCGATGCCGCTGAACTCACCGAGGACCACCGCACCGATCTCGCGCTCTTCCAGGTTCAGCGCAAGACCGAGCGTGCCGTCCTCGAACTTCAGCAGCTCGTTCGCCATCGCCGAGGGAAGGCCCTCGACCTTCGCGATGCCGTCTCCGGCCTCGCTTACCGTGCCGACCTCCTCGCGCGAGGCCGCGTCCGGCTTGTACGCCTGGACGAAGTTCTCCAGCGCGTCCCGGATCTCCTCCGGCCGGATCGTGAGCTCCGCCATCTGGGTTCCCTGCTCTCCTTGTTGGGCCCGAAGTTACTTGCGGGTGTCTGGGGGGCTGTCCCCCAGGGGGTTTCCGCTTACGGCCCAACTCGGGCCGCCGTCATGCTTGTGCTGGTCCCCGGGGCTTCTTCCGGACCGCAGCCGGACCTCGTGGTCCGGCCGGCTGGTCCGGCGCCTGGCCGCCGGTTGTGCAGCTCTTGAGTTGGTGGCTGGGTCAGCCGGCCATCCGCCGGCCCGCCTCGTCGAGGCGCTCCGCGATGGTCCCGTTGATGACCTCGTCGCCGATCCGGACCTGGACTCCGCCGAGGACCTCGGGGTCCACGTCGAGGTTCAGGTGGACCTGCCGTCCGTACAGCTGCGTCAGGGAAGCACCCAGGCGCTGCCGCTGCCCTTCACTGAGGGGCACCGCGGAGGTGACCACCGCGACCATGCGGTCCCGGCGGCTCGCCGCCAGCTTGGAGAGGGCGTCGAGCCCCGCTTCCAGGCTACGGCCCCGCGGCTGTACGACAAGACGGATCACGATGCGCTCGGTGACCGGGTTGGCCCGGCCGCCCAGCAGCGCATTGAGCAGCTCCGTCTTGGCCGCGACCGTGGCGTTCCGGTCGGTCAGCGCACCGCGCAGCTCGCCGTTGGAGCTGACGATCCGGCCGAACCGGAAGAGCTCGTCCTCGACGTCGTCGAGCTGGCCGGCCCGCTGCGCGGCGACCAGGTCGGCGCTGTAGGCCAGCTCCTCGAGCGCGTCGGTCAGGTCACGCGAACCCGACCAGCGGGCGCGGACCATGCCGGACACCAGGTCGGCGGTCGGGCCGCCCACCTTGCCGCCCAGCAGTCGTCCGGCCAGTTCGGCGCGCGCCTCGGCGGCCTGCGCCGGGTCGGTCAGGACCCGACGCAGCGACACCTCGCGGTCGAGCAGAGCGGTGACGGCAGCCAGCTCCGCGGCGAGCTTCGCGGCGTCGACGGAGGTGTTGTCCGCCAGCGCGTTGAACTGCTCACGTGCGGAGGCGAGTGCCTCGCGGCTCGCTCCGTTCATCGTCCGGCCTCAGCCTTCGTCGCGTCCGAAGCCGCCTTGGCCTCGACGTCGTCGAGGAAGCGGTCGATGGTCCGGCTCTGCCGGGCGTGGTCCTCGAGGGACTCCCCGACGAGCTTGCCGGCCAGGTCGACGGCGAGCTTGCCCACGTCCTGGCGCAGCGCCTGCGCGGCCTGCTTCCGGTCCGCCTCGATCTGGGCGTGACCGGCAGCGATGATCTCCTCACGCTGCCGCTGGCCCTCGGCGCGCATCTCAGCGATGAGCGTCGCGCCCTGCTCCTGCGCCTCCTGGCGCAGACGCGCGGCCTCGTGGCGGGCGTCGGCGAGCTGTGCCCGGTAGTCCGCGAGCACCTGCTGGGCCTCGGCCTGAGTCGCCTCGGCTTCGTCAATGCGGCCTTCGATGAGCGACCGGCGCTCTTCCAGAACCTTGTTGATGTTCGGGAGAAGCTTCTTGGCCAGGAAGCCGAAGACGATGAAGAAAGCGACCAGGCCGATGACCAGCTCTGGAATCGGCGGGATCAGGGGGTTCTCAGGAACCTCCGCCGCCATGTTCACCAGGGCGTTCACATCAGTGCCTTCCGTCTGTCGGTGATTGCAGCAGTCCGTCAGGCCTTGAAGAGGAAGCCCATGACGATGCCGATCAGGGCGAGCGCCTCACAGAAGGCGAAACCCATGATCTGGTTGGTGCGGATCAGGCCGGCAGCCTCGGGCTGGCGGGCCAGGGCCTGGGTGCCGTTACCGAAGATGATGCCGACGCCGACGCCGGGGCCGATCGCGGCGAGGCCGTAACCGATCGAGCCGAGGTTGCCGGTGACGCCGGCGGCGAGGTTGACAGTCTCGAGAGCAGCGGACATGCCGTTACTTCCTTCTCTTTCACGGACCGGTGGGGGTTGGCCACCGGGCGTCTATCGGGGTTGGGAAAGCGGGGGCTCAGTGGTGCTCGGCGAGCGCGCCCTGGAGGTAGTTCGCGGTCAGGAGCACGAAGACGTACGCCTGCACGGCCTGGATGAACAGCTCGAACGCGGTCAGCAGGATGGTCATGATGAACGAGGCGCCGGCGTAGACCACACCGAAGCCGTTCAGCAGGTACCAGGTGGCGATCGTGAACATCAGCAGCAGGAGGTGACCCGCGAACATGTTCGCGAAGAGCCGGACCGCGTGCGTGAACGGCCGGATGATCAGGTTCGAGAGGAGCTCGATGACGATCAGCATCGGCAGGACCGCACCGAGCGACTTGTCGTAGCCGCTGAAGTTCTTCAGCGCGCCGACGAACCCGTGCCTCTTGAAGGTCAGGGTGACCCACGTGATGTAGACGATCGCGGCGAGACCGGCCGGGAAGGCGATGATCGACGTCACCGGGAACTGGGCGATCGGGATGATCGACCAGAGGTTCATGATCCAGACGAAGAAGAACAGCGAGACCATGAAGGGGACGTACTTCTCGCCCTCCTTCTTCCCGAGGGCGTCATAGACGATCCCGCGACGGACGAAGTCATAGCCCGCTTCGCCGATCATCTGTAGCTTGCCCGGGACCACCTTGGCCTTACCGAACGCCGCCCAGAAGAACCACACGACCACGACGGTGCTGAGCAGTGCCAGCAGCATGACCTTGTTGAACTCGAAGCCGTTGATGGTGAACAGCGGCTGGAAGACGAACGAATGAAGCCCGGGAGCAGGGAAGCCGCACCCGGAAAAGATGTGGCAGTCGGTCTCGAAGGCGAGCATCGTTTCAGCACTCACCGCGAGCTCCTTCAGCGTGGCGCATGGGTACGGCAACCTCGTTGTGTCGGCGCGGCGTTGAGCCACGGAGCGGCACTGGACTGGTCTTACGGATTTGGGGGCGGCTGGCGGGCGCTGGGCCCGGCCACATCACAGGCATCGGCCGCGAGAACTGCCCGTTCCATCGAGTGGAACCCGGGAGCTCAGCCGCCTGCGCCAACTGTGCCGCAGTTGGAACCGGACGATAGCAGGCCCGCAAGTGGGCTTTTATCTCGGCCCTACGTGTCACGTCGGCGACCCCGCCGTCTCCGCCTTCTTCGTCCCGGCGGAGTCGGGTTCCACGTACAGAATCTTCGCCTTCATATGACCGCGGGTCTGTGCCGCGATCCACACGAGGGTGGCGCCGAGCAAGGTGAACGCAAAAGCCTTGGTATCGAAGAACGTGGTGTCCTTGAACGCGATCAGGAAGACCGCCACGAACAGGATCTGCACGGTGTACAGCAGCAGGCCCATCATCTGGAACAGCTGCGGGTGGTTCTTCGCGGTCTTTTGCAGGACGACGAGGCCGGCCCCCATCACGAGCAGCACCAGCACGGTGCCGATGACGGCGCCGAGCGCTCCCGTCACACCTGCGACCGCACCGCTCACGGCAACGGCGACAGCGCCGATGGCGAGGGTGGGCACAACGGCGTGAAGGAGTAGTCGGGCGTCATTCGACTGCATGGCGGCGCTCCGGCAAAAGATGTGGGGTGTGTCGTCATGGACGAGCGTAGACCCGGCCTGAGGCGGAACCTGCGGCCCAAGGACAGTCGCACTACGGCCCTTCGGCTCTGTCGCCGGGTTTCGTGAACGGTATCACAAACTATTTGATGAGGTCTTTACCTGGTTCGTGTGGACCCTGTCACACCTGAGCGTGAACGTGCGCGTTGGTGCACTGACGGGCCGCCTTATGTCTGGTATGGAGTCAACCGTCCCGATTCTTGAGGCACGTTCGGGCGATCGAACCTCTGGATCAGCGGTGACTGTCCGCCTTCCGGCGGCCCACGAAGCGTGAGCGGTCCCCGATCGCGGTGGCGCCGTGGAGGCCGGCCGGGACCGGCTCCCGCTCCTCCTCCGGCTCGGCGGCGCCGGCGTCGTCCATGGCCACGCCGGCCGCGTCCGTCGTCGCGGCCGGTGCCGCGACGGAGGCGACCCGGCGGTAGCGCGGCGGCACCATCCACTCCGCCCAGAGCGGCGCCCGCGGCGTGAAGCGCGGCAGCAGGAGCAGCACCAGACCCACCGCGCTCAGCAGCACGATGCCCAGCACGATCCACATGCTGGCGTTGTTCGCGGAGTAGGCGACCGCGCCGAAGGCGATCAGCGCCGACCAGAAGTACATGATCAGGACGGCCCGGCTGTGCGAGTGGCCGATCTCCAGCAGCCGGTGGTGCAGATGGCCGCGGTCGGCGGCGAACGGCGACTGGCCCTTCCACGTACGGCGCACGATCGCCAGGATCAGGTCGGCGACCGGCACCGCGATGATCGTCAGCGGCAGCAGCAGCGGGATGTAGACCGGCACCATCGCGTGGGTCGCCTCACGCAGACCGCCCGCCTTGACGTTGAGCAGGTCCGGGTCGACCTGGCCGGTCACCGAGACCGCGCCCGCGGCCATGACCAGGCCGATCAGCATCGATCCCGAGTCGCCCATGAAGATCCGCGCCGGGTGCATGTTGTGCGGCAGGAAGCCGAGGCACATGCCCATGAGAACGACCGAGAACAGCGTTGCGGGCGCGGCCGCCTCGATGCCGTAGCCGAACCACATCCGGTACGCGTACATGAAGAACGCCGCGGCCGCGATGCACACCATGCCGGAGGCGAGACCGTCCAGGCCGTCGACGAAATTCACCGCGTTGATGGTGATCACGACGAGGGCGACGGTCAGCAGGGTGCCCTGCATCGGGGTGAGGGAGACCGTGCCGACACCGGGGATCGGGATCCAGAGGATCGTCAGGCCCTGAAGGACCATCACGCCCGCGGCGATCATCTGGCCGCCGAGCTTGACCAGCGCGTCCACGCCCCACTTGTCGTCCAGGACGCCGAGAATCCAGATCAGCGCGGCACCGGAGAGCAGCGCCCGGGGCTCGTTGGAGTTCTCGAAGACGGTCTTGAGGTTGGTCAGATGCGAGGCGACCAGCAGACCGGCGCAGAGCCCGCCGAACATCGCGATGCCGCCGAGTCGTGGCGTCGGCTCGCGGTGCACATCACGCGCGCGGATCTCCGGCATCGCCCCGGCCGCGATCGCGAACTTCCGCACCGGGCCGGTCAGCAGGTAGGTCACCGCGGCCGTGACGCACAGCGTCAGCAGGTATTCACGCACGGGCTGCCCCATTGGTATAGCTGGCCATCACAGCCCCACACCCTATGCGTGTCCGCCCCCTGGCCGTGAATACAGGAAAAGACGCCGGGCGTCAGCGGATGGTTCCCGCCGTCATCCGTGATCGGGATAAGGCGGGAAACCGTGGACCAAAGCGACGGTGCGGGAGCGGACCGCGCCGTCCTCCTCCAGCGCCGCCACGATCAGCTCGGCGACCGCCTTCATCTCGGTCTCGCCCATGCCCTGGGTCGTCACCGCGGCGGTTCCCAGCCGGATGCCGGTCCGGCGCGTCGCGAGCACGCCGGGGGGCTCGGCGCACGGCAGCGCGCAGGTGTCCAGCACGATACCGGCGGCGGCCAGCCGGCCCCGGGCGGTGCGCGCGTCCAGGCCCAGCGGGGCGGTATCGGCGGTGATCAGATGGGTGTCGGTACCGCCGGTGGTGATCGTCAGACCGTGTCCGGAGAGCGCCTCGGCGAGCGCGCGGGCATTGGCCGTGACCTGATGGGCATACGCGCCGAAGGCGGGCGTGGCGGCCTCCGCGAAGGCCACGGCCTTGGCGGCGACGGCGTTCATCTGGGCGCCCCCTTGGGTGAAGGGGAACACCGCGCGGTCGATCCGTTCGGCCAGCTTCGTGCCGCACAGGATCAGCCCGCCGCGCGGCCCGCGCAGGACCTTGTGTGTGGTTCCGCACACCACATGGGCGTACGGGACGGGGCTGGGTGCCGCTCCCCCGGCGATCAGCCCCAGGGGGTGAGCGACATCCGCGATCAGATAGGCGCCGGTCTCGTCGGCGATGTCACGGAAGGCGGCGTAGTCGAGGTGCCGGGGGTAGGAGATGGAGCCACAGACGATGGCCTTGGGCCGGCGGGCGCGGGCCAGCTCGCGGATCGCGTCGTAGTCGAGCAGGCCGGTCTCCTCGTCGACGCCGTAGCCGACGAAGTCGAACCAGCGGCCGGAGAAGTTGGCCGGTGATCCGTGGGTGAGGTGGCCGCCGTGCGGGAGGGACATGGCCAGGACGGTGTCTCCGGGGCGCAGCAGGGCGGCGTAGGCGGCCAGAACGGCCGAAGACCCGGAGTGGGCCTGGACGTTGGCGTGTTCGGCTCCGAAGAGGGCCTTGGCGCGTTCCACCGCGATCCGCTCGGCGAGGTCGACGATCTCGCAGCCGCCGTGGTGCCGGGCCCCCGGATAGCCCTCGGCGTATTTGTTGCCCAGGGGGGACCCGAGGGCGGCGAGGACGGCCGGCGAGGTGAAGTTCTCCGCGGCGATCAGCTGGAGTCCGTCGCTCTGCCGGGCGCTCTCCCCGAGCAGTACGCCGGCGATCTCCGGGTCCTGGCGCAGCAGGGCGGCGAAGTCCGGGGAGCCGGCCGGCCGGGTCCCGGCCTCACGGGCGGCCCGCGCCCGGTCCTCGACGGTCTCGTCCGGACCGGCGCCGGCAGCGGGCGCGGTGGCCGGGGAACGGGTGTCCGGGGTCTCGCTACGGGGTGACGCGGTGGTGGCAGGCATCGCTTGCTCCGGGCCTCGTACGGGGACGTAGTCCCAATGTAGGCGCGGCGGGGCGATCGGGCGCGGTGTGCGGGCCGCTCGGGGGCCCGCAGGCCACCCCGGGACCCGGACCGCTCGGCACGGGCTCCGGGGCCTGTCCGGCGGGACAGCGCGCCCGGTCCCGCGCCGGGACGTCTAGGCGCGCGCCGGGAGCCCGGTGAGGGCGGTGACGACCGGGTCGAGCGCCTGGTTGATCTCGTCGCCGATGGAGCGGAAGAAGGTGATGGGGGCGCCGTAGGGGTCGTAGACCTCGTCGGACTCCGGGTTGGGCGCCAGCAGCCAGCCGCGCAGCGCCGCGGCGGCGCCGACCAGCGCACGGGCGCGCTCGACCAGCCCGCCGTCCGGCAGGTCCGGATCGGGCTCGGGCAGCGTGGCCGGGTCTATGGCCCGCACCAGCCGGTTGAACTCCTTCAGCGTGAAGGTGCGCAGCCCCGCCGAATGGCCCATCGAGATGACCTGGGCGCGGTGGTCGCGGGTGGCGGTGAGCACCAGGTCGGCGCGGATGACGTGCTCGTCGAGCAGCTCACGGCCGAGGAAGCCGGCCGGGTCGGCGCCGTAGTCGGTGAGCACCGTGGCGGCGTGCGTCTCCATCGGGGCGCCCTCGTGGCCCCAGGTTCCGGCGCTCTCCACGAGCAGCCCGCCACTGCGGGCCGTACCGAGCCGCAGTTCCAGGGCATGGCGGTGCAGCCGCTCGGTGATCGGCGAGCGGCAGACGTTGCCGGTGCTGACGTGGAGGATCCGAAAAGGGGAGGAAGGGGGTACCGGAGTGTCGCCGCCTGGTCCCGCTATGCCACGCCCCAGGGGCGCCATCAATTGGCCACCTCGAGCTCGGGTACCACCTTGCGCAGCTCTTCCGCGCTGATCGCGCCCTCGCGCAGCAGCACCGGGATCCTGCCGGTGACATCGACGATCGAGGACGGTACGGCGGCGGGCGTGGGGCCGCCGTCCAGATAGACGGAGACCGAGTCGCCCAGCATCTCCTGTGCGGCGTCGCAGTCCTGCGGGGACGGGTGGCCGGTGAGGTTGGCGCTGGAGACGGCCATCGGACCGAAGTCGGTGAGCAGCTCGATCGCGACGGGGTGCAGCGGCATCCGTACGGCGACCGTGCCGCGGGTCTCGCCCAGGTCCCAGGTCAGCGACGGCTGGTGCTTGGCGACGAGGGTGAGCGCGCCGGGCCAGAAGGCGTCGACCAGCTCCCAGGCCTGCTCGGAGAAGTCGGTGACCAGGCCGTGCAGGGTGTTGGGGGACCCGACGAGGACCGGGGAGGGCATACCGCGGCCGCGGCCCTTGGCCTCCAGCAGGTCGCCGACGGCCTCGGCGCTGAAGGCGTCCGCGCCGATGCCGTAGACGGTGTCGGTCGGCAGCACGACCAGCTCACCGCGGCGGACGGCCGAGGCGGCCTCGCGCAGACCGGTGGTGCGGTCGGTCGCGTCGCTGCAGTCGTATCGCCGTGCCATTACGGGACCTCCTCGTGCGAAACGAATACTTCGGATGCATCGGCTGCATCAGGCGCCGAAGCGGGCCACGTCATGGCGTCGCCCGGCGCGCGGTGGCGAAACGGGGCCTGTTGTTGAGGTCCGGGTGATCGGCCGCATCGGCCCAGCCCCGCTCCTCGGTGAAGATCCACGGCACCTGCCCGCCCTGGGTGTCGGCATGCTCGATGACGACCACGCCGCCGGGGCGCAGCAGGCGGTGTGCGGTCCGCTCGATGCCCCGGATGGTGTCCAGGCCGTCCTGGCCCGAGAACAGCGCGAGCTCGGGGTCGTGGTCGCGGGCCTCGGGTGCGACGTACTCCCACTCGGTCAGCGGGATGTACGGCGGGTTGGAGACGACCAGGTCGACCTGCCCGTCCAGTTCGGGAAGCGCGGTCAGCGCGTCGCCGTGATGGAGAACGACGCGGGACCCCTCGACGTTCTTGCGGGCGTAGTCCAGGGCCTCTTCGGACAGCTCCACGGCGTGTACCCGCGAGCGGGGCACCTCCTGCGCCAGGGCGAGGGCGATCGCCCCCGAGCCGGTGCACAGGTCGACGATCAGCGGTTCGACCACGTCCATGGCCCGCACGGCGTCTATCGCCCAGCCGACCACCGATTCGGTCTCCGGGCGGGGGACGAACACCCCCGGCCCGACGGCGAGTTCGAGGTAGCGGAAGAACGCCCGTCCGGTGATGTGCTGGAGCGGCTCACGGGCCTCGCGGCGGGCGACGGCCTCCCAGTAGCGGGCGTCGAAGTCCGCGTCCTTGACGTGGTGCAGCTCCCCCCGTTTGACGCCGTGCACGAACGCGGCGAGTTCCTCGGCGTCGAAGCGCGGCGAGGGCACACCGGCGTCGGCCAGCCGCTGGGTGGCCTGGGCCACCTCGGCGAGCAGAAGGTTCACGGGGCCTTCCTCCTAGTGCGCTGCGTCTTCATGTGCGGGTTCGCCGTCGACCGGCCGGGGCGTACCGGGTCGTGCGGGCTTACTGGGCGGCGGCGAGCTTGGCGGCCGAGTCGGCGTCGACACACGCCTGGATGACCGGGTCGAGCTCGCCGTCGAGCACCTGGTCCAAGTTGTACGCCTTGAAGCCGACCCGGTGGTCCGAGATGCGGTTTTCCGGGAAGTTGTACGTCCGGATGCGCTCGGAGCGGTCGACCGTGCGGACCTGGCTGCGCCGGGCGTCCGACGCCTCCCGCTCGGCCTCTTCCTGGGCGGCGGCCAGCAGCCGGGAGCGCAGGATGCGCAGCGCCTGCTCCTTGTTCTGGAGCTGGCTCTTCTCGTTCTGGCAGGAGACGACGATGCCGGTGGGCAGGTGCGTGATGCGCACCGCGGAGTCGGTGGTGTTGACCGACTGGCCGCCGGGGCCGGAGGAGCGGTAGACGTCGATCCGCAGGTCGTTGGGGCCGATCTCGACCTCGACCTCCTCGGCCTCGGGCGTGACCAGCACACCGGCCGCTGAGGTGTGGATACGGCCCTGCGACTCGGTGGCGGGCACCCGCTGGACACGGTGCACCCCGCCCTCGTACTTCAGCCGCGCCCAGACGCCCTGTCCGGGCTCGGTGGCGCCGCCCCCGCCCTTGGTCTTCACGGCGACCTGGACGTCCTTGTAGCCGCCGAGGTCGGACTCGTTGGCCTCCAGGATCTCGGTCTTCCAGCCGGCCCGCTCGGCGTAGCGCAGATACATCCGCAGCAGGTCGCCGGCGAACAGCGCGGACTCCTCGCCGCCCTCACCGGCCTTGACCTCAAGGATGACGTCCTTGTCGTCGCTGGGGTCGCGCGGGACGAGCAGCAGCCGCAGCTTCTCGGTCAGCACCTCGCGCCGGGCGTCGAGCTCCTTGACCTCGTCGGCGAAGTCCGGGTCGTCCGCGGCGAGTTCGCGCGCGGTCTCGATGTCCTCGCCGGTCTGCTTCCAGTCGCGGTACGTCGCGGTGATCGGGGTCAGCTCGGCATAGCGCTTGTTGAGCCGCATGGCCTCACGCTGGTCGGCGTGGACCGCGGGGTCGGCCAG
Source organism: Streptomyces sp. NPDC029466 (assembly GCF_055574515.1). Lineage (NCBI taxonomy): Bacteria > Bacillati > Actinomycetota > Actinomycetes > Kitasatosporales > Streptomycetaceae > Streptomyces > Streptomyces sp. NPDC029466. The sequence continues at coordinate 70,113 of NZ_JBVHZH010000033.1, forward strand.
CCGCTTCTCGAGATCGGCGTGCTCGCCGATCAGTTCTTCGACCGCCTCGAACATCGTGGAGTTCCTCTACTGGCTGCTGTGATGACCGGAGTACCGGGGCGCCGGCCCGTCGGGGGTGCTGCGCCGCGGGCCCCGGGACCCCCGTACGGGAGCCAAGGGCCAGGACGACAAAACGCCGGTCCGGTCACCCCTGAGCAGGGGCGACCGGGAACCGGCGCCTTGAGGGTCGCTACTTCTTGGCAGCGGCGGCCTTGCCGAAGCGGGCCTCGAAGCGGGCCACGCGGCCGCCCGTGTCCATGATCTTCTGCTTGCCGGTGTAGAACGGGTGGCACTCGGAGCAGATGTCGGCGCGGACCGTGCCGCTGGCGACCGTGCTACGGGTGGTGAAGGACGCGCCACAGGTGCAGCTGACCTGGGTCTCGACGTACTCCGGGTGGATGTCGCGCTTCAAGGGATTCTCCTAGGTTCGGGAGTGCACCGGGTCGTGTCGCGGGTTGCGTCACGTGAACCGGGGCCGACGGTCCAGTCTGCCAGGACTAGCCGTATCTCCCAAAACCGGGGTGCGGCCGCAACTATTCCCCGTGCGGTTCCGGGGCCGCCGGGCCCCGGAACCACAGGACATCGGCTACTTCACGTAGTTGTCCGTGCCGCCCTTGTCACCGGCCGAGCCCTTGATCGCGGACTTGGGGATCTCCTTGTCCTGCCGGAGCGCGTCCCAGACCTGGCGGCTCTGCTTGGTCAGCGGCAGCACCCGGTCGGGGTCCTGCGGGTCGTAGGTCACCGGCATCGTCACCATGTCGATGTTCTCCGCACCGATGTTGCCCAGGCTCTTGGCCAGCCCGGTCAGTTCACTGACCGAATTGAGGTCGGTGTCGGTGGTGATGGCCTTGGTGGCCGTGTCGGCGATGTCGTAGAGCTTGGTGGGGTTGGTGAGCAGCCCGATGTTCTTGACCTGCTTCAGCAGGGCCTTGATGAAGGTCTGCTGGAGCTGGATGCGGCCGAGGTCGCTGCCGTCGCCGCCGGGGACGCCGTGCCGGGTCCGTACGAGGCCGAGGGCGTGCTCACCGTCCAGCGTGTGGGTGCCGGGCTTCAGATGCAGATGGCTGCTGTTGTCGTCGATCGCCTTGCTGGTGGTGATCTCCACCCCGCCCAGCGCGTCGATGAGCTTCTTGAAGCCGGTGAAGTCGACCTCGACGAAGTGGTCCATCCGGATGCCGCTGATCGATTCGACGGTCTTCACGGCGCAGGCCGGGCCGCCGACCTCGAACGCGGTGTTGAACATCGCCCGGTTCGCTCCGGGGACGTCCTTGCCGTCCTTGGAGCAGTCGGGGCGCTTGATCATGGTGTCCCGGGGGACGCTGACCACACTGGCCTTCTTACGGCCCTTGTAGACGTGCACGATCATCGCCGTGTCGGAACGCGCGGCGCCCTCGTCCCTGCCGTACTCATTGTTCTTGCCGGCGCGGGAGTCGGAGCCCATCACGAGGATGTCCATCGACCCGTCGTCGACGTTCTTCGGCCGGTCGTGTCCGAGGGCGGCGTTGATGTCGACGCCCTTCAGATTGCCGTTGAGCTTGAAGTAGACGTAGCCGAGTCCGGCACCACCGAGCAGCACCACACTGGTCAACGCGCACACCGTGATGGTCGCTACTCGGCGGCGTCGGGTCGGCCCCTTGCGCCGGCGCCCCTTGGGACGTATGGAGCGGCCACGGGTTTCGGCCGTCTTCGCGCTCCCGCTGCTGTCCGCCATCTGCTCCTCAGTCCTCGTTCGCTCGGCTGCCCCTCGCCGCCGCCGTGCGGAGTGCTGCCACGGCCTTTTGCTCCTTGTCAGACGGGAGGTCGACGGGAAGGGTTGCACAGCGGGTCATGAGCGCTTTCTTAGAAATCCGCGGCGGCCGGGCGGACGGCCCCGGGACCTTCGCCTTCCCGACCTGGGCTTTCCGTCCCTTTTCCGCCATGGCTGGAACCGTGTGGGTTCCCACGGATCTGTGCGGAAGGTCTCAAGCGCGCCCTTGCGGGAGTCCTCGGTGTGCGGCTCAGGTCACAGATCACCGTCCGCGGCCCGTGCCGTACGGGCCGCCCAGCACGAAGCCCCCCTCACCCGTGAGGGCGAGGGGGGCTCGGTGTACGGCGCCAGGACGCGCCCGGCGGGCGTCAGTCGTTGCCGTTGCCCGCGGTCGGCGTCGTCTTCTGGATCTGGAGCAGGAACTCCGCGTTGGACTTCGTCTGCTTCATCTTGTCCAGCAGCAGCTCGATGGCCTGCTGCTGGTCCAGGGCGTGCAGCACCCGGCGCAGCTTCCACACGATGGCGAGCTCGTCGCTGCCCATGAGGATCTCTTCCTTACGGGTGCTGGACGCGTCCACGTCCACCGCCGGGAAGATGCGCTTGTCCGAGAGCTTGCGGTCGAGCTTGAGCTCCAGGTTGCCGGTGCCCTTGAACTCCTCGAAGATCACCTCGTCCATCCGCGAGCCGGTCTCGACCAGCGCGGTGGCCAGGATGGTCAGCGAGCCGCCGTCCTCGATGTTGCGCGCCGCACCGAAGAAGCGCTTCGGCGGGTAGAGCGCGGTCGAGTCGACACCACCGGACAGGATGCGGCCCGAGGCCGGGGCGGCGAGGTTGTACGCACGGCCCAGACGGGTGATCGAGTCCAGCAGGACGACCACGTCGTGACCCAGCTCGACGAGGCGCTTGGCGCGCTCGATGGCCAGCTCGGCGACGGTGGTGTGGTCCTCGGCCGGGCGGTCGAAGGTCGAGGAGATGACCTCGCCCTTCACCGACCGCTGCATGTCGGTGACCTCTTCCGGACGCTCGTCGACGAGGACGACCATCAGGTGGCACTCGGGGTTGTTGCGGGTGATCGAGTTGGCGATCGCCTGCATGATCATGGTCTTGCCGGTCTTCGGCGGGGCCACGATCAGCCCTCGCTGGCCCTTGCCGATCGGCGTGACCAGGTCGATGATCCGGGTCGTCAGACCGCCCGACTCACCCTCCAGGCGCAGTCGCTCCTGCGGGTACAGCGGCGTCAGCTTGCCGAACTCCGGCCGTCCGCGGCCCTGTTCGGGCGCCACGCTGTTGACCGTGTCGAGGCGGACCAGCGCGTTGAACTTCTCGCGCCGCTCGCCGTCCTTGGGCTGGCGGACCGCGCCGGTGACGTGGTCACCCTTGCGCAGACCGTTCTTACGGACCTGGGCGAGCGAGACGTAGACGTCGTTCGGACCGGGCAGGTAGCCGGAGGTCCGGATGAACGCGTAGTTGTCGAGGATGTCGAGGATGCCCGCGACGGGGATCAGGACATCGTCCTCGGACACCTGCGGCTCGTTGCCGAAGTCCTCACGGCCGCCGCGACGGCCCCGGCGGTCGCGGTAGCGGCCGCGACGGCCCCGGCGGCCGCCCTCGAAGTCGTCGTCGTCATCGGTACGGCGGTCGCCGCGGTCCCGCTGACGCTGGCCGCCCTGACCGCCCTGGCCGCCGCCGTCGCCGGCGTCGCCCTTGCGGCGGTCACGCTGGCGCTGGCCACGGTCACCGCGGTCGCCACGGTCACCCTTCTGGCCGCGGTCCTGACGGTCGCCGCGGTCCTGGCGCTCGCCGCCCTTGCCGGGCCGGCCCTCGCCGGTCTCCTGCGGGGAGACCGCGGTGTCGGTCTTGGCCTCCGCCTTGACCTCGGTCTTCGCCTCGACCTTGGTGTCGGTCTTGAGGTCGCCCGAGGCGGCCTCGGGGCTGCCCGCGGCGGAGGTGGCGCGACGCCGGCGGCGCTCGCCGGCCGGCTGCTCGTCGCTGACCGGCTGGCCGGGGATGTCGATCTGCTGCTGGGCCTGGTCCGCGGCCTTGTCGCCCTTGGCGGACTTGGCGGCCTTGCCGGCGGCCTGCTCCGCGCCGTCGTCGCCGGTGCGGGCCTTGGAGGTCGTCCGGCGCTTGGGCTTGGTCTCGGTGTCGGCAGGCGCGTCGGCCTTGGCGGAGCCTGAGCCTCCGGCCTGCTTTTCCTTGATGACCTCGATCAGCTGGCTCTTGCGCATCCGCGCGGTGCCCTTGATACCGAGGCCTGAGGCGACCTGCTGAAGCTCCGCCAGGACCATGCCGTCAAGGCCGGTGCCGGAACGGCGGCGCCGCGTGGTAGCAGGCGCGGCGGGAGCGTCCGTGGCGGGCGCGGTGGCACTGCCATCGGTGCGCGCGCCCATCAGATCGGTGGTGTCGCTCACGAAGGGTCCTTCCCTGGAGCGGGCGTCGGCCTGTCTGGCTCGGCGACCGGTTGTGCTGTCCGGCTGGGTCCTTGGTCTGGTGGACCGGTGCCGGGGCGGTGGTCCCGCCGGAAGTGGCGGAGAGATCAGTTCATGGCGCCGGCGTGAAGAGATGCAGAGTGGCCCATGTCGTCACGCCGATTCCGGAGCGTGCTCACACCTGCTCAGGCCATTGCTCCGAGCAGTTTGGGAGGCTCCCGGAAGAAAGTGGTCCCTATGGGGGACACGAAGCACCGCGCCACTCAGGCGTCGAGTACTGACTTGAGGTTAACACTACCGGGTCCAACAAACATTCCCCCTCTCCAAGACCGGCAATCGTCGATCACCCGCGTGATCACCCGGCGAGCGGCAGCACGCAGGTGCCCGCCGCATCGAGGGTCAGCCGGTTGGCCGCCCACCCCTCTCCCGCCAGTGCCGCGACCTTCTCGGCCGCCGCGTCCTCGACCAGTGCGAGCACCGTGGGGCCCGCACCGGACACGACTGCGGGGACGCCGTCCGCGCGCAGTCGGTTCACCAGGGCCACGCTCTCCGGCATCGCGGGGGCGCGGTACTCCTGGTGGAGTCGGTCCTCGGTCGCGGCGAGCAGCAGCTCGGGGCGCCTGGTCAGGGCCTCGACGAGCAGTGCGGCGCGGCCGGCGTTGGCCGCGGCGTCCACATGCGGGACGGTGCGCGGCAGCAGTCCACGGGCGGTCTCGGTCAGCACCGGCTTCCCGGGCACGAAGACCACCGGAACGATGGAATCAGCGGGATCCATCCGGATCGCATGCGCGGTTCCGGTGTCCATCCAGGCGAGCGTGAATCCGCCCAGCAGCGAGGCGGCGACATTGTCGGGGTGGCCCTCGATCTCGGTGGCCAGCTCCAGCAGCGCGGCGTCGTCGAGCTTCTGTTCACCGCCTATCGTCACGGCCCGGGCGGCGACGATGCCCGCGCAGATGGCGGCCGAGGAGGACCCCAGGCCGCGGCCGTGCGGGATGCGGTTGGCGCAGACGATTTCCAGGCCGCGGGGCTGCCCGCCGAGCCGCTCGAAGGCGGCACGCATCGACCGTACGAGCAGATGGCTCTCGTCGCGCGGGAGGGTGTCGGCACCCTCACCTGCGATGTCGATATGCAGTCCGGAGTCGGCGACGCGCACCACGACATCGTCGTACAGGCCCAGGGAAAGACCCAGGGCATCGAAGCCGGGACCGAGATTGGCGCTGGTAGCGGGGGTGCGCACCCGGACGGCGGCGGCGCGGAACGCGGGACCGGCCATCGCTCGATGACTCTCCTTGATTGATGCTGCGGTACTGCCCCGGAGCGCCGCGGCACCGAAGTGCCCGGCCGGCTTCCTGGGGTCTGTTCTGACCTGCCCTGAACACCACTGCGTTATGCCGTGGGGAGGGGAGTTGGCTGCCAGCCTATCGAAGGAAGGTTCTGTCGCGACACAGGGCGCACAGGAGGCGCACGATGCGTGTCGCGCGCCTTCCTGTGCCCCGACGCTGCCTTCGGTGATCTTTGCAGCCTTTGCGCAATTTGCTGCGCGGGGGATGACGGGGCGCGAGCCGCCCCGTCACCGTGTGCCGTACCCGCGTATCCGCCCGTACGGCCGCCGGGTCCTAGACGAGGCCCAGGCGCTCGGCCGCGGCGTCCGCGTCGATCGGGACCGTGACCGGCTGCGGCGCTCCGGCCACCGCCCAGTCCGGGTCCTTGAGACCGTTGCCGGTGACCGTGCAGACGATGCGCTGGCCCGGGTCGACCTTGCCCTCTTCGGCGGCCTTGAGCAGACCGGCCACCGAGGCGGCCGAGGCGGGCTCCACGAAGACACCCTCCCGCGCCGCCAACAGGCGGTAGGCGGCCAGGATTTGACGGTCGGTCACATCATCGATGAAGCCACCGGACTCGTCCCGCGCCTGCTGGGCGTACGACCACGAGGCCGGGTTGCCGATGCGGATCGCGGTGGCGATGGTGGTCGGGTCCTTGACGACCTCACCGCGCACGATCGGCGCGCTGCCGGAGGCCTGGAAGCCCCACATCCGCGGGGTGTGCGAGGCGATGCCGTCGGCCGCGTACTCCTTGTAGCCCCGCCAGTACGCCGTGATGTTGCCGGCGTTGCCGACGGGCAGCACATGGATGTCGGGGGCGTCGCCGAGCATGTCGACGATTTCGAAGGCCGCGGTCTTCTGCCCCTCGATGCGCACCGGGTTCACGGAGTTCACAAGTGCGACGGGGTAGTTGTCGGAGAGGCTCCGGGCCAGCGTCAGACAGTCGTCGAAATTTCCGTCGACCTGGAGGATCTTCGCGCCGTGGACCAGCGCCTGGCCCATCTTGCCGAGCGCGATCTTGCCCTGCGGGACGAGGACGGCGCAGACCATGCCGGCGCGGACCGCGTAGGCCGCGGCGGAGGCGGAGGTGTTGCCGGTGGAGGCGCAGATGACCGCCTTGGCGCCCTCCTCCTTGGCGCGCGTGATGGCCATCGTCATGCCGCGGTCCTTGAAGGAACCGGTGGGGTTGGCACCCTCGACCTTGAGGTGCACCTCGCAGCCGGTGCGCTCGGAGAGCAGCTGCGCCGGGACGAGGGGGGTGCCGCCCTCCCGGAGGGTGACGACCTCGGTCGTGTCGCTGACCGGCAGCCGGTCACGGTATTCCTCGATGATTCCGCGCCACTGACGGCTCGCGGTGGAATTGGCAGACATGGGTTCCTTTACTCCCCTTCGACCCGCATGATGCTGGCGACACCGCGCACGGTGTCCAGCTCGCGCAGTGCCCCGACGGTCGACGACAGGGCCGCGTCCGCCGCTCGGTGGGTGACGATGACGAGGGATGCCTCGCCGTCCTTGCCCTGCTGACGGACCGTATCGATCGATACGCCGTGTTCGGCGAAGATGTTCGCGACCTGCGCGAGCACGCCGGGCTTGTCGGCCACATCGAGGCTGATGTGGTAGCGCGTGGTGACCGCGCCCATGGGGCTGACCGGCAGCCGGGTGTAGGCGGACTCGCCCGGCCCGGTGGCTCCGGCGAGCTTGTTGCGGCAGACCGCGACGAGGTCACCGAGGACCGCGGAGGCGGTCGGCGCACCGCCCGCGCCCGGCCCGTAGAACATCAGCTGCCCGGCCGCCTCGGCCTCGACGAAGACCGCGTTGTACGCCTCCCGGACGGAGGCGAGCGGATGCGTCAGCGGGATCATCGCGGGGTGCACCCGCGCGGTCACCGACGCGCCGTCCGCGGCCCGCTCGCAGATGGCCAGCAGCTTGACCGTGCAGCCCATCCGCTTGGCGGAGGCGATATCGGCCGCGGTGACCTCCGTGAGGCCCTCGCGGTGCACATCGTCGATGGTCACGCGGGTGTGGAAGGCGATACCGGCCAGGATCGCGGCCTTGGCGGCGGCATCGAAGCCCTCGACATCGGCGGTCGGGTCGGCCTCCGCGTAGCCGAGCGCGGTGGCCTCGTCCAGGGCCTCGCTGTAGCCGGCTCCGGTGGAGTCCATCTTGTCGAGGATGAAGTTGGTGGTGCCGTTGACGATGCCCAGCACCCGGTTGACCTTGTCGCCGGCCAGCGACTCGCGCAGCGGCCGCACCAGCGGGATCGCGCCGGCGACGGCGGCCTCGTAATACAGGTCGGCGCCATTGGTCTCGGCCGCCGCGTGCAGCGCCGCACCGTCCGCCGCGACCAGTGCCTTGTTGGCGGAGACCACGCTCGCGCCGTGCTCGAAGGCGGTGGTGATCAGCGTGCGGGCCGGCTCGATCCCGCCGATGACCTCGATCACGACATCAATGTCACCGCGTTTGACGAGCGCGGTCGCATCGGTGGTGACCAGCTCGGCCGGGACGCCCGCACGCACCTTGTCGGGGCGGCGGACGGCGATCCCGGCGAGCTCCACGGGCGCACCGATGCGGGCGGCGAGGTCGTCGGCGTGCGTCGTCATGATGCGCGTCACCTCTGAGCCGACAACACCACAGCCCAGGAGCGCCACTTTCAGCGGACGCGTACGCATCATTCGACCTCTGCTTCTCATCGATCAGCGAATTCCAGCTTGCTCATGCACAAGTCTCACGCACCGGACGGCAGTTTCCGCCCGTCGTCCAGATGCCGAGACATTTATTTCACCCGAGGTCGGGATCCGGCGATCCGGCCCTACCCGACATCCAACCGCAGGAGATCTTCCTCCGTCTCCCGCCGGACGATCACCCTGGCCGCACCGTCCTTGACCGCTACGACCGGCGGCCGCAGCGAGTGGTTGTAGTTGCTCGCCATGGAACGGCAGTACGCACCGGTCGCCGGCACCGCGAGCAGATCCCCCGGCGCCACATCCGCCGGCAGGAAGGCATCGCGCACGACGATGTCGCCACTCTCACAGTGCTTGCCGACCACGCGCGCGAGCATCGGCTCGGCGTCGGAGGTGCGCGACACCAGCGCGACGCTGTACTCCGCGTCGTAGAGCGCCGTGCGGATGTTGTCCGACATCCCGCCGTCCACGGACACATACGTCCGCAGCCCCTCCAGCTCCTTGACCGTGCCGACCTCGTACAGCGTGAAGGCCGTCGGGCCCACGATCGCGCGCCCCGGCTCGACCGACAGCCGCGGCATCCGCAGCCCCGCCGACTCACACTCCCGGCGCACGATGTCGCCCAGCGAGGTGGCGATCTCGTGCGGCTCGCGCGGATCGTCGTCGGAGGTGTACGCGATACCGAGGCCGCCGCCCAGGTCGATCTCGGGCAGCTCGATGCCGTGCTCGTCCCGTACCTCGGTCAGCAGCTGCACCACCCGGCGGGCCGAGACCTCGAATCCCGCCATGTCGAAGATCTGCGACCCGATATGGCTGTGAATTCCGACGAGCTCCAGGCCGTCCAGCTTGAGCGCCCGGCGCACGGCCTCCGCCGCCTGCCCACCGGCCAGCGCGATACCGAACTTCTGGTCCTCGTGCGCGGTCGCGATGAATTCATGCGTATGCGCCTCGACACCGACCGTGACCCGGATCTGCACCCGCTGCCGCTTGCCCAGCCGCTCCGCGGCATGAGCGACCCGCACCATTTCCTGGAACGAGTCGAGCACGATCCGCCCGACGCCCACCTCGACGGCCCGGGTGATCTCCTCGGTGCTCTTGTTGTTCCCGTGCAGCGCGATCTGCTCGGGAGGCATTCCGGCCGCCAGCGCCGTGGCCAGCTCGCCCCCGGAACAGACGTCGAGGTTCAGGCCCTCCTCGTGCAGCCACCGCACGATGGCCCGGGACAGGAATGCCTTCCCGGCGTAGAACACATCGGCTCCCGGCCCGAAGGCGTCCTTCCAGGCCCGGCAGCGCGCCCGGAAGTCGTCCTCGTCCAGGAAATACGCCGGGGTGCCGAATTCCGCGGCGAGCGCGGCGACATCCAGCCCGCCGACGGTGACCACACCGTCGGCGTCACGCTGGACCGTACGGGACCAGACCTGCGGGTCGAGGATGTTCAGATCGGCGGGCGGCCCGGCGTAGTGCCCCTCGGGCAGCACATCGGCGTGCCGGGGTCCTGCGGGGTGCGCGGAACGGCTCATGACAGTGGAGATCCCCTCAAAATCGTTCAGAGGTGTTCGGGAGCGGAGATGCCGAGCAGACGCAGGCCGTTGGCGAGCACCGTCCGGCCGGCCTCGGCAAGGGCCAGCCGGGCGCGATGCACGGCCAAGGGTTTCTGCTCCCCGACGGGCAGCGGCGGATAGACGTCATGCCACCGGAAGAACGCGTCCGCCGTCGCCTCCAGATGCCGCACCACCCGGTCCGGCGCCCGCAGCCGCGCGGCGCTCTCGACGGCGGAGGGGTAGGTGGCGAGGAGGGTGTGAAAGCTCTTCAGGGCCTGCGCGGCGGACCCGGCCCCGTCCGACGAGCCGTCGTCCGCGGCCTGCCCCCGAACCGGAGCACCCACGTCCCCCGGCTCGCTCCCGAATCCCAGCTCCCGCGCATAACGCCCGAGCGCCCGTGCCCGCGCCTGCGCGTACTGCACCCGGAACCGCGGATTGCTCTCCCGCTGCACGGGCCGTTCGGGCACCCGCACCGGATCCTGCGCGGCCGGCCGCAACAACACCCAGCGCGCTTCATCGGCGCCGAGGCGGGCGACAAGGGTGGCCAGGTCGTACGGAGCGGGCGCGAGGGCGGGCTGTCCACCGGCCTGGCGGTGGCCGACGGGCCCCGCCACCGCGTCGATCCGCGCCAGCGCCTCGGCGACGACGGCGGCACGGGCGTCACCCGCCGAGCCGGCCGCGGGGTCAACCGCCGAGTCGGTCGCCGGGTCAGCCGTCACCGGGCTCCGGCCCGCAGCCGCTCCCCCGTACGCGTCCCCCTGCGCCAGCACTTCCCGTACCAGCGCGAGCTGCGCCCCGTCCCCCAGCGTGAAGTTCAAGAACCCCGGCCCGGCGATCTCGACCCGGGCGATCCCGGCGCTTCCGCTCAGCCGCTTCCGCAGAATCTCGGCGACCTCCCGAGCCGGCCGCCCCGCCTGCCGGGCGAGCTGGAGCGCGACATTGGAGGCGTAGTCCCCACACCCGGGCCGCGGCGGCGGCTGCACCACGATCCGCGCCGGCACGGACACGGAGAGCTCCTGCTCCTCCACCGCACCACGCACGGAGCGCAGGACGGTACGGGAGAGCTCAGCCGGGGTCACAGGACAAGCGTATGGGAGACCTGGGGTACCCATGCGACCCGGTTTCGCCCTGTGGACACTCCACGTGACGCTCCAGGGCGCTCGGTCACCTCTTCCGGCTACTCCCCGCCCGCGTCCACCATGCCGACGCCACCGGGCGCCGCGACCTCACCGGGCGAGGCACCACGCCCCTCCACTCCCCCGCCCCCGTCGCTCTCCCCGTCCTCTTCCTCGGCCCCGCCCTCGGGCCCACGCTCCCGTTGCCGCTGCCGCCCCTCGCGCACCAGCATCCCCACGATCCGCACCAGCTCGGCCGGCTCGAAAGGCTTCGCGAGAAAAGCGTCCACGCCCACCGATTCGCCGTTATCCACCTCACCCCGGGTGCACGCACTGACGATGGCGATCGGGATGTCCCACGTCCGCGGATCGGAGCGCAATCGCGCCGCGGTATGCAGACCGTTGAGCCGCGGCATCACGACATCAAGGGTCACGACATCAGGTCTCACGTGGTGCACGACATCCAGACATTCGGCACCATCAGCCGCGGTCACGACCTCGAAGCCCTCCAGCTCGAGATTGACCCTGATCAACTGGCGGATCACCTTGTTGTCGTCGACAACAAGGATCCGACCGGACAAGCCAGGCACACCATGAGACTAGGACCCCACCTGCGACTGCGTCCCGGTTTTCCCCACTTCCGCCCCCATGTGAGGGACCTTTCCCCGAGCGTCACGCGCCACTGCCCTCGGATGCGCTAGGGCCCGGCCACCCGGCCACACCCCCCGTACCCGCCACCGACGAAACCTGTTCATGAACACCCCATCAGAGCTGGTAGTGTTCTACCCGTCGCCAAGAGAACACAGGCGGCAACGCCCCCGTAGCTCAGGGGATAGAGCAACGGCCTCCGGAGCCGTGTGCGCAGGTTCGAATCCTGCCGGGGGCACCTTGGATGAGGTGCCTGAAGACCCCGCCAGCGCAGAGATGCTGGGCGGGGTCTTTTCATGTCCGCGCGTGCCCGATCATGAAGCGCGAGCACCTGCTGTGACGGGAGCGGATACGCACCGTGTCCGGCGTGCTTGGGGGAGCGAGAGGGACGGGGCCCGTGGGTCCCGGTACGTACGCGTACCGGACCACTTCTCCGTCGTATTCGAGGGCGTGTCCCGGGAGTTCCTGAGCCGGCGGCCGGAACGCTGTGCACTTTGCGTCACTTGACGGTGAGTCACATGGTGGACGGAGGGGCGGCCGGGCGCGGTCCGGACACCGCAAAACCGGGCACCCGGCGCCTCGGCCAAGTGCCCGGTCAGGAGGGGCGCAGGGGTGGGGTCAGCTGTTCAGGTGGACCGGGAGGGATTCGATTCCGTAGACGATGGAGAGTTTGCGGAATTCGAGGTCCTCGGGTTTGGCGGCGAGGCGCATGTTCGGGAAGCGGCGTACCAGGGCGGGGTAGGCGGCGCGGAGTTCCATGCGGGCCAGTTCCGCGCCTACGCAGCGGTGAATTCCGTAGCCGAAGGCGAGATGGGAGGGAACGTTGCGGGTGGGGTCGAACTGTTCCATTTCCGGGCCCAGTTTGCCGTCCCGGTCCGCACCGCTCAGTGAGCACAGCACCACATCTCCGGAGGCGATCTGGACGCCGCCGATTTCCAGGTCCTCGCGGGCGAAGCGCGGGAAGGCGACCTGTACGACGGTCAAGTAACGGAGGAGTTCCTCGACATAGCTGTCGACGACGTCGTCGCCGTCATGGAGGGCCGCGAAGTGCTTCGGGTCCTGGAGGAGGACCAGGGCGCCGAGGGCCAGCATGCTGGCAGTGGTCTCGAAGCCGCCGGTGAGGACGCCGTCGGCGAGACCTGCCAGTTCTTCGTCGCTGACGGTGTCGCCGTGTTCCTTCACGATCATGCCGAGCAGGCCGTCGCCCGGGTTTTCGCGCTGCTTCTTGACGATGTCCCGGAAATAGGAAAGGGATTCAGATATGGCGCCGAAGGACGCGTTCGCTCCGCTGAAAAGGTCGAAACGGGCGGCGCTGAGGCGTTCGAAGTCGGCGCGGTCTTCATAAGGGACGCCGAGAAGCTCGCAGATAACGAGGGAAGGAATGGGGAGGGCGAAAGAGTGGACGATGTCGACCGGGTCGCCGTCCTTTCCCGCCTTTTCCATCGCATCGAGGCGTTCCTCGACGATCTCATGGATACGGGGTGTGAGCCGCCCGAGGCGCCGCATGGTGAATTCGGGCGTCAGGAGCCGGCGGAGACGGGTGTGCACGGGCGGGTCGGCGAATCCGAGTCCGCCGGGGTTCTGTTCGGCACCGGCGCCGGCCTTGCCGACGAGGTTGGTGAAGTCGGAGCTGAAGGCACTGGCCTTTCCCAGCACCGCCTTGACCTCGTCGTAGCCGGTGACCAGCCAGACGTTGGCGGCTATCGGCACGGGAAGCTTGCTGACGGGCTCCCGCTCCCGGACGGCCGCCAAATCGCCCACCGGGTTGAGGCCGTCACGCCGCAATGGCATCAGGACGGACTCGGGCAAGAAAGACATTCGAGACAGGTCGAAGCCTTTCTTCTGTGTTCTCGCCAGATACATGCGGCCGGCCCAGGCGATGATCCGGGAACGGAGAGTCGTCATGACGCTAATACTGCCTTTCGTCGAGGGGGACGGTCACCCGCGCTCGGCGGCCCAAGACAGCCGGGACAGCACGGAACCCCCACTCGGCGTCTACGGGTGTGACGTACGCCATAGCCCCTCGCTTGCGGTGGTCATGGCACAGGTCCATGCCATTGACCGGAGTCTTCGGTCGTCCGCATCAGCGTGACGAGCTCGGCCTCGGCCTTCTTCTTCTATTCGGTCTGGACGAGTTTACAAAGTGCCATTGGCGGCGTTCACGGAACAACCCGGGATGCCCCTGGGAGGCCCCTGGTTCATCCCTGACTCCTCCCTGAGTCCTCGCTTCCTCCCTGCGTCCTCCCTGAGTCCGCCCCGAGTCCTCCCTTGGATGGGCGCCCCGCCCCCTTAGACACGCGTTCGCCGCTACGCGTTGCCCGGAGCGGCGAGGCGATCGTCCGGCTCCGCCGTCATTCCGTCCGCGCGGACCAGGGGGTGGGTGCGGTGAACTGGCGCTTCCAGTAGGCCGGCACGCCCACGCGATCACAGAGTGTGATGAGTTGCGGACTCTCCGCGCCCTCCTTAGCGTGAGAGGAGAGCGAGGCAGGCGGTACGGCGCGGTGCGAGAGGGCGGCGCGTGGCGGAGATGCCGCACTCGCAGCCGGGGAAGGGTGCGACAGGCACCGCACCGGCGGGGCGTCCGCCCCGGCCCGTCCGTTGAGTGACGCCCGGCGACTCCGCTCGATTCACCCCACAGGGATTCCCCTGGGACTCTCCCTTCGCAGGAGGAAGCGCATGTTTCCGAAGTCGAAGTCCGGCAAGTTCGGCACGTTCGCTCTTTGCTTTCTGTCCGGTGCGCTCGCCGGGGTCCTCGCGGCCGATCCCGCCCTGGCGGCCCATGACAGTGAGGGCAACGACCGCACGGAGTACGAGGGGCGGGTCGTGGCCAAGGAGGGCCTGGTGCTGCGTACCGGGCCGAGTACCGAGTTCCGCGCGATCGGCCTCAAGGAGTACGGGTCCGTCGTCGGCATTTCCTGCCGGCTCAACGGGCAGCTCATCGAGGACAACCCGGTCTGGTACAAGCTCAGCGACGCCTCGTACGTCTGGTCCTCGACGCGGGACATCGTGAACGAGGGGGCGGAGCCCCGGTGGTGTTGAGGCGGCGTTGAGGCGGCGCGCCCAGGCGGTGCGCCCAGGCGGTGCGCCGCTGCGTACACCCCGAACGTCGCATCGGACATAACGGAAATAGCGGCCGCCGCTTGCTACGTTGCCAGGCATGACGGCAATGGCGAGGGCGGCGGCCGCGCGCCCGGCGGACACCCCTCCCCCGTTGCCGCTGCTGCCCAAGCGGCGGGGCATCGAACTGGCCCTCCTCGCAGGCGCGGTCCTGATCAGCGTCTGCGGGTACCTCGTCGTGGGGCTGGCCCGAGGGCATGCGCTGCCGGGCGGTGCGGTCCGGTACGGGGCGGGGCTCGCCGGGCTCGCGCTGCTCGCGCATCTCGCCGTCCGCTTCCGCGCCCCGTATGCCGATCCGCTGCTGTTGCCCACCGCCGTACTGCTCAACGGGCTCGGGCTGGTGCTGATCTTCCGGCTCGATCTGGACACCCCGGGCGACCATGCCGCGCCCACCCAGCTGATGTGGTCGACGGTCGGCGTCGGGCTCTTCATCGGGGTGGTGGTGCTGTTGCGCGACCACCGTGTGCTCCAGCGGTACGCCTATGTCTGTGCGGCGCTCGCGCTGGTGCTCATGGCTGCGCCGATCCTCTTCCCCGCGATCAACGGGGCGAAGATCTGGATCCGTATCGCCGGATTCTCCATTCAGCCGGGCGAGTTCGCCAAGGTGCTGATCACCGTCTTCTTCGCGGCCTATCTGGCCGCCAACCGCAGCGCGCTGGCCCACACGGGCCGCCGGATGGGGCGACTGCGGCTGCCCACCGGCCGGGTGCTCGGGCCGATCGTGGCGATCTGGCTGATCAGCGTCGCGGTGCTGGTGCTGGAGCGGGATCTGGGCACCTCGCTCCTGTTCTTCGGGATCTTTGTCGTCCTGTTGTACGTGGCCACCGGGCGGACCGGATGGATCGCGGTCGGGCTGATCCTGGCCGGCGTCGGGGCGGCCGCCGTCGGCACGCTGGAGCCGCATGTGCACAGCCGGGTCGAGGACTGGCAGCATCCGTTCGCCGGTATCGCGGCGGGCCGGGGGCCCGGTCAGCTCGCCCAGTCGCTGTTCGCTTTCGCGGCCGGCGGGATGCTCGGCACCGGCCTCGGCCAGGGCCACTCGTACCTGATCGGCTTCGCCATGAAGTCCGACTTCATCCTGGCGACCTTCGGCGAGGAACTCGGGCTGGCGGGGCTGACCGCGCTGTTCCTGCTGTACGCGCTGCTGGTGGCCCGCGGCTACCGGGCCGCGCTCGGGCTGCGGGATCCGTTCGGCAGCCTGCTGGCCGTGGGGCTGGCGGCGCTGCCCGCCCTTCAGGTCTTCGTCATCGCGGGCGGGGTGACGGGGCTGATTCCGCTGACGGGGATGGCGATGCCGTTTCTGGCGCAGGGCGGGTCGTCCGTCGTCACGAACTGGATCATCATCGCGCTGCTGTTGCGGATCAGCGATCGGGCGCGGGCACCACGGCCGGAGGGGAGCGGTTCGGGGAGCGGCGTGGGCGGCCGTGGCGGAGCGGGTGCGGGGAGCCGTGGCGGGGCCGGCGCGGGCGCGTCGGCGGGGAGTTCTCCGGGGAGCCCGACGAGGAGCCTGGTGGCGCAGGACGGGGGAAGTGCCGGGGGGTTCGGGGCGCGGAGCTGGGTGGTGGGGTTTCTGAAGCCGACGCGGTCCCAGGCGAAGAACCAGCCCCCGGCCTCCGCCGATGACACCGCGTCACCGGAGGCGGGCCGTTGATCCGCTGCATTCGGCACACCGCCGCGTTCTCCTTCCTGCTCCTCGTCGCGCTCCTGGTCAACGCGGCGCGGGTGCAGGTCTTCAAGACGGAGAGCTACGGCGCCAATACGGCCAACCGCCGGGGGGTGATCGCCCGTTACGAGCAGCCGCGCGGGGCCGTGCTCGTCGCGGGACGGCCGGTCACCGGCTCCCGGGACAGCGGCGGGCGGCTGCGCTACGAGCGCACCTACACCGACGGACCGCTGTACGCGCCGGTCACCGGCTACTCCTCGCAGACCTACGGGACCTCGCTGCTGGAGAGCGCCGAGGACGGCATCCTGTCCGGCTTCGACGACCGGCTCGCCACCTTCCCCTGGTGGGACCAGCTGACCCGCACCCACCGGCCGGGCGGCAGTGTGCACACCACCATCGATCCCCGGATGCAGCGCGCCGCGTTCGACGGGCTGGGCGGTAAGAAGGGGGCGGTGGCGGCGATCGAGCCGCGTACGGGGAAGGTCCTGGCGCTGGTGAGCACGCCCTCGTACGACCCGGGTGAGCTGTCCGGCAACGACGCCGCGGTCGGCGCGGCCTGGCGCCGGCTGAACGCTGCCGGGCCGCGGCCGATGCTCAACCGGGCGCTTCAGGAGACCTATCCGCCCGGCTCCACCTTCAAGGTCGTCACCGCGGCGGCCGCGCTGGAGAGCGGCAAGGTCACCGATATCGACGCCCCGACGAACTCGCCCGATCCCTACCCGCTGCCGGGCACCGCCACCCTGCTCGGCAATGCCGCGGAGGGCTGCGAGGACGCCCCGCTGAAGGACGCGTTCCGGGCCTCCTGCAACACCGTCTTCGCGCGGCTGGGCGCCGGGATCGGGCTGCGGGACATGGCCGGCATGGCCCGGCGGTTCGGCTTCAACGACCCCCGGCTGCGCATCCCCTCGCCGGTCGCGCCGAGCAACTTCGATACCCGGATGGATGCCTCGCAGGTCGCGCTGTCCGCCATCGGGCAGTACGACACCGCCGCCACGCCGCTCCAGATGGCGATGGTCTCGGCGACGGTCGCCAACGGGGGCCGGCTGGCGCCGCCGACGCTCGTCGACAAGGTGACCGATGCCGGAGGGGTCATGATCGCGGCCGGTCCGCACCGCCCCACCCGCCAGGTGATCGGTCCGGTCACCGCCCAGCAGATCCAGGAGATGATGATCGACGTCGTCGCGCACGGCAGCGGCAAACGGGCCGCCATCAAGGGCGTGACGGTCGGCGGCAAGACCGGTACCGCGCAGCACGGGGTGCGCAACGAGGGAACGCCGTACGCCTGGTTCATCTCCTGGGCGCGGGCGAAGGACGGCTTCGAGCCGGCCGTGGCGGTGGCCGTGGTGGTCGAGGACGCGGCCGCCGACCGTGCGGACATCAGCGGCGGGGGCAGCGCGGCGCCGATCGCGCAAGCGGTGATGGCGGCGGCGGTGCGCTGAGATGCCTTGGCCGGCGCCTTGCTGCGTACCGGGCCGTCCGCGTCACAATGGCCCCATGGCTGACGCGATCCCGCCCATGGAGCCCGCCCCGCCCCCGCTGCTGTCCCTGGCCGAAGTGGAGGCGCTGGCGCGGCGCGTGCACTCGGGGCAGACGGACAAGGCGGGCCGCCCGTATGCCGAGCATCTGGCCGCGGTCGCGGCGGGCGTACGCGAACGGGGCGGCAGTGACGAGCAGATCGCCGCGGGCTGGCTGCATGACGCGGTCGAGGACGGGGCGCTGAGCGAGGAGTGGCTGGCCGGTGCGGCGCTGAGTGCGGCGGTCAAGGCGATGATCCTGGCCGTCACCAAGCGGGCGGGCGAGCCGGTCGAGGAGTACACCGCACGCATTCTGGCCACGCCGGGGGCGCTGCTGGTCAAGGAGGCCGATCTGGCGCACAACGCGGATCCGGACCGGCTGGCCGTATTGGACGCGCCGACGCGCGAGCGGCTGACGGCGAAGTACGTGCGGGTGCGGGGGCTGTTGGGGTTGTCCGCGCCGTAACCACCCGGGCGCGGGCGCTGTCGGGGCTCCCCGCGCCGTAGCGGCCGGGGATCCGCGCCCCGCTGCCGCTCTCCACCGGGGTCCGCGCATCGGACACCCGCACAGAAAGATGCCCCACACAGCTCATCTGCGGCGATGAGCGCCACGCAGCCTTCGCCGCCTTCGCGCCCCCGGGAGTCCGCCGATCCCGTGCCGCCGTCCGGACGGACCGCACCGCGGCCGGCCCCGAAGCCGCCCGGGTGACCGCCGCCCTGGAGGGCGTCGGCCTGCTGCGCGACGGCCGGGTGCAGGCCCGCGGCCCGATAACGAGGTGCTGACCGGTGAGCGGATGACGGCCTGCTTCGGCCGTCCGATCGAGGTGTCCCGGCACGAGGGGCGCCGGCTGGCGCGGTCGGGCAAGCGCTGACGTTCCGCGGGACGTGCGGGGGCGCCGTCCGCCGTCCTGCGTCCGCGGCCACGTCGTGGCCGGTCGCGCAGTTCCCCGCGCCCCTTCAGGCGCCCCTACGCCCCCTCCTCCGTCACCGCCTCCCCCACCCCGCTCAGGAACCGCCGGATCGCCGCCCGTTCGCCGGCCTCGAAGGTGGCGAGCAGGGCGAGGGTGCGGTCGATCAGCGGGCCGAAGAAGTCCTGGCCCAGGGCGAGGGCGCGGTCGTCGACCTCCAGCAGGACGCGGCGCCGGTCGCGGGTGTCGCGGACCCGGCGGAGCAGGCCGAGCCGTTCCAGGCGGTCGATGAGTGCCGTGGTGCCGGCGGAGTTGAGGCCCAGCCGGTCGCCGAGCCGGCCGGGGGTGGACTCCTCGCCGGCCCGTGCCGCGTCCAGCAGGCTGATCAGGGCCCGGAGGTCGGTGGGGTGCAGGCCGTTGCGGCCGGCGAACCGGGCTCCGGCGAGGTCGAGTCGCACGGTCACCTCCCGCAGCAGATGGACCAGGTCCATCCCCGCCGGTTCGTCCGCCACTTGCTGCTTCGCCATGCACCGCCGCCTTTCTTTCCGGACTTCCGCATTATTACCTCGCTCAGCGAGATACTTGCCGAGCGAGGCAGGAGTGACGGCCTCGTGCGTCTCTTCGTCTCGTCCCGGAGGTGCACCATGACAGCAGACACCCCTGCGCCCGCCCCCACCGCGGCCTTTCGCGCGGCCTACGAACAGGCCATGGCGCTGTGGCGGGTCCCGGTGGAACGACTCGATCTGCCGTCGGAATTCGGCAGTACCCGGGTCACCGTGTGCGGCCCGGCCGACGGTCCGCCGCTGGTGCTGCTGCACGGCGGTGGCACCACCTCGGCCGTCTGGTACGCGCTCGCCGCCCCGCTCGCCCGTACGCACCGGGTGTACGCAGTGGACCAGATGGGCGGGCCGGGGCTCAGCGTGCACACCGGGCGGGCGCTGCGGCGGCCGGCGGATCTGCTCGACTGGCTCGACGGGGTGTTCAGCGGGCTGGGGCTGACCTCGGCCGCGCTGCTCGGGCACTCGTACGGCGGGTGGCTCGCGCTGAGCTATGCCGGGCACGCGGGGCCGGGGCGGGTGAACCGGCTGGTACTGCTGGATCCGACGCAGTGCTTCGCGGGATTCCGGCCGTCGTATCTGCTGCGGGCGCTGCCGCTGTTCGTACGGCCCGGGGAACGGAGCACCCGGCGGTTCCTGGAGTGGGAGACCGGGGGTGCGCCGCCGGCGCCCGAACTGGTGCGGCTGATGGGCCTGGGCGCCGTGGAGTTCCGCAGCGCGAAGGTGGTCACGGGACCGCGACCGGATGCCACCCGGGCCGTACCGACCCTGGTGCTGCCGGCCGGGCGGAGCCGGACGCACGATCCGCGCCGGGTCGCGGCCCGGGCCGAACGGACCCTGGCGGGCGTACGGATCGCGACCCTGGCGGGGGCCACGCACCACTCGCTGCCGTACGCCGATCCCGACGCGCTCGGCCGCGAGGTGCTCGGCTTTCTGTCCGCCGGGCTTCCCGGCGGGGCCCCCTGACGGCCGGGCGGAGGTCCGGCCGCCCGGCGGTCAGTCCTCCGCGCCCTGCTCGATGGCCGCCGCGACCTCGGCCGTGCGGGCCTCCTCCTCGGCCGCGAAGCGCTCCGCGTCCAGCTTCTCGGCCAGTTCCTCGTCCTGGGCCATGAGGAGGTCGAGGTTGGAGTCGCCCATCTCGAAGACGCCCATGTCGACGTAGGCGCGCTGGAGGCGTTCGCCCCACAGGCCGATGTCCTTCACACAGGGCACGATGCGGCTGAAGAGCAGCTTGCGGAAGAGGTGCAGGAATTCGGAGTTCTCGGTGAATTCGGCGGCTTCGTCATGCGGCACGCCGAAGTTCTCCAGGACTTCCAGGCCGCGCAGCCGGTCGCGCATCAAATAGCAGCCCTCGATGACGAATTCCTCGCGTTCGCGCAGTTCGGCATCGGTGAGCTGCTTGTAGTAGTCGCGCAGCGCCATGCGCCCGAAGGCGACATGCCGCGCCTCGTCCTGCATGACGTACGCGAGGATCTGTTTGGGCAGCGGCTTGGTGGTGGTGTCGCGGATCATGCCGAAGGCGGCCAGCGCCAGGCCCTCGATCAGCACCTGCATACCGAGGTACGGCATGTCCCAGCGCGAATCCCTGAGGGTGTCGGAAAGCAGCGCCTGGAGGTTGTCGTTGACCGGGTAGAGCATCCCGATCTTTTCCTGGAGGAAACGGCTGTATATCTCGGCGTGCCGCGCCTCGTCCATGGTCTGGGTGGCGGAGTAGAACTTCGCGTCGAGGTCCGGAACGGATTCGACGATCCGCGCGGCGCACACCATCGCGCCCTGTTCGCCGTGCAGGAACTGACTGAACTGCCAGGAGGTGTAGTGCCGGCGCAGATCGCCGCGGTCCTTCTCGGTCATTTTGTCCCAGTACTTGGTGCCGTACAGGGACATGGACTCATCCGGGGTGCCGAGCGGGTCCTGGGGGTCCACCTCCAGGTCCCAGTCGATCCGCAGATTGGCGTCCCACTGCTTGTCCTTGCCCTTCTGGTAGAGCGCGAGCAGCCGTTCGCGTCCGTCGTCGTAGTCCCAGCTGAAGCGGGCCGCACCGGAGGCGGGCACCTTCCACACGGGGTCGCCTGGGTCCTGCACGTAGAGCTCTCGGGTCGACACGGACGCCTCCTACGGTCGCCAAACGCCTTGTCATGGGCGGTCGTTGGCAGGCTCACACGTTTCTTACCGACGGGTCAATAAGTCGTGCACGGGGGATTGACGAGCTTGCTGACGCGCAGTCTCATAAGAGATGACCGCGGGCAGGACAGGCCCCGACCCCAGAGCGAGGTAGCCACAGCGATGACGAGCGCGCCCACCGCGATGACCGAGACGGACACCGAAGTGCTGCGGGACGCCCTCGGTCTGCTCAAGGACCGGGAACAGGTTGCCGAGCGACTGCTCGACTCCTCCGCCAAGCACTCCTTCGACCCCGACACCGAACTCGACTGGGACGCTCCCCTGGAGGACGGCAAGTGGTTCTGGCCGCCGGAGCTGGTCTCGCTCTACGACACCCCGCTGTGGCGGAAGATGTCCCTGGAGCAGCAGCAGGACCTGTCCCGGCACGAGGCCGCCTCGCTCGCCTCGCTGGGCATCTGGTTCGAGATCATCCTGATGCAGCTGCTCGTCCGGCACATCTACGACAAGCCGGTGACCAGCGCGCATGTCCGCTACGCGCTCACCGAGATCGCCGATGAGTGCCGGCACTCCAAGATGTTCGCGCGCATGATCCAGAAGGGCGGCGCACCGGCGTATCCGGTCTCCCGCCTCCACCACAACCTCGCCCGCGTGCTCAAGACGGTCTCCACCACCCCGGGGTCGTTCGCCTGCACCCTGCTCGGCGAGGAGATCCTGGACTGGATGCAGCGGCTGACCTTCCCGGACGAGCGGGTGCAGAGCATCGTGCGCGGGGTGACCCGTATCCATGTCGTCGAGGAGGCCCGGCATGTGCGCTACGCCCGTGAGGAGCTGCGCCGCCAGATGGTCACCGCGCCGCGCTGGGAGCGGGAGTTGACCCGGATCAGCTCCGGCGAGGCGGCCCGGGTGTTCTCCCTCGCCTTCGTCAATCCGGAGGTCTACGCGCAGGTCGGGCTGGACAAGCGGGCGGCCGTCGCCCAGGTCAGGGCCAGTGGCCACCGCCGCGAGGTGATGCAGTCCGGCGCCCGGCGGCTCACCGACTTCCTGGACGATATCGGCGTACTGCGCGGTATGGGCCGCCGGTTGTGGCGCAGCTCGGGCCTGCTGGCCTGAAGCGGACGGAATGGGCCCCGTAGACCCCGAGCACCTGTACGAGCCGACATCCGGGCCGGTTACGCTGCTGTTCATGAACGGCAGCGGCACCGCCCCAGCAGTACCCCGACCCGCCTATCGCAGGCTGAGCGTGGAGCAGCGCCGCAGCCAATTGCTCACCGCGGCGCTGGACCTGTTCGCCCAGCGCGCGCCCGAGGACGTCTCCCTGGACGATGTCGCCCTGGCCGCCGGGGTCTCCCGGCCGCTGGTCTACCGCTACTTCCCCGGCGGCAAGCAGCAGTTGTACGAGGCCGCGCTGCGCAGCGCGGCCGACATCCTGGAGCGCTGCTTCGCCGAGCCGGACACCGGGCCGCTCACCCAGCGGCTCTCACGCGCGCTGGACCGCTACTTGGCGTTCGTCGACGAGCACGACGCCGGGTTCAGCGCGCTCCTCCAGGGCGGCAGCGTCGTGGAGACCACCCGTACGACCGCGATCGTCGACGAGGTACGGCGGGCCGCGGCCGATCAGATCCTGCGGCACCTGGGCGAACCGGAGCCGGGCCTGCGGCTGCGGATGACCGTCCGGATGTGGATCACCGCGGTCGAGGCCGCCTCACTGATCTGGCTCGACGAGGACAAGCAGCCGACCCTCGACGAGCTGCGGAACTGGCTGGTCGACCACTTCATCGCGCTGCTCACCGCGACCGCGGCCGGGGACCCGCAGACCGCCCGGGTGGCCCGGGCGGCGCTGAAGCTGGAGACCTCCGACGGCCCGGCCGGCGATCTGGCGCGCCGCACCCTGCCCGTCGTGAGCGACGCCGCGCATCTGCTGTGAGCGGCCGCCGGGCCGGGCCGGTGTGACACTGAGGACGTGAGAAGTGAGAACACCCTCTTCGTCGGCGGCCCGCTGGACGGCCGGGTCCTGCCCGTACTGGTCGGCATGACAGGCCAGCCGCCCAAGACGTACGAGGTGCCCGAACCACACGACGACGGCCGCCCCCCGACCGTCCACTTCTACCGGCGCGTCCCGGCGCGGGTGGGCCGCCTCGGCCTGCCCAGCGGCTGGAAGTACGAGTACGACCCGGCCGGCAAACCCTCCACGGGACCCAAGTGGCCCTGGCGCAAGCCCCACTGACCCGGAATGCCCCGGCAACAGAAAGTCCCTCCCCGCCAAAAGCGGGGAGGGACACACACGGCTGCCGCTCCCGAAAACGTGGGAGGGCCCGTCACTTCGTCAACGACGCCAGATACGCGTTCGTCTTCTCCGGGTCGTAGAAGAAGTTCTCGAAGTCGGACGGATCGTTGAAGCCGTTGGCGAACCGGTCGGCGACCGGCTGCAGCTGCCCGGCCGCGCCGATGAGGTTCAGGATGTGCTCCGGCGGCGGCGCCAGCATCGCGTTCGTCCACTTGGTGACGTGCTGGGCGGTGGTCCAGTACCGCTCGAAGGCGGTCCGCATCCAGTCCTCGTCGAAGGGCTGGTCCCCGCGCTCCACGATGGAGGCGAGGTAGGAGGCGGCACACTTGGAGGCCGAGTTGGAGCCCTGGCCGGTGATCGGGTCGTTGGCGACCACGACATCCGCGACGCCGAGCACCAGACCGCCGGAGGGCAGCCGGCCGACGGCGTTGCGCACGGTGGGGGCGTAGCGGCCGGCCAGCGTGGCGTTGGCGTCGGTCAGTTCGACCTTGGTGGCGCGGGCGTACTCCCAGGGCAGGAACTTCTCCATCAGTTCCAGCGTGACGGCGAGGTGCTCATCGGGGTCCTTGACGCCCTGGAAGACATCCAGCGGACCGCCGGGTATGCCCTCCCAGAAGAGGATGTCGGCGCGGCCGGAGGTGGTGTACGTCGGCATGACGAACAGCTCGCCGACGCCGGGCACCAGGTTGCAGCGCACCGCGTCGAAGTCGGGGTGCTCGGGGCGCGGGCCCAGACCGTGGACGTAGGCGACGGCCAGCGCGCGCTGCGGGGCGTCGTACGGGGAACGCTCGGCGTTGCGGCCGAACATGGACACCAGCTCGCCCTTGCCGGCCGAGACCAGCGTCAGGTCGTAGCGACTGGCGAAGAAGTCGAGGTCGGACACGGCCGCCCCGTGGATGACGAGCTGGCCGCCGCGCTGCGCGAAGGTCTCCATCCAGCCGGCCATCTTCACCCGCTGGTCGACGGACTGGGCGTAGCCGTCCAGCATGCCCACCCAGTCGATGGCCCGCTGCGAGCCCTCCGGCGCCTCGTGGCTGCCGGGCGCCGCGACCGAGACGCCGAGGCCCTCGATGCGCGGGGCCTGGCTCTCCCAGAAGTTGATCTGGAGGTCGCGTTCGTGCTGGAGCGCGGTGTCGAACATGCACTGCGTCGACATGACCCGGCCGGCGCGGATCTCGTCGGCTGTGCGGTTGGACATGAGGGTGACCTCATAGCCCTGCGACTGGAGGCCCAGGGCGAGCTGGAGACCGGACTGGCCGGCTCCGACGATGAGTATTTTCCGCATAGCGGGCTCTTCTCTATTACTGCTGGTGGTTCGGGGAGAGTGGGGGGGAGGAGCGAGACCTTGTCCACCGGTCACTCCGGTGCGGTCTCCAGGGCGTGGCCGACCAGCGCCAGCAGCGACTGGATCACCGTGGGCCGCTCCCGGGCGTCCATGATCACTACGGGTACCTGCGGCGGCACGGTCAGCGCGTCGCGGACATGCTCGACGGCGTACGCCTCGGTCCCCTCGAAGTGGTTGACCGCGACGACATACGGCAGCCCGCAGCTCTCGAAGTAGTCGAGCGCCGGGAAACAGTCCTCCAGGCGCCGGGTGTCGGCCATCACGATCGCGCCGATCGCGCCGCGCACCAGGTCGTCCCACATGAACCAGAAGCGCTGCTGTCCGGGCGTGCCGAACAGGTACAGCACCAGTTCCTGGTCGAGGGTGATCCGCCCGAAGTCCATCGCGACCGTGGTCGTGGTCTTCTCCGGGGTGGCGGTCAGATCGTCCGTGTCGGCGCTGGCCTGTGTCATCACCGCTTCGGTCTGGAGCGGGGTGATCTCCGAGACCGATCCGACGAACGTGGTCTTGCCGACGCCGAAGCCGCCCGCCACCACGATCTTGGTGGCGATCGGTGCCTGCGAGCGGTCCGTCTGCCAGCTCTGCAGCCCCGCGTCGGCGGCCGCGGCCGCTGAACCGGCCTGACCCACAAAACCGGCGGCCGCCGTCGATCCGGCCGATATCGTGTCAGAGCCTGTGAAGTCCACTCAGCACCCTTTCGAGCAGCGCGCGGTCGGGCCGGCCGGAGCCGTGCCCGGTGCCGTAGACGCGAATCTTTCCCTGGTCGGCGAGGTCACTGAGCAGTACCCGGACCACGCCCAGCGGCATCTTGAGGAGCGCGGAGATCTCCGCGACCGAGCGCATCCGGCGGCAGAGTTCGACGATCGCCCGCATCTCCGGCATCACCCGGTCGCCCCAGCCGCCGGAGGTCAGCTCACGGCGCTCCTCGGGGGCCTCCAGTGCCGCCACGAACGTCTCGACCAGCAGCACATGGCCGAAGCGGGTCCGGCCGCCGGTGAGCGAGTACGGCCGCACGCGCGCGGGCTTCCGGTCCCCGCGTACGGGGAGTTTGTGACTACTCATGCCGAAACCTCGCTTCGCTCGGCCTCGCATCCGCTCAGCAGGCACCCCATAACGGGTCGCTCACTACGTTCGCTCACTGGACGTTCTCCATCGACTTGCGCAATTCGCTGCGGAGTTCGGGGGTGAGGACGTGGCCGGCCCGGCCGACGAACAGCGCCATGTGGTAGGCGATGACGTTCATGTCGCAGTCCGGGGTGGCGTGCACGCCGAGCAGCGAACCGTCGCTGATCGCCATGACGAACACGCTGCCCTCGTCCATCGTGATCATTGTCTGCTTGACCGGCCCGCCGTCCATGAGCTTCGCGGCACCGTTGGTGAGGCTGCCGAGTCCGGACACGATGGTGGCCAGGTCCGCGCTGGACCCCCGGGGACCGTCACCCCCGCCCGGCCCTGCCGCCGCCTCGTCCACCCGGTCCGGGTCGGACGACAGCAGCAGCAGACCGTCGGAGGAGACCACCGCGACCGAGCGGATGCCCGGCACCTCGTCCACCAGGTTGGTCAGCAGCCAGTGCAGGTTCCGTGCCTGGCTGCTCAGCCCTTGGCCGTAAGCAGTGGGCGCTTGCGCTTTCAATCGCGTGCCTCCTCGACAATGTGGCTCTCTCCCGGGGCCCCCGCTCCGTCGGTGTCCGTCTGTGGGCTGGTCTGCTCCGCTGTACGTTCCGCGATCTCGGCCTCGACATCACGCCTGCCGACTCGCGCCCCCGCCTGAAATCCGCCGAGCCGGCGCCGCAGCGCCTCGGCGTTGGCCGCTCCGCTCTTGCGCGGGGCGGCGGGCGCCTGCTGCTGCGCCACGACCTTGGGCGTGCGCTTGGGCAGCCCCATGGTCGTCCGCTGCTTCCCCTCGGACGGGGCGGCAGCGGTCTGTGGGTCGGCCGGCGTACCGGCCGGGGACGCGTCGGCGGGTGCCGCCGCCTCCGTGGGTGCCGCGTCCGTCCCGGCCCGGGTGTGCTGGTCCGGGCCGATGGCGTACGGGTCGGCCGCGGGCGCGTCGGACGTGGTGGGCCCGGGGGCCGGGGCGGCGTGCCGGCCGCTGCCCTTGGGCGCCGGGTCCGCGGCCGGGCGCGGCTCCTCCCCGGGCCGCACATGCTCGCCGCTGCCGCTGGTGGTGGCGCCGTACGGGCCGGGCGACTGCGGGCCGTACGGGCTCGCCTGGGATGCGGCCTGGGTGGTGGGGCCGGACGGCTGCTGCACGGCGGGCGCCGGGGCCGGTCTGTCCGGGGCGCCGAGTCCGGCGGCGTCGATCGCGCGCTCCGCTGCGGCGACGAACGGGTCGGCGGCGGGCGCCGGTTCCGCGTCCGGGGCGTCCTCCTGGCCGGTGGCCGGTGCGGCGCCGGGCCCGTGGGTGCGGGGGGCGTCCTGGGCCGGGGGCGCGGCCGGGGCCGCCGGGGCCGCCGGGGCCGGTTCGGGCCGCGCGGCCCGGGTCGGCAGCGCGTTGGAGTTCGCCTCGGCGACCGAGCCGGGCAGGCTCGGGGTGTGCGCCACGGACTGGGGCGCGGTGGCCGGGGCGGCCGACGGGGCGGGGCGGGTGGGCAGGATCGAGCCGGGCAGCACGATGACGGCGGTGACGCCGCCCTGCTTGGCGTCCCGCAGCTGGACCCGGACGCCGTGCCGGGCGGCCAGCCGCACCACGACGTACAGCCCGAGGCCCAGCGCCTCGTCGATGGTCTCCGAGGACGAGGCGGCGTCGACGTCCGCCAGCCGCTCGTTGAGCTCGGCCATCCGCTCCGAGGTCATCCCTATGCCCTCGTCCTGGACCGAGAGCATGACCTCGCCGCTCTCCAGCAGCCAGCCGGACAGCTCCACATGGGCGTTCGGCGGCGAGAACCCGGTGGCGTTCTCCAGGAGTTCGGCGACCAGGTGGCTGAGGTCGTCCGCGGCGAACCCGGCGACCTGCGAGTGCGGCGGCAGCGACTGGATGCGCACCCGGTCGTAGCGCTCGATCTCGCTGATCGCGGCGCGCAGCACGTCCAGCAGCGGCACCGGGCCCTGGTGGTTGGTGCTGTGCTGCTCCGCGCCCGCGAGGACGAGCAGGTTCTCGCTGTTACGGCGCATCCGCGCGGCGAAGTGGTCCAGCTTGAAGAGGGTTTCCAGCCGCTCCGGGTCCTGCTCGCTCTCCTCCAGCGACTCGATGACGCCGAGCTGGCGCTCCACGAGCCCGAGGGTGCGCAGCGAGAGGTTGACGAACCGGCCGTGCACCCCGCTGCGCAGGGCCGCCAGCCGCTCGGTGAGATCGGCGATCTCCTCCTTGAGCGTCTCGCCCTGCTCCTGGAGCACCTCGCGCTCGGCGACCAGCCGCTGCCGGCCGCCGACCAGCCGCTTGCGCTCGCCCTCCAGCTCGTTGGTGCGCCGTGCCAGCTCGCCGACCTGGGCGTGCAGCGCGTTGACGGACCGTACGGCGGTGGCGAATTCGTCGTTGCGGCCCTTGTAGGTGATGGGCTCCTCGTGCGCCGGGTCCGCGGCCACCCGCTTGGCGCCGATCCGCAGCGCCGCGAGCGGCTGGGTCAGGGAGCGGGCGGCCCATACCCCGGCGCCGACGGC
The DNA here is from genome assembly GCF_055574515.1 of Streptomyces sp. NPDC029466. Classification (NCBI taxonomy): domain Bacteria; kingdom Bacillati; phylum Actinomycetota; class Actinomycetes; order Kitasatosporales; family Streptomycetaceae; genus Streptomyces; species Streptomyces sp. NPDC029466. Next base: position 98,744 of record NZ_JBVHZH010000033.1, read on the forward strand.
CAGCAGCAGGCACAGCGCTTCCAGCCCGATGCGGATCTCCAGCTCCGTCACCGCGTCGTCGCGCAGCGCGCCGAGCCGCTGGATGTCCGCGGTGGCCATGGCGGATTCGACGCCCCGCATCAGGCCGATACGGGTGGTGAGGGTCTGCTGGACCCGCCGGTGGTTGAGCCGCAGATCGGTGGCGTCCAGCCGGGGCTGGTCGGTCAGCCGGGTCAGATAACGCTCGGCGGTGTTGACGTCCGCGCCGGTGACGGTGCGGTCGTAGCGGTCCCGGGCGGCCTGGCTCGCGGTCTGCCGGAAGTCGCCCAGCGCGCCCTGTTCGCGGACGTGGGCGACCTGGGCCAGGGCAACCAGCCGGGGCTGGCTGCCACCCGTGTCGAGCCCGGCGAGCAGCAGCGCGCGGGCGCCCGCGGCCTGTTCGGCGGCGCGGCCGAGGGCGGGCAGCGCGCGGGTGTCGGCGTCGGCGGAGTCCGCGCGGGCCGGCAGTCCGCGGGCGATGTCGTCGCTGATCGCACCGAGTGCCTGGAGTGCGTCGGTATAGGCGGCGTAGATCTGCTCGGCCGATGTCGGCCCCGACAGCGCCTTTTGACGGGTTTGCGGCAGGGCGGCCAGCGCCTTGGCGGCGGCCCGGTACACGGCGGTGTCGCCGGTGGCGTCCTGGGCCTCGGAGCGCAGTTCGTCGATCTGCCGGTCCACACGGGCGCGCTGGGCCCGGGCGGCCGCGGCCGCGTCGGCCCGGGCGGCACCCGTCCCCGCGGCGGCCCGGCCGCCCCGCCCGGTGGCGGCGTAGGCGGTCATACCGTCGCGTTCATCGGCGAGGGAGTGCGCGAGCGCGATGGCGCGGGCGTTCAGTTCGGCCAGATCGACCAGTTGCTGGCCGGTGTTGGCCTCGTCGGCGGTCGCCGTCAGACCGGGGACGCCGGCGCCGATGACAGCGGCCGCCACGACGGCCACCGCCCCGACGAGCCGGTTGCGCACCCGTGCGGGACGCCGTCCCGTGGGGCTCTCGTCACGGCCCGTCGCGTCCGGACCGCCCTTCGTGCCGGGGCCCTTACCAGGAGCCGAGCCCGTGCCCGGTCCCGGGATCGAACCGGCCGGTGAACCCGGCTTCCCTGCGCCGCCTCGAAGCCGCATCTTCCGCACCGCTGCTCGCATTCCTGTCTCGCCTGCTCACGCCAAATGGCGTCGCGGACCCGGCTCGCTCTCCGCTCGCGGAGCAGATCTGCGCGAAGACCGCAGCAGCGCACATTCCGCGAGGGGAAACAGCCCGGCTCTGCGCGTCGCGACGAATGTCCGGACCTCACCCCATGATTCGGGCAACGACCATTCCACCGGCGCCGCGCAGTGGCTCGGCAACACATGCCCGGCCACCTGAACGAGTGAACATCACTCGGAGTTTGACCATCAACTTCCGTGCGCCACTGGTTTCGGCCGCAACCCCGCGCAACCCCCGAACGGGTTTGGAGATGCGTCGCCGTCCTGGAAAGATGCCCGCCCGCACACCGCAGGACCGGCGCCCCCTACCGTCGGTAAGCCCCCGCCCCGCCCGGACTCCGACGCCGCCACCGGTGCCCGCCGGCAGGGCCGGAACCCCCCTCTCCGGCAGACTTCCGGGTATGCACATCGCACTCGCCACCGAGCCGGGCGACCCCCAACACCCAAACGAGGACTACGCATCGGTAGCTCTGCCGGCTTCCGGCCAGGGCGGAGCTCTGGTCCTGCTGGACGGCGTGACGCCACCCGAGGAGGGCTACGGCTGCACCCACGGGGTGCCGTGGTTCACCGCGCGGCTCGGTGGCGCAATGCTCGAACTGTCGGTTTCACACCGGGATATGACGCTGACTGAGGCGCTCGCCGCGGCCATCTCCCGGACGGCCGACAGCCACCGGGACTCCTGTGACCTTTCTCACGTCCGCACTCCGCAGGCAACCGTGATCGCCGCACGATGGTCCGGGGTCAGCGTCGAGCACCTGGTCCTGTCCGATTCGGTGCTGCTCCTGGAGCGGACGGACGGCTCGGTGGAGCCGGTGCTCGACACCCGGCTGGACGAACTGCCGCCCGCGGTCCGGGAGCTGCGGGCCGCCGTACGGGCGCTGCCCCGCGGCTCGGCGGAACGGGCCGCGGCGGGCCGGGAGTACGGCCGGGCGGTCGAGGCGCTGCGCAATGCGGAGGGCGGCTTCTTCACGGCGGCCGCCGATCCGTCGGTGGCCGCCCGCGCGGTGACCGGCAGTACTCCGCGCGCCGAGGTCCGCTCCCTGACCGCGCTCAGCGACGGTGCGAGCCGCTGGGTGGAGGTCTTCCGGGAGGGTTCCTGGGCGGACTGTGTGGCCCTGGTGGCCGGGCAGGGCCCGCAGGCGCTGATCGACCGGGTGCGGGCCGCGGAGGCGGCGGACCCGTCGGGCGTGGCGTTTCCGCGCGGGAAGGCGCGGGACGATGCGGCGGTGATTTTTGTGGCGCCGTGACAACCACGGACGGGCGGGGCATGTTTTCCCGCCGGGTGGGAACGGCCGCGCGGCGAACCCCGTCCGGCGGCCACCACGGCCGCGACCGGCGGGAATGCGGCGCTGTGCCGGGGTCCGCGCGGGGTCGCCCCAAACCCCGCGCGGGCACCGCGCCTACGCCTCGTCGCTCTCCTGCTCCGCGTTCAGCCGGTGCAGCAGACGGGCGAGCTCGGCGACCTCGCCGCGGTCCCAGGAGGCCAGGCGGCGGGCGTACTGGGCGCGGCGGCCGGTGCGGACGCGGGTGAAGCGCTCGCGGCCCTCGTCGGTCAGGCGCACCAGGACCGCGCGGCCGTCCGCCGGGTCCGGTTCGCGGGCGACGAGGCCGAGCCTTTCCAAGGCGTGCAGCTGGCGGCTCATCGTGGCCTTGCCGACCCCGAAGTAGCCGGCGAGGTCGGTGGCGCGCTGGGAGCCGGCGTCCGCCAGCCGTACGAGGAGGCCGTACGCGGCGGGCTCCAGGTCGGGATGCACCTCTCGTGCCAGTTCGCCGGAAGAGGCCCGGGCGCGGCGGAGAAATACCGCCAATTCCCGTTCCAGGGCGAGAAATACGTGGTCCACACCAGTCGGCTCACCGTCCGCCGTGGTCCCGTCGGCTCCGGTGTTGTGCACGTCAGCGCCCATTCCCGCGTTTCCTCACCTGAAAGTTTCTGCCGGCGGCGGTCGAAGCCGCAGCTCGGCCAGTATTTCGCAGGATTAGACCAACGGCAGCCCACGGACCCTCTTTTGTCACCTCGGTCTACGCGCGTATCGTCATTTCTGGCATGGCCATACCAAGCGGCCCGGGTATCCCGCCGCGGCGTCATGCACCTCGCACCTCCGTGTCAGCACGTCTGCGCCATGCCGTCAGTACCTCCCCCCTCAGGTCATCCACCGAGATCTTCGGAGGCACGTATGTCCGTGCTCAGATCCGGCTCCCCCCACCGCCCCGCACGTCCCCTCGCGACCGTGGCCGGGATCCTGCTCACCCTCGTCTCCCTCCTCCTCGGCCTGCCCGGCACCGCCGGCGCAGCGGCCGCGCAGCGCGCACCGGAACCCAGCCACCCCGGACAGGACTGGGCCGGTTCCCAGATCGCCCGGCACGAGGGCACGGGGGGGGGGGGGGGGGGGGCCCCCCACCCCCCCTCCTCCCCCGAACGGGGGGGGCGTCACCCACCCCACCAGCAACCCTCCCCGCGTGACCCCCCGGAGACAGGGCGCCCACC
>NZ_JBVHZH010000034.1:0-101909 GCF_055574515.1 Streptomyces sp. NPDC029466
GCCACCCGCTACGACAAGACCGTCGAGTCCTACCAAGCCGCCGTCACCCTCGCATCGCTCCTGATGTGGGCGTGACATTTGAAGACAACTCCTAGTAGCGGGACTCGGCAGCAGCTGGGCAAGCACGGATCGCAGGGCGAGTGGGCTTCGACCGTGAGCAGGCCCGCTCTCACTGTGTACCAGCGAGGCTCGGCCGCTGCCGCCGCAGGCGGAGCTCAGCGTCCGGGCCTTTCGCTGGTACGCCACGGGCGAACTCGACCACGACAGCGCGTCGACGCCGCCACCTCGCTCCGGCACGACATCGAGCTGCCCGCCTTCTGGAGAGAAGTGGTCGACAGGGCGCGCGACGCGCCAGTTCAACCACATCTGGTTCGACGGCCACCCGGCGACTTCTCATGGGGAACGGCCCGCGCTGGGGTCACCCCCGTAGGTTCCGTTCCCGCACATCGAGGCCACGGCCAAAGCGCTGCGCGCAGCCGAGCTGGACCACCACTCGCGCAGCACGACAGCGGGCTCGACACGCTCGCCGACCGACCGGCGTTCCGTATTGATGGCTGGGCCTGTCAAGTTCCGTGCTGTGAGGACGTTGGGGGCGACGACGGCCTGTGGCATGCGGTTGCAAGGGCTCTGGGACGGCGACAGGCAGCGCACTGCCTTCCATGGACGTGGGTGTTCGGCGCCCAGACACCCAGGCACCCAGGAATCTGGAGGGGGCGACCTGGCCGTCATGACACACCGCCACCCATCGTGTGGCGGAGGCTGGCCTGCCAGGTGGCGCGGATGCCGCAGGGAGAACCACTACGACTTCCGCTCGATGGTCCGCCGTGGTGAGCCTGAAGCGACCGGACAACGCGCGGGCGTACCCACCGAAGGCGAACGGGTATGTCATCGGCCCCCTGGCTGCCCACGACACCAACCAGCACCACCGCTGGAATCGGATCGACGGTCCGCGCTGCGGCGACCCGGACGACACCCTGCGCCTGCCCATCACCTGGTCTGAGCGGCGGACATCTACCGCCACTACGGCCTCGGCAACACACTCCTGCGGACCCTCAACCGGCCACTTCGGGTGCCAGGTCGCCGAGGTGTCCTGGCCCAGGCCGGTCTGTGACGCGGCCCGGCGCCCTGGCACGCCGCCTCTCCTTGAGGGCATGGGGGGACGGACCCGTGGCAGGCCCGCGTGCAGGCATCCCACCTCGTCTTCAAGATCGATTGTCAGTGGTGGGTGCGAAGGTAGGAGCATCGAATCGGAACGAGGGGGAGACCAGTCATGTCCGGAACCCAGAACTACATCAATCACGTTGCTCTTGTGCTCGATGCCAGTTCGTCCATGTCACACCTGAGCCGCAAGGTCGTCGAAGTCGCCGACCAGCAGATTGCCTATCTGGCCCGCCGGTCGAAGGAATTGGACCAGGAGACCCGCGTGACGGTGTACGTCTTCGCGGACAAGGTGGAGTGCGTCATCTACGACAAGGACGTGCTGCGGATGCCGTCTTTGAAGCAGCTCTACCGTGTCGGTGGCATGACGGCTTTGCTGGCGGCCACGCTGAAGTCGCAGGGAGAGCTGGCGCAGACCGCTCAACTCTACGGCGACCACAGCTTCCTGACGTTCGTTCTGACCGACGGTCAGGAGAACGCAAGTCATCGCTGCCTGGATGCCCCTGCCAAGGATCCGCGTGAACTGGTGCAGGCCGTGTCCCAGATGATCGCGACGCAGAAGGACAACTGGACGCTGGCCGTCCTGGTGCCGGACCAGATGGGCAAGCGCGAGGCCATGCAGTGCGGCTTCCCGAAGGACAACATCGCCATCTGGGATGCCACGAGCACACAGGGGCTGGAGGAGGCCGGGCAGGTCATCCAGCAGGCAACCGAAAACTTTATGATGGGCCGTGCCCAGGGCATCCGGGGATCGCGGGCGGTGTTCTCCACGGGCGCCGAAGCGGTCAACAAGGACACCATAAAGGCAGCCGGCCTCACCCCGGTGGACCCGTCGGAATACCAGCTGATTCCGGTGGCTCGCGAAGCGGTGATCCGGGAATGGGTCACCGAATGCGGACACACCTACCGAACCGGTTGTGCGTTCTATCAGCTCAGCAAGTCGGAGAAGATCCAGGCACGGAAGCAGATTGCTGTGCTGGAGAAGAAAACGGACCGGGTGTACACCGGGCCGCAGGCCCGGGCCCTCCTCGGCCTGCCCGACCAGGAAGTTCGCATCAAGCCGGACCACAACGACGACTTCACGATCTTCGTGCAGAGCACCAGCGTGAACCGAAAGCTGGTACCGCACACGCGGCTACTGCTCATGATCTGAGGTCATGAATGCCCCGCCGGTCCGACCGGTGGGGCATTCGTCGCGTTCAACACACCGCGGAGCCGCTGCACCGACTGCTCGGAGCAGGGCGACGCGAACCCCGCCGAAAAGCCGGACTAAGAGATCCCGCGGGTAGGGGCGCCGTCGCGAGCGCCGCGATACCGCCGCCCGGACCAGCGAATCTCTTAGTGATCGAGCGATGATCGGTCGTGGCGACGGACCCGCGAGGGTGGTTTGCCGTCGGGGGGCTGAGTAGTGCCCCACGCGCTCGGCCGAGAATTGACAGTTTGTTACTCGCTACCACTGGGGTCTCTGGTGCGTCTGGCCGAAACGGTCGAAACCTGACAGGGCGCACATGCCTCACGCCTCCGAATTCCGGACCGAGACGTATTGCGTTAGAGCGCACTCCAACTCCTAGCTTCGAAGCATGCGATACGTCAAACTCGGAACGACCGGACTGGAAGTCTCCGCCATCACCCTCGGCTGTATGAGCTTCGGCGAGCCGGACCGGGGCGGCGAGCCCTGGTCGCTGGGCGCGGACGCCAGCCGGGACATCATCAAGCAGGCCCTCGAGGGCGGCGTCAACTTCCTCGACACGGCCAATGGGTACAGCGCCGGAAGCAGCGAGGAGATCGTCGGCCAGGCGGTCAAGGACTTCACCCGGCGCGAGGAGGTCGTTCTCTCCACCAAGGTCTGGATGCGGATGCGCCCCGGCCCGAACGGCGCCGGGCTGTCCCGCAAGGCGATCTTCGCCGAGCTCGACGCCTCCCTGAAGCGACTGGGGACCGACTACATCGACCTGTACCAGATCCACCGCTGGGACTACGACACCCCGATCGAGGAAACCCTCGAGGCGCTGCACGACGCGGTCAAGTCCGGGAAGGTCCGCTACATCGGAGCCTCTTCCATATACGCCTGGCAGTTCGCCAAGGCCCTGTACCTGGCTGACCTGAACGGCTGGACCCGGTTCGTGTCGATGCAGGACCACTACAACCTCATCCACCGAGAAGCAGAGCGGGAGATGCTCCCGCTCTGCGCCGACCAGGGCATCGGCGTGATCCCGTGGAGCCCGCTGGCGCGGGGCAGGCTGACGCGGGCCCGGGACACCGCCACGGCGCGTGCCGAGACCGACGAGGGCGGCAAGATCCTCTACCGCGACGGGGACCAGTCAGTGGCCGCGCGCGTCCACGAGATCGCGGGCAAGCGGGGTCTGTCCCCGGCCCAGGTCGCCCTGGCCTGGGTCATGCGCAACCCGGCGGTGACCTCGCCCATCGTCGGGGTCACCAAGCCGGCCCAGCTGGCCGACGCGGTCACCGCGGTGGACGTCGAACTCGATGAAGACGAGGCCGCTTACTTGGAGGAGCCCTACCAGCCGCACGAGGCCGCCTACCTGGAGGAGTCCTTCTACAAGCCGCACCCTGTGGCGGGCTCCCGGTAGTCCGGGTTACCGCCGAGCTTCGACGAGTCCTTGGCCTCGGCCTTCACAGCCCTGTGGTCGGCCCGGCGGTGCTTGCGGGCGGTCGCGCGCAACTGCATGATCCGGGGGCTGCCCGCCAGCGCGGTGAGCAGGATGCCCGCCACCGCGGCCAGCAGCAGGGCCACGCGCAGCGGAACGTGCCCGTGGGCACCGAAGTAGCTGACGTCCACTGACTGTTCCCGAGTTTGGTCAATGGGTAAGAGATTTCGCGGCAGGGGCGTCAGGCTGATGTGACGCGGGCACCGGGATCCGTTCTGACGTGGGACTCCCACATCTCTACATCTGAAAACGGAGCACCGGTGCCCGCCGTCGAAGCATGGGCGATCGAGCCCTTGTGGGTTCAGTTCGAGGCCCTCCTGCCACCGCATCTCGAAGACACATCCGTGGGGCTGTCACAACCAACGGGTCCCGGACCGGATCGTGTTCGACAAGCTCGTCGCGAAACTCGTCTTCGGCGGCTCGTACGAGAAGCACGCCGATCAATCGTGCTCGGCAACCACGATGAGAACCGACGCAACGAGTGGATCGCGGTCGGTGTCTTCGCAGGGCTGGAGCAGATCGTGTTGGAGACCTACGACCGTGTCGTGGGCCTGGACCTGGCCGACCCCCGTTCCTGCGCCCGACGCTAGAGAAGCTCGGGCGTTTCGAGCTCGCGTTGCCTGAGCAGATCACGGTGCACCTTGACGCGGGCTACGACTCCACGGTCACCCGCAAACTGCTGACCGATCTCGGCTGCGAGTGGCGGATCCAGCCCAAGGGCGTCGTGACCCCGATCAACCACACTCGCCGCTGGGTCGTCGAACGCACCAACTCCTGGTACAGCCGCGGCTTCAACTTCACCCTGTCCTGCACGGAACGTTGAGCGGTCGTCATCAACGCACTGCTCGCGTTGATGACCGCGATCATCGTGATCCTACGCCTCATCCGCGAAGCCTGGACCAGCCAACGCTGGGACACACGGCCAGCCCGTCGACCATGACGCCTTGTCCTCTACCCGCGGAATCTCTAAACCTCAACCGACGCACCGTCCCCCGACAGTCTCCGCCCGGTCCCCCGCGTTACGAGCCGGCCTCAGCGAGATCGCCCAAGTCCTCGCCCGAGGTACGGTCTTGAGGTGATCTACCTGATTGGTGGCCCGCCGCGGGTGGGCAAGAGCACCCTCGCGTGGATGCTGCTGGACCGGGCGGGCCTTCCGGGGTGTCCGACTGATGCTCTGGTGTCGATGCTGCAGCGCGCTGCGCCCGAGCACGGTGTGCGGCACGGTACGCATCCGGACAAGGCAGTGCCCGCCCAGCCGTTTCTCCTAGAGTTCATCCGAGCATCTGCGGAGGCTCTCGATGACTCCGACCCCGAAGACGGCTATGTGATCGAGGGCGACATCGTCACACCGGCCGCCGCCACGGCCGCTGCCGGTCTCGGGTTGCCTCTGGCCTCCGTCTTCCTCGGAAATACGAAGCTGACTCCCGAACACCTGCGGGCAGCCCCGGACTGGCTTGAGGGAGCCGACGACACCACCTACCGCGAGATCGCCACGTGGGTCAGGGACCAGAGCACTGTCCTGCGTGAAGCGTGTGCGGTCAGCGGCCATGTCTACATCGAGTTGGGGACCGGCTACACGCAGGGCCTCGAGCGGGCGTACTCCGCACTGGTTGAGTGGACTTGACCGGCAGACGGCACCTCCCGCGAAGAATTGCCGGAGTCGTCTCAGGGCTTCATTCTCGGCAGGGGTCGCAGGCGCGGCATCCAGGCAGTCGGTGCAAGGGCCTGGCTCCGGCTCCGGCTGAGCGCGCACCCGAGTGTCCCCGGTCGTGGGGTGTCGCCGAATCCTGCTGCGGCGTCTCGCTCCAGTGCGCTTCGTAGGTTCATGCGCAGCCCAGCGGGGCCCCGTGGACGCCATGATGCACGCGGCGGAGACGAACGGGGCGCGCAGCAGGAAGCGGGCGAAAGCACGTTGCGGGAACCGCCCGGGAAAGCCCGGAATCGCCTAGCCCGGAACCGACCGGATTCGCGCAGCCGGAGCCGACCGCAGCACAGTCGCCCCCGAACGCGCACAGCGGGAAGTCAGCCAGGGCAAAGGACGTCCAGGCAGCCCCCGCATCTGGAAAGGTCAGGACGCAGAAGTCGCGCGGATGCGAGCAGAAACCGAGGTCGCCTGCCCGCTGGAGACGGTCTCGGCGATCGCTGCGGGAAGGGCCTCTCCCTCAGATTGAGCACGGCGTGCCGCGAGACGGCGGCCAGGGGCGCGAGAACGTCGTTGGTGGTGGTCACCGTCACCGTGCAGGCAAGCCTCAGACGCGGCTCTCTCCCCTCAGCGCGGGTGCGCAACACCGCCACCGCCTGATGATGCCGGGTCACCAGGTCACGGGGGCGACGGGCAGCAGGCGGGCTCCGGCCGGACTGATGTGCAGCCGCCCGCGATGCCGCACGAACAACTCGCACGCCAGGAAGGACTCCAGCTGACGGGCCTGCCGGGACAACGAAGACTGAGCGACGTGCAGGGCACGCACCGCCGCCGAAACCGATCCCGTGTCGACCACCTTGAGGAAGTAGCGGATCGGGAGGATCTCCATCCCACCTGTCCACCAACCCACCGCCGCCGAACCATGCACGTGAGCGGTGGAGAAGGCGGGAGATGGGGCGAGTGCCGGCGGCGCGCGCAAAAAGCAGCCCCGACAGTCGCATCAACCGGGGAGGGCAGGGCAGGTCCGCTGGGCAACCAAGGATGGCGCGGCCGCCCTGCTCGGCTACCTGCTGAAGCCCGGCGCACCCTCCCCTCCCCCTTGGGAAGGCGAGCATCAGGGGCCTGCGAAACACCCGTCAAGCAGCTACGAGACCAACACTTCCCACCCTGGTTCCTAGGACGCTGCCGCGGCCCCGGAGTACTTCTTGATGAGTTCGTAAGAATGGATGCGGTCACCGAGGTCGTAGACGGGTGTGGTCAGCATCAGTTCGTCTGCCCGGGTCTCGTCGGCCAGTTCCGTGAGCCGGTGTATGACGGTTTCCGGCGTTCCGACGGCCTGTTGTGCACGGAAGCCGGCCAGTGCACGTCGCTCCTCCTCCGTGAACGGGTGGGTGGCCGCCTCCGCGGGTGTGGGGAAGGGGATCTCACTCAGTCCCTTCAGGAGCCCGGCCTTGACGACGTTCATCGGTCCGACGCGCCACGTCGCCTCTTCTGCTGTCTCGGCGCATACCGTCTCCACGCACAACAGCACCCGGGGCCGCTCGCACCAGCGCGACGGGGTGAACTCCGCCCGGTAACGCTCCAGCACCGCTTGGGTGTTGTCCGGCCGGATGTGGTGTGCGACAGCGACCGGCAGGCCCAGTCGCGCGGCGAGAGCGGCACCGGCGGGGCTGGAGGCCAGCAGCCACGGTTCCGGCAGCGGGCCGAGGGCGACCTCGTCGACCAGAAAGGACAGCGTCGCGGCCACGTCGTCCTCGTACTCCGCGTCCGTCGCCGGTCCGGCTCCGCGGCGCAGGGCCCGTGCGATGGACTCGTCGAAGGTGCCGGGGCCGCGGCCGATGCCCAGGTCGATACGGTCCGGGTGCAGGGCCGCCAGCGTTCCGAACTGCTCGGCCAGCGTGAGGGGTGCGTGGTTGGGGGCCAGTACTCCGCCCGAACCGAGACGGATCGCCGAGGTCGAGGCGGCAGCGTGCGCGGTCAGCACCACGGGCGGGAAAGCGCCGATCGCCGGAGAGTGGTGATGCTCGGCGTACCAGATCCGGTGGTAGCCCAGCCGTTCCAGTCCCTGTGCGAACGCCGCGGTGTCGCGCAAGGTGTCCACGGCCCGGGCGCCTGTTTGGACCATCGCGACTTCAAGCGCCGAAAGAGGTATATCGAACATGTCGTCAGCATAGAGATCACGCAGGCGGCGAGGGGTGCTGATCTTGCTTTCGGGGCGCCCACCAGGCAGCGGCGACCTAACCTGGGCGGCCGCGCGAGCCAGGTGGGTTCGCACGGCCGCCCTCACGCGGCACCGGCACCGCCACCGGCACAGGTGTCTTCGGGTCGTCGTGGCCCGTGAGGTCAGTGCCTGAGGTAGTAGCGGGTCAGTCGTGAACGGGCGTCATTCGCGGTCAGGCCGAGCGCCTGGCCGATCGCTTCCCACGAGTCTTCATCCGCCTCAGCGGCGCAGGCGGCCTCGCGGCCGACACGGCCGGTGGTGCGCTCCAGTGACGCCACAGCCTTCAGCGCGGCCAGCGGCGCCCGGTCGGCCAGAACCGTCAGCTGGTCGTCCAACCGGTCCAGCAGATCCGCCACTTCAGTGGGCAGCGGCACCGAACGTGACTCCACCTCGTCGATGTGCGCCTGCCAGTCCTCGTACGGGCCCGGAGGGTCGAAGTCGTAGTAGCGGCGGTCGTTCATCTGATCCCAGTCGATCGGATAGTGGCGCGCGCCGCGCCAGCCGCACGAGCACGCTCCCCGCATGTGGTCCGCCCGCTGCCTGCCCAGCCGGCCGTTGTAGGCCCACCACTGCTTGGTCTGGTGCACATGGCTGCCGCTGCCGACGTCCAGATAGACCGGTCCGGGCTCGCTGCCATCGGCCAGAACCGCCCCCGCCATGCCTTCATGGGAAGCCCCGAACTCCTCGCTCTGCCACTCCATGATGTCTCCTTCACGCACCGTTGCGGCATATGCCACTGCGAGGATTCCCGAGCCGGACAGCCGGCAATCGGCACCTCACAATCGGACATGCTTGTGTGGACTTCCGACGTGGCCGTGGGGGCCGGGAGCCGCTCAAAGGCATGAGGACGGGGGGAACTTGGGGTGTGGAACTCGGCGTGTGCCGGGACATCGGTGTCAACGCCGGGCCGCCGGAGCGGGGCGAGCGTGGCCGGCCGAGCAGAGCGAGAGTCGGCCGGCCGGAGCAGAGCGAGCAGGGAGGCCGAGCGGAGAGTGCTGAGGTGCCGGGGACGAGGTGCCGGCCGCCGCGGAAACGGTCCAGGAGGGGGACGAGGACGAGCGGCCGGCGCCGCGGAAACCGGTCGAGGGCGGGGACGATGACGAGCGGGTTGCACCGCGGTCCCGCGAACCCTGTATGATCATGATGCAACTCCGGCGCACCACTCGGAGTCACGCGTCTGTGGTCCAAGGAAAGACGCCCACCAGCCGGTGGGAAATGCAGGTGCAAGGCCTGCCGGGCGCTCCACGCGCAAGGGCCCCTGCCTCGGGTGAGGCAGGGGCCCTTCGTCGTTCAGCCGGCCCCATCGCCACTCAGCCCCCTCGGGTGAGGCAGGGCCGGACAGCCGCGCGGTCGGAACGGCCGCGAGCACCACCCCGTCACCGAGCGCCCTCCCCCGGCGGCGATCCCTGGCGCGGCCGGGCGAGGAGGTCCTGTTGCGGTAGCGGCCGGTGCAGCGCGAGGAGGGCCTGATCGTCCTGGGGCGCACCGCCGCTGTGGCGGCTGACGTCACGGGCCAGGAGGTCGAGGACCGTCGACGGCTCCGGGAAATGGCTCGTCTGGCGCAGGTAGGACTGCACCATGCGCGGGACCCGGTCCGCCGGGTCGTAGAAGACGCCGGCCGGATCGCGCGCCTCGGTGACACCGTCGGTAAAGCACAGCAGCATCGCCCCGGGCGGGAACGGGTGCGTCTCCACCGGGGAGGCCCAGGAGTCCAGGCCGGAGATGCCCAGGGGCGGCGCCTCCTCCGCCGGCTCCAGCACGCGCGCCCGGCCGTCCGCGTGCAACAGCACCGGGGCGGGATGACCGCGGTTGACGATATGGACCTGGCTCAGATCGTCGGTGAACTGCACGATCAGGGCGGTAGTGAACCCCTCCGCCGCATCCAGGCCCTCCCGGCGCTGGCTTTCCCGCAACAGGGCCTCTTCCATACACGCCACCAGCGCAGGCAGGTCAGGCTCATGATCGGCCGCATAGCGGAAGACACCGATGTCAACGCTGACGGCCGTGACGGCGGACAGGCCCTTCCCCCGCACGTCGCCGACCATGGCGCGCACCCCGAACGGAGTCTCCTGCATCACGTAGAGATCGCCGCCGATCAGCGCCATGTCCTCGGCCGGCACATAGCGGGCGGCAATCCGCAGATCCCCCAGTCGGCTGGGAGGACTGGGCAGCACGGCCCGCTGAGCCATCTCCGCCGCGTATCGCGCCCGGCTGGCACTCGCATGCTGCATACGCAGCGAACGGTTCAAACCGACCGCCAGCGCGGTAACGGACGCCAGCGTGATCTGTACGGCGGCGTCGCCCTGCCAGTCGTACGAACCGTTCAGGAAAGCCAGACCCGCCTGTACCACCATCGCCGAAAGTCCGACACCGACCACCCCCGCCGGCCCGAACAATGAAACCGCCGTCACCGGCGCCACGGCCAGCAGTGGAGCGGACGACACCGAGGTAGGCGTCAGCAGATTCACCAACGCCGCAAGAGCGATCACCAAGGCCGGAACCCAACGGCGCACCCGTGACCACACCGGCAACACCCTCATCAGACCATGATGCCTCTCGGTGCGCCCGTGACGACGAACATGTCCGCGACGACACCGCCGCCGCAGCCAAACAGCCGACATCGCACGGGGGCGATCCGGGGCGGAGCAGCTTCGAGGAGTGATCGCGCGGCGCCGAACCGAGATCGTTTTGGCGTGTGGGCCTCCTGCTACCGCTCGGGGCGCTTCCCGGCGGCGGGGGCACGGCGGTCGGCTTCGTGGCCTTCATGGCCTTCATGGGCTTCGTGGCCTTCATGGGCTTCGTGGACCTCGTGCACATCGCGGGTGCCCTGGGCCTCGTGGTCGTGGGCGGTGGGGCCGCGGCGGTCGCCGGGGTTGTCGCGGGCCTCGTTCAAAGAAGCCGTCTCACCGAGGGTGGCCACCACCTTCGCTCTCTGTCTCTGCCTCCACTGCCTCCTCCCCCGTTTCCGCGTCCTCCTCAACGTCCTCGACGTCGGCCGCGGTGATGTCATCGACGACGAGGCCGGTGAGCACCCGGCGCATCGTCCGCTCGAACAGCCGCTGGGGGTCTTCTACGGGGGCCGGCCCCGGGTGATCGGCCATGGCAGCGGCGACATGGGGATGATCTCCCTGGGAGGCTGTCTGACTCAGGTAGGCGGCCTGCGCCGCCTGGCGGTCGGTGGTCGCGCGGCTGCCCTGGATTTCCGCCCGGGCGAACTGCGCGACCAGGGCGCTCATGAGGGCGACGATTTCCATCTTGGCCGGGCCCGGCAGCCGTACGGACGCCATCGCCCGCAGCGCGTATTCGAGGTAGTCCACGCTCCGCGGCCCCAGCCGCAGAGGTTCCGGCGGGATGTCGGGCAGCCAGGGGTGCCGCAGATGGACGGCCTTGGCCCGGGTCGCCAGGGCGACCAGGTCCGCAACGGGATCACCGTGGAGCGGGACGTCGAGGTCGATCTCCCCCGCCACCGCATCCGTCATCAGGTCGAGCAGGTCGTCACGACTGGAGACGTAGCGGTAGAGAGATGCCTGGCCGGTGCCCAGCTCCTTGGCCACCTGGCGCATGGACACCGCCGAGAGGCCGCCCCGGTCCGCCAGCTCGACGGCGACCGCGGCCAGGCCCGTGCGGCTGTGCGCGGGCAGGCGGCCGCGGGCACCGCGTTCGGCCCTCGTCCAGACCGTCACCGGTTCCTGAGCCACTCGCCCACCTGCCCTCTCCCGTTCCCCTGGCGCCTCCCCTACTCTAAACTGCGAACACCGGTCGCAATTAATATCAGTCGCAGTCATGGGAGGTACGTATGTCCCCGACCCCGGAAAACCTGTGGAGCCCCGTCCGCTGGGCCGAGAACGGCGCGGTGCGGCTGGCTTTCGATGCGCTGGCCGATGGGGCCGACGGTGAGCCGCTTCTGCTGGCCACGGGCCTGGGCGTCAACCGTTTGTGGATTCCGGACGGGTTGTGCCGGATGCTGGCCGCGCGGGGCTTCGCGGTGGCCCGGTACGACCAGCGCGACAGCGGGGACTCGACCCACCTGCCGCCCACCCCCGCCCGCACCCCGATCTCCGCACTCTTCGCCAAGCGCGAGACGGCGTACACGGCCGAGGACATGGCAGATGACGCCATCGCCGTCATAGACGCCCTCGGGTGGCGGTCGGCTCATCTGCTGGGCGTCTCCCTCGGCGGCGCCGTCGCCCAACGCGTGGCGCTGCGGCACCCGGGCCGGGTCCGCACCCTCACCTCCATGGCCGCCGTCCCCGGAGACGTCTCGGGACTGCGGACCATGCGGTACATCCGCATGCGGACCCTGGCGAAGTTCGCCCGCCTGAGGTTTCCCGACACCCCCGACGGAGCCGTCGCGGCCGGCGTCGCCGTCTCCCGCCTCCTCGCCTCGCCCCACCGCACCTTCGACGAGCAGGCCGCCCGGGAGGCCGCCGAGCGCAACGCCGACCGCGGTATGCACGACCAGCAGGCGCAGAGCCGCCAGATCGGCGCCCAGTGGCACGGACCGCCGATCAGTGCCGTCACCCGGCCCACGCTCATCCTCCACGGGGAGGACGACCCCCTCATCAAGCCCAGCGCCGGCCGGGCGATCGCCGCACGGATCCGCGACTCGCGCCTCGTCCTCCTGCCACGCGTCGGCCACGAATTCCCCGCCTGCGCGTGGGACCGCGTCACCACCGAAATCCGCGGACTGGCCACCGACTCCGCATCAACCGACTCCACCTCTCGGCAACTGCCTTCGCCGGCAGGCGACTGAGGACATACGGTCCCGCGCTGCGGCGCTGCGGAAATGCCGGCTGCGTACTGCGGCCCGGAATTGGATGGCACGGGTGATGCGGTGCCTCTAAGCTCGCGGCCGTGACCACAGATAACACCGACGCGGGGGCGTCCGACGCAGGAATGACGATCCGTCAGGAATGTAACGCCGACCATCCGGCGGTGCACGCGCTCCACTTGGCCGCGTTCGGGGGCGATGAGCGGGTGCCGGCTCTCGCGGACGCCCTGCGGAGTGCGCCGGCACCCCTGACGCCGGTGTCGTTCGTCGCCACGGTCGACGGGCAGGTGGTGGGGCATGTGCTGCTGAGCGCCGGCCGGCTGGACGCGCCCCGGCGGATCGTGGACGTCCTGGTGCTGTCACCGCTGGGAGTGCTCCCGCAGTTCCAGGATCAGGGGATCGGCACCCGGCTGATCGAGCACGCCCTCGCCGCGGCCGAAGACCGGCACGTGCCCCTGGTCTTCCTCGAAGGCTCGCCGCACTACTACGCACAGCGCGGCTTCGAACGCGCCGACACCCTCGGCTTCCGCTCACCGTCGCTGCGCATCCCGCCCCCCGCCTTCCAAGTCGTCCGGCTGACAGCACACGAACCCTGGATGACCGGCACCCTCGTCTACTCCGAGACCTTCTGGGCGCTGGATTGTGTCGGCCTACGCGACACGGAAGCGTCCACCGGCTGAACCACGCTGCGGACCCACCGCCCCTTGAACCCCAGTACTTGAACCCCAGTAAATGCGTTGTCGACCTGACGCGGCTCCACCAGGATCTCGGCCATGGAACAACCCGCTGAAATCCTTCGCTCGGACCACGTCGAGCTGCGCCGTTGGCGTGGCCAAGACCTCGACGTTCTGCACCAGTTGATTACCGAGTCACGTGATCACTTGATTCCCTGGATGCCGTTTGCAGCCAGTCATGACCGGGAGCAGGACGAAGCGTTTCTGGCCCGGTGCCAGGAGGAGTGGGGCTCGGGGCAGGCGTACCACTACGCGATCACCACGGACGGTGTGACCGTCGGCAGCATCAGTTTGATGCGTCGGATCGGGCCGGGCGGGCTGGACATCGGCTATTGGCTCCACCCCGCGTGGACGGGGAAGGGGCTGGCCACGAGGGCTGCTGCCGCGCTGGTGCGTGCGGGGCGCCGGATGCCCGGCATCGATCGCATCGAGATCCATCATGACGAGGCGAACCCCGCCAGCGGGGCCGTCGCCCGGCGCTTGGGTTTCACCGAAGTGGAGCGCGTGAAGCTGCCGGAAGGGCCTACGGCCCCGAGGGAGACGGGCATTGATGTGATCTGGCGCCTGGAGACCTCAACCTCCCCGAGTGCCTGACGTCCGCTGATCGGCAGCCCGTCACCGAGCCATCCGGTGGCCATCCGTAGCCACCCAGGCCGTGGTGTCCGAAGAGCTGGGCCCGCTCGTGGAGTCCGGCTTGTGGGAGAAGGTCAGCGAAGGGCGCGGCGTGGTGGACCTGTCGGTCGGGTAGGCGGTGGGGCGCGAGGCTCAGGCGTGGACCGCAGGGGCCCCGCGAGGTCAGCCGCCGGCCGGTACAACGTTGGTGGCGGCAACCGCCGGGCGCAGGGCGCGGGCGAGTCTGACGGCGTCGCCTACGGCCCAGAAGTGGACGAAAAACAGGCGGGGTTCGTCCGTCAAGCCGTGGTTGTGCAGTTCGACGAGACGGGCCCCGGCACACCGCAGCGCCGCCAGGACGTCCTGGACCTCGCTTGCGATCATGGCGCAGTCGCCGCTGATCGCGGCCCGCCCGCCGCCCAGCGGCTGGAAGTTGAACGCGCTGGTCGAGCCCAGGCCCGGTGGCAGTACCAGATGTCCGTCGGTGATGGTCTCGCGGCGGACGAAGATGGACTTGTAGATACCGTCGTCGACGGAGCCCTTGACGCCCAGCGCGGCGTCGATACCGGCGGTGTCCAGGTCGCCGGGCTTCCGCCGGGAGGACGGGAGCGGGGGCGGGGTGTCGGTACGGTCGAACGCCGCGCGCAGGCCGCGGGCCAGGGATCCCGCATCGTGGCTGTGGGCATGGACGTGGATCCACCAGATGTCGGGAGTCTGGGACAGCAGATGCTTGTGGATCGCGGTCTGCCCGATCTTGTGCTTGTGCAGGACATCGGTGAACGTCTGCATTTCCCGCTCGGTGACCACCACGTCGCCCATCAACAGCGTGCTCTTGTCGGCGTACCGGACGAAGGACACATGCGAGCCGAGAGCGAGCGCCGGTTTGACCTGGATGCCGTGCGAGCGCACCCGGAGGTCGTGGCGTGGCAGCGCTGTGTGATACATCAGCTTTCGCTTCATGTCGCCTTTTCGCCCGAGCGCGTGGGCCACCTCCTCCCAGTCCGACAAGGTGGTGGTAACGGGCTGGACCAGCCGGCGGCTCTTCGCCTCGCCCGTCCTGGCGGACAGGGCACGAGCGGGGGCTGCGGCACCGGCCAGCATCGGAGTCAGGGCGGCTGCGGCCAGTACGCGCCGCCGCGGCGCACCCTTCTGCGGATTGCTGTCGTGCGGTGAGTCTGCGGCCATCACGTGAGCACCTCCATGGCGAGATGGAAGCACGACGAAGCGGCTTCAACGCCGTCTCCGCCACCGCTATGGGGCCAGGTGGGCTAAGCAACAGCTCGCATCCCACCCCGATGCGGGGGGGGAGCCGCTGCGCAGGTGCGGTGAGCTCTGACCGTGTGTCAGTCCGGCTGGGAAATCCGACTCGAACGCGCGTGACGTCGGCCACGGTACGGGCGATCGCGGTACGGGCGATCGCGGTACGGGCGATCGCGGTACGGGCCGGCAGCCAAGGTCATGCGGGCGGCAAGGCGCCACGACGTGTGGCCACCGCGCCGAAGAGGGTCCAGCCGTCCATCTCCGCGGTCGCCGGATCGTCGGGACACCATCCCTTGGTCAGAGCCACGTCGAGCAGGGCTCTGGCCGTGCCCGGCTCATGCAGGTTCAAGAACCCGCCCTCGGTCGTGCCGACCGCCCCGGAGTGCATGAGATACCCGTCCGGGACAAGTCTGCCGGGGCCCTCTTCGAAGGAGATGCGCAGCCGTCCCCTCGCCCTGAACAGGCGGATCACCAGAGTTTCGCAGCAGCCCTCGTACCGGCCGTTGCCCAGCACGCGGTGGTGGTGACTCAGCGACCACAGGAAGGTCTTCCCGTCGACCACGAGGCGCCGCGCCGTCCTGTCCCTGCGAGCCATGCGCAGATGGTAGCCGCACCCGCATCGCGGCCCGGGAGTTGTGTGCTCCCCTGCGCCGGCCCTCAGGACGGCCGTTCGGCAGCCGTCCGGAACGCGACGGCGATGGGGGCGGCATCGTCGAGGCGTGCCACGTCTGCCAGGGTCAGGAAACCGAGGGTGGCGGCGTCGCTCCATGCGCAGACGGTCGCCTCGCCGTGCTCGGTGTTCGTATAGCCGCAGCTCAGTCGGCCGCCCGACGGGCCGGCTGGGAACGAGGTCACCTCCCTTGCCTGCACCCCGGCGAAGAAATTGCGCAACTCCTGGGTGAGCGAGTCCCGGCGCTTCTGCGCAGCGAGCTCGGGGTCCCACTCCACGGTGTCGATGGCCAGGACAGCATCGGGCTCGCCGTCCAGCGTGTAGTCGTAGAACCAGCGCTTGTATCGAGCCGGAGGCTTCGCGGTCGGCATCGCGTACGGCGCCGTCTTCTGATGCGACATCAGCTGATAGTCCGCCACCCTCTGGGGCGCGACGATGGTGCGCTTCGGCAGGGCGTGATCCGTACCCGCAGGAGGGTCCGATGGCTCCTTGTGGGAGCGTGCGGTGTCTGTATCGGCGGCTCGCGGCTCGGGGTGGTACGAGGAGGCTGCTGCCGCCACTCCCCCAAGGGTGATCAGGGCCAGCACGCCCACGACGATGTTGCGCCGCCTGGCACGCAGTTGGGCGAGCTGCACGGCGGGCAGCGGGCGCGGGGGAACGGAGACGCGTCTCCAAGGGCCGGACAGGCGCCAGACCAGCTTCATGACGCCACCGACGACAAGCAGAACGCCTAAAACTTGGCCCAGGGCAAAGCTCACGGACGTGGTGTCTATGGACAGAGAGTTCATCCGCGACATCGTAGGCGCGCAGGGCTGACAGCGGGTCACGTTCAGGTAGTCCGCCCGTGCCGGTGCTGCCCACTGCGAGAGGCCAATGACTCTGGTCCGGCCTTCAAGATCGACATAGTGTCGTCACGCAGCCCGCCCGCACGCCAAGACACCAAGACGCCAGGACGCCAGGACGCCGGCAGGGGCGTGCGACAGCCGACGTAACGCAGCACCCCCGTGACAAGCAGGAGCGGAAGAAAAGTGAGCACGTTGAAGATCGTGGTGGACGATCTCTCCGGCCCGGAGATCGCCGGTTTTCTCGAAGAACACGTCCAGCAGATGCGGTCCCGCACGCCGTTGGAGAGTAAGCACGCCCTGGACCTCGACAGCCTCCGGAAGCCCGACATCACCTTCTGGTCGGCCTCGGACAGTGACAGCCTGGTGGGCTGCGGCGCGATCAAGAGACTGGACGCGGGCCATGCGGAGCTGAAGTCGATGCGTACCAGGCCGGCGCGGCAGCGGAGTGGAGTCGCCTCACAGCTGCTGGAGCACATCATCGCTGCGGCTCAAGGCATGGGCTTCACAAGGCTGAGCCTGGAGACCGGTGCCGCTGCGTTCTTTCTGCCCGCCCGAAGGCTGTACGAGAAGTTCGGGTTCCAGTACTGCGGCCCCTTCGCGGACTACCGGCCCGACCCGAACAGTTCGTTCATGACGAGGGCACTGTGAGAGTGCTTGCCTGGCGGCCGGGGCGTAGTGCCTCAGCAAGGTCCCACCGACGGTTCACGTACTGAGGACCGGCCGGAGCAGTGGAGCCGGACTCACGCCTTCTCATGAGCCTCGTTGCCCGCGGGCGCGGAGCCTGCGCCGGACGCCATACGCGGCGGCGCCGCAGATCAGGACCGCGGTGCCCGAGAGCACCGACGTCAGCGGCAGGGCGAATGCCAGGGCGAGGCAGCTGGCCAGGCCGACCACCGGGATGAGGCGCGGTGGGCCCCCTTCGGTGGGAGGAAGCGTCCAGGCGGAGGCGTTGGCGACGGCGTAGTAGGCCAGTACGCCGAAGGAGGAGAAGCCGATGGCCCCGCGCACGTCCGCCGTCGCCGCGAGTGCCGCCACGACGGCGCCGACGACGAGCTCGGCGCGATGCGGCACCTTGAACTTCGGGTGGACCGCCGCCAGCGCGTGGGGCAAATGCCGGTCGCGGGCCATGGCCAGGGTGGTGCGGGAGACGCCGAGGATCAGCGCGAGGAGGGAGCCGAGGGCAGCGATGGCGGCGCCGGCCCGTACGGCGGGCGCCAGCCAGTCGGCGCCGGCGGCCCGTACGGCGTCCGACAGCGGGGCCGGGGCCTGCGCCAACTGCTGTGGGCCCAGTACCAGCAGGGCGGCGACGGCGACCGCCGCGTAGACGATCAGCGTGATCCCCAGGGCGAGCGGGACGGCGCGGGGAATGGTCCGGCTGGGGTCGCGGACCTCCTCGCCGAGGGTGGCGATGCGTGCGTATCCGGCGAAGGCGAAGAACAGCAGGCCCGCGGCCTGGAGTACGCCGGCGAGGGAGGCATCGTCGCCGAGGTCCAGCCGTACGGGGTCCGCCTGGTCGGAGGTGAGGGCGGTGCACACCACGGCGGCGAGTACGGCGAGGACCACTGCCACGATCGTCCGGGTGAGCCAGGCGGACTTCTGCACGCCGCCGTAGTTCACGGCGGTCAGCGCCACCACCGCCGCGACGGCGACCGCATGGGCCTGGCCGGGCCACACATACGAGCCGACGGTCAGGGCCATCGCCGCGCAGGAGGCGGTCTTGCCGACGATGAAGGCCCAGCCCGCGAGGTAGCCCCAGAAGTCGCCGAGCCGTTCCCGGCCGTAGACGTAGGTGCCGCCGGAGGCCGGGTAGCGGGCAGCGAGCCGGGCCGAGGAGGTGGCATTGCAGAAGGCGACCACCGCCGCGAGCGCCAGCCCCAGGAGCAGTGCGGAACCCGCCGCTGCGGCGGCGGGAGCGAGGGCCGCGAAGACCCCCGCGCCGATCATCGACCCCAAGCCGATCACCACGGCGTCAGGCACCCCCAGCCGCCGTTGCAGCTCCCCCGCGCCCGCCGATCCCGCCGATCCCGCCGATCCCACCGATTCACCCATCACGTCCTCCATCGGCCGCACTACAGACCACCGCACCCGGCGCACCGTATAGCAGTGATGCGAAAGACCCGCCCGCGATGCCCCACCCGCAAAGACGAGTCCCCCTCCGGGTCATGCCCGGAGGGGGACGGTCTTACTGGAACCGGAAGGGCATCAGTCATGGCCCTTCATTCGGCGGCCTGCACGGCACCGGCCTCAGTGGGATTCCTTCAGCACCATGGCCGATCCCCCGCCACGGCGCTTGGGTTCGGCGACCGCCGAGAGCTTGCCGTGCGGCAGGAATTCCAGGGCGGCCACTGCCCCGATCTCCGGTGACGGGGTGAAGGCCTTCGGGGCGAGGACGAAGCGGTGGCCCATGCCGTCCAGCTTCTTCCGTTCGGGCGAGGAGAGGAAGTCCGGTTCGGCTTCGGTCGCGGTCTGGTTGCGCTGTGAGAGGCGCGGGGCGGCGACCGCCGCCGGGAGCGGCATACCGAGATCCAGACGGTTGACCAGGGTCTGGAGCACCGTGGTGATGATCGTGGCACCGCCCGGTGAACCCACCGCGATCATCGGCTTGCCGTCCCGCAGGACGATCGTCGGTGACATGCTGCTGCGCGGGCGCTTGCCGGGGCCCGGGAGGTTCGGGTCCGGCGTCCCCTTGGTGAGCGGGGCGAAGTCGAAGTCGGTCAGCTCGTTGTTGAGCAGGAAGCCTCGTCCGGGCACGGTGATGGCCGAGCCGCCGGTCTGCTCGATCGTCAAGGTGTAGGAGACGACGTTGCCCCAGCGGTCCGCGGTCACCAGATGAGTGGTCGAAGGCCCTTCGTGCGGCTGCTTGCTGCCGGTCTTGTGAGCGCAGCCCGAGCCGGGGTGGCGCGGGTCGGCGGGGGCAAGCGGGCTGGTCAGTGCCTTGTCGGAACGGATCAGGCAGGACCGGTCCTTGGCGAAGTCCTTGCCGAGCAGCTCCTTGGTGGGCACGTCCGAGAACGCCGGGTCGCCCACCCAACGGTTGCGGTCGGCGAAGGAGATCCGGCTGGCCTCCAGGTAGTGGTGCAGCGCCTGGGTCTTGTCGGCCTTCGAAAGGTGGAAGTTCTCCAGGATGTTCAGCGCCTCGCCCACCGTGGTGCCGCCGGACGAGGACGGTGCCATGGAGTAGACGTCCAGCCCGTGATACGTGGTCCGGGTCGGCTCCCTGCGCAGGGGCTTGTAGTCGGCGAGGTCCTGCGCCTTCATGAGGCCGGGGCGGGCCTTGTGCGAGGCGCCGGCAGCCATCGGCGGCTTCTGGACGGTCCGCACCACATCGCGCCCGACGTCCCCGTGGTAGAGCGCGCCGACACCTTCACGGGCGAGCTCGCGATACGTCCGGGCGAGATCGGGATTGCGGAAGCGCGAGCCGACCTCCGGAAGCTTGCCCTTGGGCAGGAACAGGTCGGTGGTGGACTTGAAGTCGCGGAAGCGCTTCTCGTTCATCTCCGTCTGCGCGCGGAACTCGTCGTTGACCACGAAGCCGTCGCGGGCGATCCGGGTGGCCGGGCGCAGGGCCTTCGCCAGGGGGACCGTGCCCCAGTCCTTGAGCGCCTTGTCCCACGTCGCCGGCGTGCCCGGGATGCCGACCGACAGACCAGAGTTGATCACTTCACCGGTGGGGAGGGGCTTGCCGGTCGAACGGTCGAGGAAGGAGTCCGCGCGCATGCGGCGCGGCGCGGTCTCCCGGCCGTCGATGGTGCGCACCTTCTTGGCCTTGGCGTCGTAGTAGACCAGGTAGCCGCCGCCTCCCACTCCCGCGGAGTACGGCTCAACTACCCCGAGTGCGGCGGCAGTTGCCACCGCCGCGTCCACGGCGTTGCCTCCCTTGCGCAGCACCTCGATCCCGGCCCGGGAGGCGTACGGATTGACGCTGGACACCGCGCCGCCGCTACCGGTGGCCACGGCCTTCTTCGCCGGCGGCCGGGCCGTGGCTTCGGCGGCGGACGCGGTGCCGTTGACACCGCAGGAGGTGGCCAGCAGGGAAAGACTGAGCGCAGCCGCAGACGCAGCGGCGACAGCGGCACGACGGACAGCCATACGGCCTCCAGGTATTCACTGTGTGGTGACGTGCGATTTCCGAAACCCTGGCACCGCTCGACCGCCGGATCAACGCCGCACCGCAAGGTTTGCGCGAGATCTGAGGTTCCCGTCCGGTAACCCATCCGGGGCCGGGGCCACCGAATGTTCCTGTAAAGGGGCATGCCGGGGCGCCCTGGACAAGCCGGAGACACCCCGCCCCCTCATGTCGCCGCCTGGCCCGTTACGCGCTGGTCGCTACACCCGCGTTGGTGAGGATCTCGCGCGCGGGCAGCTCGATGCTCTCGGCGGCGGTCAGGCCGGTCGCTGCCAAGTGGGCGTCCACGATGCGCAGCCCGACCGCGTAACCGGCGAAGTCCGGGAGGCCCACGGGCTGTTGGCCCATGAGCTGTGCGGTGGCGTCGCCCAGTACGTACGCGGTCAGGTGCTGCATCCCGGCGACATCGATGTCGGCGGTGATTCTTTCGTAGGCGCTGTCCAGTCCGGCGCCGGTCAGCGCCCTCGACCACGGGCCCATGGCCTGTTCGCCGGCCAGCTCCCGTACGAATGCCTCGGCCAGCCCCTCGGCGACGACGTGCTCCCCCACCGTGACGGTCGCCGGGTTCCAGACCACATTCGCGTAGCGCACATTGTGGTGGAGCTCGTGCGCGGCGGCGTGGCCGATCTTCTGCAGGGCGGTCTCGGTGGGCCACATCGTCAGGTGGATCGCACCCGGGAAACCGCCCGCACCGAAGTAGCCGGCGCTGCGGACCGTCAGGTGGTGGTCGTCGGGGTTGCCGAGCACCAGGACGACATGCACGGTCTCGGCGTGCTGGATGCCGGGCACCGCGCCGCCGATCCGCTCCCACGCGGCGGTGAGGGACTCCTCGATGCGGTGCCACACCCCCGCGTCCTGCATCTGACGCAGGGCGGGCACATAGCGCGGGTCCTCACGGTCGAGGCGGAAGCCACTGACCTGGTGCATCTGGACCAGATCCACGTCTCCCAGCACGGACAACGCGCTCTGGAGCGGACTGAGCATTTCCCGTAAGGCGTCGGGCCGCTCCTCCGGCGGATGCTGGAGGAGGTCGAGCATGGTGGACGCCGTGTCATGCACAACAATCTTCATGAGTGCGACCGTAGGACCTCCCGTTACGTGAGGTGCAAGCCGCATTGAGGGGCGCCGGGCACGGTGAAAGCGCACCGGCCAGCACGGTCCGTCTCAGGCGACCCAGTGCGGTTGTTGTCGGGTGGCCGGCGGGTAGCGGGAGGCCGTCGGCGAGGGCGGTGGCCATGCGTCGTACGGCTTCGTGCAGAGTGTCCGACGGCACGGTGTACGGGATGCGGAGGCGCTGTTCGAAGAGGCCGGGGTCGGTGGCGAAGTGGGTGCCGCCCTCGATGCGCACGCCGTAGTCCAGCGCCCGCTCGGCCAGCGCGGAGGCGACGGGTTCGCCGAGGTCGGCCCAGAGGGACAGGCCGCCGGGCGGCAGGTGCCAGGTCCACTGCGGGAGGTGTGCGGTGAGCGCCGCGGCCAGGGCGGTGCGCCGGCGACGCAGCTGTTCCAGGCGGGGCGGCAACAGATCGTCTGCCTGTGCCAGCAGGGTGAGGGCCAGCAGTTGGTCCAGGACCGAGCCGCCCATGTCGGTGGCGACCCGCTGGCCGGCGAGTTCGGTGACGAGCCGCGCGGGGGCGCGCAGCCAGCCGATGCGCAGGCCGCCCCAATGGGTCTTGCTCATCGAGCCGATGGTGATGACCTGGCCGGTTCGGTCGGGTGTGGCGTGGGTGGCGAAGGGCGGTGGGGCGGGGACGTCGAGGGCGAGGTCGGCCAGGGTCTCGTCGATGACCAGCCAGGTGCCGGAGCGTTGCGCGGCACGCAGGGTGCGGGCCCGCTCGTCCTCGGGCATGAGGCAGCCGGTCGGGTTGTGGAAGTCCGGTATCAGGTAGGCGAGTTGTGGCACCACCTGACGCAGCGTCGATTCGATGATCTCGATGTCCCAGCCGGTGTCGGTCACCGGGACCGACACGGTGCGCAGCCGGCCGCGGCGCATTGCCTCCAGGGCGTTCGGGTAGGACGGGTTCTCGGTCATGACCCGGTCGCCGGGCCGGCACAGCAGCCCCAGGACGAGGGTGAGTGCGTGCTGAGCGCCGGAGGTCACCAGGATCTGTTCGGGCACGGTGGCCAGTCCCCGCCGGGTGAAGCGTTCGGCGATGGTGGCGCGCAGTTCCGGCAGGCCGTAGGGGTGGTAGCCGGGTGTGTGGACATGCTCGGCCAGTTGCGGGGCGATCCAGGAGAGCGCCTCGGTGAGCGTCTGTTGCGAGAGTCCGGGGGCGGCTCTGGCCAGGTCGATCGCGGTGTCCCGGGGTCCGAGGAGACGGGTGACGCCGTGGGGAGCCCGGCCGTCGGGCAGGGCCGTCCAGGTGCCGGAGCCCTGGCGGCTGTGGGCGTAGCCGCTCTCGCGGAGCAGGTCGTACACGGCGGTGATGGTGGCCCTGCTGGTGTGGAGGGCCGTGGCCAGTTCCCGTTCGGCGGGGAGTTTGACGTGCAGCGCGATACGGCCGTCCAGGATGAGCGCGCTGATCGCCCGAGCCAGGTGGCGGTAGGCGGGCCGCGTCCCCAACGGGTCGGGCAGCATCGCGGCGAGCTGCCGGCTCCCCAGGGTCCGTCGGGTGCGATCCGCCCTGTCCACCGGCCGGAACGGATGCGCTTCCGCCATACCACCCTCCCCGGATTGGCCGTGTTTACCGGACCAATCACTCTACAGACTCGCCGCATTGGCCTTGAGGTACATGCAGCAAGGCACATGCAGCGCAGTGAGCGTGCGTGCAGCGCAGTGAGCGTGCGTGGAGCGCAGTGAGCGTGCGTGGAGCGCACCCGTGGAGGGGACCGGTATGGAGCAGGACCGTACGGAACGTCAGGAGCGTCAACGTCGGCGCCGTGGTGGGGAGCGCCTCGCGAGGGCCGTGCCGGGCACCGGGGCGGCCCGGCTCATGTCCCGTACGCGCCCCGCACCGCCCCCGCTCACCTATGTCCCGTTCGGTGAACGTCCGCTGCGCCGTCTTCCCCAACTGCTCGTCGGCCTCGCTCTGTACGGGTTCAGCCTCTCGGTCCTGGTCAGGGCCTCGTTGGGCGTCAACCCCTGGAGCGTTCTGTACCAGGGGCTGGAGCGCCACACCCCGCTGAGCTTCGGCATGATCAGCGCCGTCCTGGGTGTGCTGGTGCTGTTGTGGTGGATCCCCCTCAAGCAGCGGCCGACGTTCGGCACCGTCGCCAACATCGTCGTTCTGGCGTACGCATCCGACCTCGGTCTCCGGCTCCTGCCCCAGCACCTCGGGCTCCCTGCCCGGGCCGGTCTGCTCGTCGGTGGTGTCGTCCTCAATGGGCTGTCCGTCGCCGTCTACGTCGGCGCGCGCTTCGGCCCCGGGCCCCGGGACGGGCTGATGACCGGTGCGTCCGCCGTGACCGGGCGCTCGATCCGGCTGGTCCGCACGCTCATCGAGATCGTCGTGCTGGTGGTGGGCCGGCTGCTCGGTGGGAGCGTGGGGGTGGGCACCGTGCTGTACGCGCTCGCGGTCGGTCCGGTCACCCAGTTCTTCCTGCCCTGGTTCGCCTACCGGAGCGCTGCCGAGCGCGGCGGCGAGGCGGTGCTGCCCGAGGAGCGGAGTCCGGCTGAGATGATCAAGGTGTGAGGGGGTGGAGCAGGGGGGCGCTTCCCTCCGTGCCCGCAAACCGGGGCTGGGTGACGACCCGAGATCGGCGGATGTGAGGATTACGGCATGAGTAACAACGACGTGTTCTTCGACATCACCATCAACGGCGACCCGGCCGGCCGGATCGTCTTCACGCTCTTCGACGACGTGGTCCCCAAGACCGCGAGGAACTTCCGCGAGCTCGCCACCGGCCAGCACGGCTACGGCTACGAGGGATCCGGCTTCCACCGCGTGATCCCCGACTTCATGCTCCAGGGAGGCGACTTCACCGCCGGCAACGGGACCGGTGGCAAGAGCATCTACGGTGAGAAGTTCGCGGATGAGAACTTCCAGCTCAAGCACACCAAGCCCGGTCAGCTCTCGATGGCCAACGCCGGCCCGAACACCAACGGCTCGCAGTTCTTCATCACCACCATCGTCACCGACTGGCTCGACAACAAGCACGTCGTGTTCGGTGAGGTCACCGAAGGCATGGATGTCGTCCGGAAGATCGAATCGCTCGGTTCGCACAGCGGCGCCACCAAGGCCGATGTCGTCATCGCGAAGTCCGGCGTGATCGGCGCCTGACACCCGCGGGTGTCCGGTGGGTGGGAGCGGGCCTTCGCTCCCGGCCCACCGGACCGGCCCCGAGCGGTCAGGTTGCGTGCCAGCCGGACCAGCGGGCCACCTGGATCTCCACCACGGGGCCGTACGGGGAGCGGTCGGCGTACTGCCGGTACTTGCGCGTCAGCAGATCCACGTAGTGCGCGGACACCGCCGCCCGCTCGGCCGGTGGCAGGACGGCGGCCGTGCCGTCGGCGCGCGCCCACCACAGGCGGTCCCAGTCCTCGTCATAGCCGTCGACGAGGAGACAGACCTCGGGGTGGGCGCGGATGTTGGCCAGCCGCTTGAGGTGAGCCGAGCGCTTCGGTTTGTGGTCCACGGCGAAGACCAGGGTGTCGCCGGTCAGCGCGAAGACCGCGGGAACGAGATGCGGGCGGCCGGTGTCGTCGAGCGTGGCGAGGCGGGCGATCCGGGCCCGGGTGAAGCACTCCCGGGCCCGCTCGCCGGTCATCCTCGGCACTGCGGCCCCCGGCCGTGCGGACGCCGCGGCACCCGGCCGCTCACCGGAAGCGGGCCGCGGTGTCGGAGAACCGGTCCAGATACGAGAGGGTCTCGGGCTCCGGCAACGTCGGAAGGTAGAACAGCAGGCGCTCCACATCGAGCTGGGTGTACTGCTCGATGATCTCCGGCTCGTTCGCCACCGCGTAAACGGTCACCGGTACGTTGCGGCCCGCGATGCTGCGCAGCCGGTCGATCTTCGGCCCCAGTTCCTGGGGCGGCAGGCTGTTGGCGAGCCAGGCGTCCCCCAGGGCGGCCACCCGGTCGAAGGCCGCCTCGCCGCCGCCCACGTAGACCGGCGGGTGCGGCCGCTGAACCGGCTTCGGCCAGGAGTAGACCGGGTCGAAGTCGACGAACTCCCCGTGGAATTCGGCCTTTTCCCGCGTCCACAGCTCGCGCATGGCCCGCAGCCGCTCATCCACGAGACGGCCGCGGGTGCGCGGGTCGGTGCCGTGGTTCGCCATCTCCTCCCGGTTCCAGCCGACACCGACCCCGAAGACGGCCCGCCCGTTGGAGACGAGGTCCAGCGAGGCCACCTCCTTGGCCGTGATGAGCGGGTCCCGCTGGACCACCAGGGCGATGCCGGTACCCAGCAGAATTTGTTCGGTCACCGCGGCGGCCGCGCTGAGCGCGACGAACGGGTCGAGGGTGCGGTAGTAGATCTTCGGCAGCTCGCCGCCGCCCGGGTAGGGCGAGCGGCGGTCCACCGGGATGTGGGTGTGCTCGGCGATGAGCAGGGAGTCGAGTCCTCGCTCCTCGACGGCGCGCCCCAGCGCGGCGGGCGCGATGCCCTGGTCGGTGAGGAAGGTCGACACACCGAACTTCACAGCGGCTCCCTGGGGTTCGGGGTTTGGGAGTATGCGGGGTGG
This sequence comes from Streptomyces sp. NPDC029466, assembly GCF_055574515.1. Classification (NCBI taxonomy): domain Bacteria; kingdom Bacillati; phylum Actinomycetota; class Actinomycetes; order Kitasatosporales; family Streptomycetaceae; genus Streptomyces; species Streptomyces sp. NPDC029466. Next base: position 26,329 of record NZ_JBVHZH010000034.1, read on the forward strand.
GGGTTTGTTTGCGGGTGGGGAGTATGCGGCGTGGGGATCGTCCGTTCTCTCGTCCGTGCGCCCCGTGAACGCGGGCTCGGGCTGCCCCGGAAGGCCGGCCCCAGGGCCAGGTACCCGGATCGGCCCCAGCCCAACAATCCGTGCGGCCGACCGGGCGACGATCTGTCCGTACTCGGATCGCAGGCCCCCTTCCGACCAGCGCCCAGCAGAAAGGCAGCGCCCGCACCATGACCGCACACACTCCCGGACGAGTGACCCCGCAGGGGCCGTGGAACGACGGCGGCGTCGTAGTGATCACCGGTATTCAGGCAGCCGGCAAGTCCACGGTGGCCCAGGCGCTCGCCGAGCGCTTGCCCCGCTCCGTCCACCTGCGCGGTGACACCTTCCGCCGCAACATCGTCCGGGGCCAGATCCCCATGACGCCCGACGCGGAGGAGCCCGCCGTCGCCCAGCTCGAACTGCGCTACCGGCTGACGGCGCACTGCGCCGACGAGTATGCGCAGGCCGGCTTCACCGTCATCGCGCAGGACATCCTCCTCGGCGAATACCTCGCCGGGATGACCGGATTCATCAAGACCAGGCCGCTCGCGGTCGTCGTGCTGCTCCCCGGTCCGGCGGCGGTCGAAGCGCGCGAGGCGTCCCGCCCCAAGACGGCGTACGGACCGGACTGGAGCGTGCGGGACCTGGACCAGCTGCTGCGGGCCGGCACGCCCCGGGACATCGGACTGTGGCTGGACACCTCGCGGCAGACGGTGGACGAGACCGTCGACGAGATCCTCAGCCGGGCCTGGACCGACGGCGCCGTCGCCTGACGGGCGGTCCGGGAAGACGCATTCGGCGCGCACCTGGAGCAAGGGAAGGCCACCCGGAAGCCATGGCGGGGCGCCCGCGCGGACACGCCTTCAGCCGCCCGGCGCAGCCGGCTCAGCCGGCGCCCGCAGTACGCCGTACACGGACCAGGCCACCGAGACCATCGGTACGGCGACGACCGCGCCGAGTACGCCCGCTGTGACGCTGCCGCAGATGACGGTCAGGGCCACCACCACCGGGTGCAGCCGGACCGCCTTGCTCATCACGAGGGGGTGCAGGACATGGCCTTCGATCTGTCCGATGACCACGATCAGCAGCACGACGACGACGGCCACCAGTGGCCCCTTCGCGGCCAGTGCCACCACGGCGGCGATGGCCAGTGCCACGGGCGAGCCCACCAGCGGGATGAATGCGGCGAAGAATTCCAGCACCGCCAGGGGAAGGGCGAGGGGAATCCCCAGCGCGAAGAGCCCCGCTCCCACGAGAACGGCGTTGATGGCGGCCACCACCACGATGCCGCGGGTGTAGCCGGTGAAGGTGATCCATGCGGCGCACCCGGCGGCATGCACGGGATGACGCCCGCGCTCCGGCAGCTGGCCGCCGAACCATTCCCACATCCGGTCGCCCGAATGCAGAAAGAAAACTGAGCAGAAGAGTGCCAGTACGCCCACGGTCAGGACGGCCACGACCTGGCCGACGCCGCTGAGTGCGGTGCTGATCAGGGTGGCGCGATGGCTGGTCACGAAGCGCGAGAGCCGGGCCTGGAGATCGGAGAGCGTCCCCGGACGCAGATGGACCGGCGGCCCTTCGAGCCAGCGCTCGATGCGCTGCACACCGCCGATGAACTCCCGGCGCAGTCCGTCCCACTCACCGGCGACGGTCGCCCCGATCAGGCTGAGGACGGTGAACAGGAGCAGGATGCCGACCACGAGGCTGAGCGCGACCGCCGCCGAGCGTGGCATCCAGCGGCTCAGCAGGCTGACCGCCGGCTCCAGGAGGGCGGTCAGCACCAGAGCCAGGAAGACGGCCAGCGTCACCAGATGGAAGCGGCCCAGCGCCGCGAAGACCGCGTAGGCGGCTGCCCCCACGATGATCAGTCGCCAGGCGTATCCGGCCACCACCCTCAGCATGGGAGCAACCTCGGCGCCCTCCCCCGGGCCGCGGTCCGGCGTACGTCCCCTCGCCCGGCGCACACTCAGGGCCCGCACCCCGCGGGCGGTACGCCGCGCGGTGCCCCGGGGCCGCCGGGGCCCGTTCCCGTGCGCGTCGGGAGGACGCCGGCGCTCCCCGCCGGATCGGTTCCGCACTGGGCCGTCACCACCTCCCGCCCCTCCCGTGACCAGCGCCGGAAGGGGGACGACTGCCGCGCACGAGCTGGTGCGCACGCTCGGCGCATACCCAGAGGTGGTATCACCGCGGAGCGGTCTTCGAACGTGTGCGGGCGTGCATTCCCCCAATGGAGCAGGGTGCCGGCGCAGGTGCCGGTGGCTCCCCCGCCGCCCTGCCCCGCCGCGCACCCCGCCGTGCCCTGGCCAGGAAATCCGCGACCGGTCGTGGCACGGTGTCGATTCGGGAGGGGGCCGTTCGTATAGAGGGTGAGAGGCCGGCACTCCAGCGCAGCCTTGAGGCGCTTTCCCGGGAGTGACGAGGCCGGGAGTGACGAGGCCGGGGGTGTGCGCACGGCCCCCCGGTGGACCAGGACCGGCGCCCCCACGGTGCGGGGGTGACCCGGCAGCGCTGCTGCTCAGTGGTGGTGGGAGGGCGGAGCGGGCGCGCCGTGGGAGGGGCAGGGGCACCGAGCGAGGCCGGGTGGTGCGGGCCCGTTATGCCCGGGCCGCGGTGAGCGACGGGAGGGGCGTGGGTGGCGTGGGGGTGGCGCTGTCCCGGAGGTTCTGGCATTCGTCCGTCAGATGCGCGAGGGCGGCGGTGAGGGCTTCCTCCGCCTGGTCGTACGGAGGGGTGTCCGGCAGCACGGCCACGGACAGTTGCCGCAGCAGTTCGGTGTGGGCGGCCAGGGCCTGGCGGGTGCGGGTGTCGGTGTGGTCGGTGAGCAGCAGCAGGGCGGCGGTGTTGGCGGCGCGCAGTCGGGGCTGGTGGATACGGCGGTGGGGGCGGGGAAGGGCGCGCCAGGCCGTGTTGGCGACGGTGACCAGGCGCCAGATCTCGTTGTCGGCGGGGTCGGTGTCGTAGAACCGCAGGCCGTAGCGGCTCACCAGCCAATAGGAGGTGGCCAGGACGAACGCGGTGGCGGCGTCGAAGGCCAGCCAGGTTCCGAGCAGATGGGGCTCCCCGCAGACGGCTCGTACCGCCAGGGCCGCCCCCGCTCCCCCGGCGCCGAACAGCAGGGCCGCGGTGAGCAGCAGCAGGAGCGCGGCCGGGAGGGCGCCGATGCCGTTGGCGCTGTCCAGGCGCGCCATGCCCTTCCAATGAGGCGCGAGATAGCGGGCGTAGCGGGCCCACCTGGGGGCGGGCTCGATCAGGGCGATACGTCCGGCCCAGCTGACGCTCTGCGGTCTCTTGGTGCTGTTGATGCCCGAGGTCGGGCTGTTGCAGGGAATCACGTGAGCGACAACGAGCCGTGACGGAAAACGCGACAGGCGAACCGGAGGTTTAAGGCGCAGATTCCTCCCTCCGGCCGGGCGCGCGCCGCTGCGGCCTGAATGCGCCGGTGGCATACCCGGTCGATCATCCGATACATATACGCGGCGGGCGCGCCCCCGGCCGGCGCCCCGGGCGGGGCGGTTCCGAGCCTTGGCCTGTTCATCGATGCCCGAGGCCCGCACGACGGCGAACGCTCGGCGCATGCCCTATTCGGCCTGCGCATGTCCGGTGAACGCGGCGATCAGGCCATGGGCTGTGTTGTGGTCGGAGTCGAGCTCGTGGGCCTCGGCGCCTTCGAAGGTGGCGGCCTCGGCGCTGCGAGTGAACATGGCCTCCTCGTACTCGGTGAGCGCGGCATCGAGGTCGTCGGGGTGCGCGGCGAGGGTCTTGCCGAGTTCGGCGCCGTCGAGCATGGCCAGGTTGGCGCCTTCGCCGTTCGGGGCCGCGAGGTGCGCGGCATCGCCGACCAGCGTCACCCCCGGCACCCGGTCCCACCGGTGCCCGGTCGGCAGCGCGTAGAGGGGGCGCAGGACCGGCGCGATGTCGCCGTCGGTGATCAGCGCGGTGAGCTCCGGCGCCCAGCCGGCGAACTCCTCCGCGATCCGCGCGGTGGCCGCGGCGGCATCGGTGAAATCGATGGCGTCGAACCAGTCCCGGGGCTCGGACAGCCACACGTAGCCGTGCAGGGTGTCGCCCTTTTCCCGGTGCGCGAAGATCTCCCTGCCCGGCGTGGGCGCGATCATCGATCCGCCGCCGACCGCTTTCGCGGCGGCGGGGTGCCGGGTGTCGGCGTCGAACAGGTAGGTCTCGACGATCGACTTGCCGACGTACTCGGGGGTGGCGGTGGAGAGCAGCGGCCGGACCCGTGACCACGCGCCGTCGGCGCCGACCAGCAGGCTCGTGACGACGGTGCCACCGCCGGCGAACGTCACCTCGTGGCGGCCCTCGCCGAGGGCGCGGGCGCCGCTGACCTTGTGGCCCCACCGGACGGTGTCGGCAGGCAGCGCGTCGAGCAGCACCTGTCGCAGCTCGCCGCGCTGCACCTCGGGGCGTCCACCCGTGCCGTCATCGGCCTGGTCGAACAGGACCGTCCCGTCCGGGTCGAGGACCCGCATCGCCTGGCGGCCCTCCAGGATGATGTCACGGAACTCTTCCATCAAGTCGGCTTCCTCAAGGGCGAGTTGACCGTTGTAGTCGTGGATGTCGAGCATCCCGCCCTGGGAACGCGCGACCGGGGAGGGCTCCGCCTCGTAGACCGTGGCCGGTATTCCGTGGACATGCAGGACGCGGGCGAGGGTCAGTCCTCCGAGCCCGGCGCCGATGATCGTGACGTCAGTGGTCATGGGGCTTCCTTCCTGAGTGTGGACCGCTGGGCGGAGACCCGGCAGGTCACGCCGGGAGTGCCGTTCCCGTCCGTCGGGACGATGCGGTGCTGGTGGCCGGCGCCGTAGCCGGCCGGCGCCCACGAGCTCCAATGTCCCGGCCGCCACCGACAGCCCACCGACAGGTCACCGTCCACTGCCGACAACCGGCCGACACCGGCCCCGTTGGCAGCTGCGGTACGGGACGTGCCAAGGGATCGGCTTCGGTACGGTTCCGGGCATGCCTGCTCCCCGTGATAGCTACGACTCGACCCGCCACCCCGATCTCCTGGCGTGGCTGACCGAACGGCGGACCGGCTTCGAAGGCTGGGCCCACGAAGCCGGAGGCATCACCCCGTTCGACTTCTCCAATGCCTCCCTGGAGGCACTGGAAGACCTGGTGAAGGAGGCGTACACCGAGACGGAGGAGATCACTCAGCAGCGGCGCACCCTCTTCGTCCAAGGCGCCGTGTGGTACCTCGGCGAAGTCTTGTGCCGCCGCAAGGGGTGGATATGGAAGTTCGAGCCGGACTTCGACACGGGCGAAGTACCGCCGTTCTACGGCGAGACAGAAGCGCCGGGACTTCTGGACACCCCCTGCGTGGGCGCACCCGAGGCCGGTCCCGGTGAGCACTGGTACCCGCTGAACTCGCTGCGCCGTCTGCTCGCCGAGGACGACGAGATGGGCAATCCGATCGATGAACGGCTCGTCGGGATGGTCGAAGGCTGGTACGACGACGAAGACGACGAGGATGAGGAGGACTACGGGGGCTGATGCACCCAACGAACCTGCTCCCCGGCCCACCGGCCCCGTGGCGCTCTTGCAGGGCAGGGTGGTTCCGGCCACTGTGGTCGCACAAGGTCAGTGGGCCTGCGCCGTCGGCAGGTTCGTCACACGGTTGGAGTGAGCGTGGCTTCCTTCGTACTGCCCCATGCCTTGCACGGCACCGGATCGCACAAGGTCATCGCCGTGCACGGGTGGTTCGCGGACCGGTCCGCCTTCGATCCGGTCCGGCCGGATCTGGACCAGGACGCCTTCCAGTACGCGCTGGTCGATCTCCGTGGCTACGGCGAGGCGAAGGACGCGGCCGGCGCGTACACCACCGGGGAGGGGGCGGCCGATGTGCTGGCGCTCGCCAACCGGCTGGGCTGGGACCGTTTTTCGGTGATCGGCCATTCGATGGGCGCGAGCGTCGTGCAGCGGGTGCTGGCCGCGGCGCCGCGCCGGGTGCGCCGGATGGTCGGCATCTCGCCGGTCCCCGCCTCCGGTCTGCCGCTGCCGCCGGAGCAGTGGGAGCTGTTCTCCTCCGCTGCCCACACCCCGGGGAACCGGCGGGCCATCCTCGACCTCACCACGGGCGGACGGCGGCCCGCCGCCTGGCTGGACCGGATGGTGCGGCGGTCACTGGAGTGCAGCGACCCGAAGGCGTTCCGTTCCTGGCTGGATTCCTGGTCCGGGGAGAGTTTCGCCGCGGAGGTCGAGGGGTCGGCGGTGCCCGCGCTGGCGGTGACCGGCACGCTGGATCCGGCGCTCAACGCGGAGCTGGCCCGGCAGACCTGGCTGCGGTGGTACACCCGCAGTGAGCTGGTCGAGCTGCCCTCGGCCGGGCACTACGCCATGGACGAGACCCCGCTCGAACTGATCCGGGCCGTGGAGGACTTCCTGCGCGCCGACGATGACGGAGCGGCGGCGGGATGACCGTGTCCGCAGCCGATGCCGCGGACCGCGAGGTGCCGGACGTCTTCGATCCGCGCGGCTACGCCGACGGCCTGCCGCACGCGGCGTACCGGTTCTTGCGCGACCGGTGTCCGGTGGCCTGGCAGGAGGAGCCCGAGGTGCTCGGCTGGCCGGCCGGGCCGGGATTCTGGGCGGTCACCCGCCACCAGGACGTCGTACGGGTCCTGAAGGACGCCCGCACCTTCTCCTCACACCTGGGCGCCACCCAGATCCGCGATCCCGACCCTGCCGACCTGCCGTTCATCCGCCGCATGATGCTCAATCAGGACCCCCCGGACCACGGGCGGCTGCGCCGTTCGGTCAGCCGGGCCTTCACCCCCCGCCAGGTCGACCGCTTCGGCACCGTCCTGCGCGAGCGGGCCCGTGCGCTGCTTTCGGAAGCGGTCGCCACGGCGCGCGCCGGGGACGGGGTGGTCGACCTCGTCACCGCGGTCACCGACGACTTCGCGCTGCTCAACCTGGCGGATCTGCTCGGGGTGCCGGCCGCCGAGCGCGGGCTGCTCCTGGACTGGACCCGCCGCGTCATCGGCTACCAGGACCCGGACGAGGCCGGCCCGACCACCGCAGGCCCGGACGGGCGGCCCGCCAACCCGCGCTCCCCGGCACTGCTCCAGGACATGTTCGGCTTCGCGCGGGACCTGGCCGCCCACAAGCGCCGGTGTCCGGGCGACGATGTGATGACGGTGCTCGCCTGTGACCCGGAACTGGCCACGCCCGAACTGGAGATGTTCTTCTTCCTGCTGACCATCGCGGGCAATGACACCGTGCGCGGCGCGGCCCCCGGCGGACTGCTGGCACTGGCCCGGCATCCGGACGCCTACCGCCGGCTGCGCGCGGGCGCCGTGGGGACGGCTACGGCCGTGGAGGAGCTGCTGCGCTGGCATCCCCCGGTGCTCAGCTTCCGCCGTACCGCGGCCCACGACACCGAACTGGCCGGCCGCCCGCTGCGCGCCGGCGACAAGGTGGTGGTCTTCCACGGTTCGGCGAATTACGACGAGCGGGTCTTCCCCGAACCGCACCGCCTGGACCTGGCCCGGTCCGTCAATCCCCATGTCTCCTTCGGCGACGGTCCGCATGTCTGCCTGGGCGCCCACCTCGCCCGGCTGCAACTGCGGGTGCTGTACGAGGAGACCTGCCGTCTGCTGCCCGCCCTGGCGGTCGGCGGTGCGCCGCGGCGGCTGGTATCGAACTTCATCCACGGTCTGAAGTCGCTGCCGATGCGGCTGGTGGGCGTTCCCGGCGGGGAGTAGGCCGCCGCGGGCCGGGAGGGGAGCCGGTGGTGCGGCTCCCCTCGGCTCGGCGGCTCCCCGGGCGTTTCATGGCTCGCTCCGTCAGCTCTCATACGGACACGGCCGTGACGTCCGGTGCCGGTTGCAGCAGGGCGGCCGTGAGGGGGTGTTGGGGGGCGGTGAGCAGCTGGCCGGCCGGGCCCTGTTCGACGAGGTGGCCGTCGTCGAACACGGCGATACGGGTGGCCAGGGTCGCGGTGTCGCGGTCATGGGTGATCAGGACCAGGGACAGGTCCGGGTGGGTCCGTACAAGCCCGGCGAGGAGCGTAAGGAGGCTGCGGCGGGTGACGGCGTCCTGCCCGGAGGTGATCTCATCGCAGATCAGGACCCGGGGACGGGCCAGCAGGGCGCGGGCCAGGGCGGCGCGCTGGAGTTCACCGCCGGAGAGCTCCGTGGGCCGGCGGCGGATGAGGTCACCGGCCAGCCCGAGGGTCCTCAAGGTGCGCTCGGCCTCGGCCAGGGCTTCGGTCCGCGGGACCGCGCGCAGCCGGACGGCGCTGCGCGCCACCTGGTCGAGGACCGGGCGGTGTGCGTCGAAGGCGGCGCGGGCGTCCTGGAAGACGTACTGGACCGCGGCCAGTTGCTCGCGGGTACGGTCCCGGAGGCTGCGGGGCAGCGCGACACCGTCCAACAGGACCTCGCCGTCGTAGCTCCGGTGCAGACCGGCGAGACAGCGGCCGAGGGTGGTCTTGCCGCTGCCGGAGCGGCCCATGACGGCCGAACAGCCGGGCGGGAGCAGCAGTTCGGGGGTGCGCAGGACGGTCGTCCTGCCGTGGCGGGCGATGAGGCCGCGCATTCGGAGCACTGTTTCCGCAGCGGCCGGGCGGGAGGCGGTGTCGTCGGCCGGTGTCCCCGCGTTCGTGCTCTCGGCGAGCGGGCTCTCCGACGGCTCGGTAGCGGCAGCGGGGGTCAGGAGAGCCCGGGTCCAGGAGTGCTGAGGGCGGCTCCAGAGCTGTTCCGGGGTGCCGGCTTCGACGATGCGGCCGGCGCGCAGGACATGGACGTGGTCGGCCAGGGCCCGGACGACCTCCAGGTCATGGCTCAGGAGCAGTACCGCGATGCCCTCCCGGGCCACCGCGGCCAGCTGCTCGGCGATCTGCTGCTTCGTCACCGCGTCCTGGCCGGTGGTCGGTTCGTCCGCGACGAGGATGCCGGCGCCGGTCAGCAGGGCCTGCGCCAGGACGACGCGCTGTTGTTGGCCGCCGGAGAGCTGGTGGGGGTAGCGGTGCAGCAGGGTTTCGCCGTCGTGGAGCCGGGCCTGGGCGAGCGCGCGCAGGATGCGGTGCCGGATCGCGGTCCGGCGGTCGCGGCGGGACAGCGTGCGTACCTGGGTGCGTGCGATGTCCTGGAGGAGGGCGGCGACCGGCCGGGCGGGGTTGAGGACGGTGGCGGGGTGCTGCGGTACGTAGCCGACGAGGCCGTCGGGGACGCGGACCTCGCCGGTCACCCTGGCGCCGGGCGGATACTCGTGGAGCAGGGCGAGTCCGGTGGTGGTCTTGCCGCTGCCGGAGGCGCCGATCAGCGCGGTGATGCGGCCGGGTGGCACCCGCAGACTCACTCCGTCGACGAGCGCCCGGCCGTCGATTTCGACGCGCAGGTCCCGGACCTCGGCGCCCTCGGCCTCGTTCAGATGCACGGGTTGCTCTTCTCGTCTCGTCCGGGCGCGCGGGGCGGGCCGTCGGTGGGCGGCGGTGCGGGGGTACGGACCGGCCTCGGTGCTCGGTCCTGTGCGGGCCCTTGGCCGCGACGGTCCGGTGCGAGCCTCCGGCCGCGACGTTCCCGCCCCGGCCCGCGGTCGCCCCGGGTGAGGGCGGCGTCGAAGAGCAGGTTGGTGCCCATCGTCAGCGCCATGATCAGCACGGCGGGGAGCACGACGGCCCAGGGCTGGATGAACATGCCCGTCCGGTTGCGGTCGACCATCACCGCCCAGTCGGCGGCGTCCGGTTCGGCGCCGACGCCGAGGAAGGCGGCCGTGGCGACCAGGTACAGCACGCCGGTCAGCCGGACCCCGGCGTCGGCGGCGAGGGTGCGCAGGGCCGACCGGCCGACGTAACCGATGGCCGTCCGCCACCAGGTCTCGCCCTGCATCCGCAGTGCCTCGACCGCGGGCCGGGCGGCCGCTTCGGCGGTGGCGGCCCGGATCGCTCGGACGGCGTCGGGGATGTTGACCAGTGCCACCAGCAGCGCCAGGCCGCCGGCACCGGGCGTCAGGACCGCCGCCACCAGCAGCAGGAACAGCAGCGACGGCACCGCGAGCAGCACGTCCAGCGGCCGCATCAGCAGCTCTTCCAGCCAACCGCGGTGGGTCAGCGCCGCGAGGAGGCCCAGCGGGATCGCCACCACGTAGGCCAGCACCGTGGCGGCGAGGGCCGTCAGGACCACGGGGCGGCCGCCGAGCAGTACCTGCCGCCAGACGTCCCGGCCGACGAAGTCGGTGCCGGCCCAGTGCCCGCCGCCGAGGGTGAAGGAGGCGGCCCGTGGTCCGGGCTCCCCGGCGAACAGCGGCCCGAGCAGGGCGAGGAGCAGCGGGACGGTGATGATCAGCAGGGCGAGGGTGAAGCGACGCGGGCCGGGGGCCGTACGGGGGCTCATGCCGCCACCTCCGATCGGGGCACCAGACGGTAAGTAGCCAGGTCGGCACCGAGGTTGAGGACGACGGCAGCGCAGCCGAAGACGACCGCCAGACCCTGGATGACGGGGACATCGCGTTCCGCGACGGCGTTCATCAGGACCGTTCCGAGTCCGGGGATCACGAACAGGGCCTCCACGACGATGACACCGCACAGCAGCCAGTCGATCGTGCGGGCGAGCTGCTGGGCGGCGGGCGCAAGGGCGTTGGGGAGGGCGTGCGCATAGCGGAGGCGCGCGCCGGGGATGCCGTAGCGGCGGGCCTGTGCGACGTACGGCGAGGCCAGCGCCTCGATCATGCCGGCGCGGACCAGTCGCGCCAGCGAGCACACCGGCCGGGACAGCAGCACCGCTACGGGCAGCACCAGCGCCGCGGGGTGGGCGAGCAGATCGTCGCCGTAGCCGACGGCGGTCGGCGGCAGCCAGCCCAGGCGCAGTGCGAAGAGCGTCACCAGCAGCACCCCGAAGGCAAACTCCGGTACCGCGTACACCCCCAGGGTCACCGAACTGATGAGGCGGTCCAGGAGCCGTCCTTCGTGGCGGGCGGCCAGCACGCCGAGGCCGCCCGCCAGCGGCACCAGCAGGAGCAGGGTGAGCGTGGCGAGCAGCAGGGTCGGTCCGAAGCCGTCGGCGAGGTAGGAGCTGACCGGCCGGCCGGAGGCCAGCGAGGTGCCGAGGTCGCCGTGCAGCAGCCCGGCCGCCCAGGCCGCGAGGCGTTCATGGGCGGGCCGGTCGAGGTGCATGGTCTCCCGGATGGCCGCGATCCGCCCGGGGTCGGGCTGGTCCCCGGCGAGCGCCACCGCGGCGTCGCCGGGCAGCGCCTCGGTGAGGGCGAAGACGAGCAGCACGACGGCGACGGTCTGTCCGGCGCCGAGCAGCAGCCGCCGGACCAGCCATGACCGCAGACCGGTCACGCGAGCCACACCTTGTCGAAGCGGGCCCAGTCGAGCGTGTTGGCGGGGGCCTTGTGTGCCACGCCGCGGACCGTGCGGGCGGTGCCCAGGATCCAGTCGGCGAAGCCCCAGACCAGGAAGCCGCCCTCGGCGTGCAGCCGGCGCTGCATGCGTGCGTACACGGCGGCCCGGTCCTCCTTGTTCTTGGTGGACTGGGCCTGCTGGTAGAGCGCGTCGAAGTCCTTGTGGTGCCACTTGGTGGCGTTGGTGGTGGAGCCGGACAGCAGGCGCTGGGAGAAGTGCGATTCGATGGGCATCGCGCCGGAGCGGTAGCAGCACAGCGTGCCGGAGTCGAGGGTGTCCTGCCAGTAGCTGTCCTTGCTGCCCATCGCCACCTTCACCCGCACTCCGGCCTTGGCGGCCTGGTCGCGGAAGATGGCGGCGGACTCGGTGAACCCGGCGGCGACGGCCGAGGTGTCGAGGGTGACCCGCAGCCCGTCGGCGCCGGCCTTCTTCAGCAGATGGCGGGCCCGGTCCAGGTCCTGCTCGCGCTGCGGCAGACCGTCGGCGTAATACTCGTACCCCTTGCCGAACAGGTCATTGCCGATCTCGCCGGCGCCGGAGAGCGCGCCGTCGACCAGTTCCTTGCGGTCGGCGAGGAGGAAGAACGCCTCGCGCACCCGCTTGTCGTCGAACGGCGCCCGGTCGGTCTTCATCGCGAACGCCTGCATGGCGCTGTTGCGCAGCCGGATGATCTCGATCTGCCCCTTGCCCTCGTGGGCGCGGGCGGTCGTCGGCGACAGCTCGTGGGCGTACTCGACCTGGCCGCCCAGCAGGGAGTTGACGCGTGCGGACTCCTCGTTGGCGACCAGGAATTCCAGCTGCTCCAGGTAGGGCGCGCCGTCCCAGTAGTCGTCGTTGCGCCGGAAGACGGCGGAGCGTCCGGGTGTGAAGGAGACGAAACGGAAGGGGCCGCTGCCGACCGGCTTCGTGTCGAAGTCCGTGGCGCCGTCGGGGACGATATAGGCGCCGAACGCGGCCAGGATGTTGGGGAATTCGGCGGTCGGGCGCTTCAGTGCGAACTCGACGGTGCGCTCGTCGGCGGCCCGGCTCGCCTTGAGGTCGAGGGGCTCCAGGGATGCCTTGGCCCGGAATGCCTTCTTGGGGTCGGCGATGCGGCGGAAGCTGTAGAGGACATCGCGGGCGGTGACCGGCTTGCCGTTGTGGAAGGTCGCCTTGCGCAGCTTCACCGTCCAGCGGTCCAGGGCGGCGTTGGGCTCCCAGGAGGCGGCCAGCCTCGGCTCGGCGGCGAGGTCGGCGCCGAAGTCGGCGAGCTTGTCGAAGAGTGCCTTGGCGCGGGCGGCGTCGGCGAAGAGGTTGGCCAGATGCGGGTCGAGGGTCTCGCTCGCCCCGCCGCCCGCGAAGGCGGCACGCAGCTTCCCGCCGCGCCGGGGCTTTCCGCCGCCCTCAGCGGCGCCCCCGGTGGGCCCCGTGCATCCGGTGAGGGCGAGCGCGCCGAGTCCGGCCACCCCGCCGGCCGCGGCGAGGAAGCCGCGGCGGCGCAGGCCGGGGAAGCGGGGGTCGGGGACGGGACCTTCGTACATGGCGGTTTCCTTGCTGTGCGCGGGTGGGTGGTGGCAGGTCGGGCGGGTGTCAGTCGTGCCGGGCCAGCCGGGCGACGAGGTGCAGCCGGTCGCCGTCGGCGGAGGCGCCCGGCGCGGCGTCCTCGCGCCAGGCCGGGTCCGTGCGCGGCCCCGGCCCGTCGTGCAGTTCGAGCACCTCGAAGCCGTGCGCGGCGAGGGTGTGGCGCAGCTCCTGGGGGAAGAGCAGCCGCCATGCGGATCGCTGCTCGTGGGGCGGGGAGCCGTCGTCGGCGGTCCAGATGCGGGTGCGGCGCAGGAGTTGGGCGGCGCGGTCGACGGAGAGCGTGGTGGTGGAGGTGTAGGTGGTGCCGCGCCAGGTGACGTCGTGGACGGCCGGGGCGTCGAGCAGTTCCGTGCGGCCGAGGAAGAAGGCACCGTTGCGCATCTCGCCCACGAGCAGCCCGCCGGGGGTCAGGCCACGCCGGCAGGAGGCGAGGAAGCCGTCGAGTTCGGCGTTGGTGTGGCAGTAGAGCAGGGCGCTGTCCAGGCAGACGATGGCGTCGAAGGGGCCTTGGCGGAGGGTGAAGTCGCGCAGGTCGGCGTGGACGTAGTCCGGTCCGGGGTGCTGCGTGCGGGCATGGGCCAGCATCGCGGCGGAGAGGTCCGCCCCGACGACGGTGCGGCCCGCCCGGTGCAGATGGGCGGCGTCGCGTCCGGTGCCGCAGCCGAGGTCCAGCACGCGGCTGCCCGAGCGGTGCCGGCGCAGGCAGTCCTCGGCCCAGCGGCCGGCGAGCCGTTCGGTGTCGGGGAAGCGGGCCTCGTAGAGCTCCGGGTTGTCGGTCAGCAGGTTTGCGCGGTGCATGTCCGTTTCCATGGGTGTCAGGTCTTTGCCGCCGTCGTGGGCGCCGCGGCGGCGGGTGCCGGGTCGGTGGTGTCCCCCGGCAGACCGCGCAGCCGGTGCAGCCAGGCGACACCGGCCGCGGAGACGAGGCCGAAGCCCAGGCAGCACGCCCACGGCAGCCACTGGGTACGGGTGTGTTCGCCGGTGTCCATGGCCCAGCCGACGACGGTGTTGCCCACCGCGGCGGCGATCCCGGAGACCACGTAGAACAGTCCGAAGTAGGTGCCGGTGAGTTCGGCGCGGCCGAAGGCGGGGATCAGCTCCAGCACGAACGGCTGGGCGACCATGACGCCGAGGTAGAGCAGCAGTGCCCCGGCCAGTACGGGCAGGGCGCGCAGCGCGGCGTCGCCGAGGCCGCCGGACGGCGCCCCCATGCCTGCGACGGCCATCGGCGGGACGAAGCCGAGCCCCATCAGGCCGAGTCCGGCACTGATCCACCGTGCCCGGTTCCCGCGCTCCTTGAGGGCGCGGGTGATCCGCATCTGCAGACAGAGGTTGGCGACGGTGCCGATGAAGAAGACCAGTCCGGCCGCGCCGTCCCAGCCGGTGGCCCGGCGGGCGCCGTCCGGCAGCAGCAGATACAGCTGGTTCTGCATGGTGAACATGCCGACCATGGCCAGTGCGAAGGCCAGGAAGACGCGGTTGCCGAGGACTTCGCGCCAGTCGCCGAGCACGCTGTTGGTCGCGGGGGCGACCTCGGAGGCGGGCAGCACGACGGCCTGGGCGACGGTGAGCAGAGCGAAGATCGCGGCGGCGGTGAGCGCGGAGACCCGGAAGTCGACCAGCAGCAGGACGCTGCCGAGCAGCGGCCCGATCAGGGCGCCAGTGGTCGCGAAGACATTGAAGAGGGCGAATGCCTCGGCCTTGCGCGTGCCCGCCTCCTGTGCGAGGTAGGCCCGTACGGCGGGGTTGAACAGCGCACCCGCCAGTCCGCTGAGCACGGATGCCGCAATCAGGACGGCCAGGCCATCGCCGAGCGCGAACAGGCCGAAGCCGACGGTCCGCAGCGCGCAGCCGGCGATGATGACGCGGCGCGCGCCCAGTCGGTCGGAGGCCGAGCCGCCGATGAGGAACAGGCCCTGCTGGCTCAGGTTGCGGACGCCGAGGACGATTCCGACGACCGCCGCGGACATTCCCAGGTCTTCGCCGAGGTGCACGGCGAGGTACGGAATGAGCAGGTAGAAGCCGGTATTGACGCCGAGCTGGTTGATCAGCAGCAGGCGGATGGCGAGCGGGAAACGGCGCATCTCGTGCCAGGTCTTCACTGTGCCGCCTCCCCGTCACCGGCCGGCTCCGGCGTCGCCCGGCCCGCCGTCTCCCGGCCGGCCGGCTCCTCGCCCGGTGGTGGTGGTGCGCCGTGGACCGGTCGCACGCCGAGCCCCGGTTCCCGGCCGCCCCGTACGGTGCCGTCCGTACCGCCGATGCCGGTCCAGGGGTCGTGGGCGAGCAGCAAGTGGCCGTCCAGATCCGTCCACCGGGCGCGGTCGGCGAGGTGGACGGCCGGGGCGAGACCGAGGGTGCTGGCGGTGAGGCAGCCCAGCATCAGCGCGGTGCCGCTGCCGGCGAGCAGGTCGGCGATGCGCAGCGCCGCGGTGACACCACCGCACTTGGCGAGCTTGACGTTGATGCCGTGCACCCGCCCGGCCAGCCGCTGTGCGTCCTCGAAGCCGACCGCGTCCTCGTCGGCGATGACGGGCAGCGGCGAGCGTGCGGCGAGTGCGGCCAGCGCCTCGGGGTCGCCGGGGGCGAGCGGCTGCTCCACCGCCTCGACGCCGAGGCCGGCGTAGCGCGGCAGCAGGGCGTCGGCCAGGGCGGGGCTCCAGGCGCCGTTGGGGTCGAGCAGCAGCCGGGCGTGCGGTGCGGCGTTGCGTACCGCCAGGACGCGGTCGAGGTCCTCCTCGGGGTCCGGGGCACCGGCCTTGATCTTGAGGACGGAGAAGCCGCGCCGGGTCAGCCGGCGTGCCTGCTCCGCGGCCGCCCGGTACGAGGTGATGCCGATGGTGCGGGCGGTGGCGGCGCTCGGCGCTTCCGATGCGCCGAGCAACTGGTGCACGGGCAGGCCGGCGCGCTTCCCGACGAGATCGAGCAGTGCGGACTCCACGGCCGCGGTCACCGCCGGCGGTGTGCCGGGCGCGGGCAGTTCGCCCGCGCGCAGGGCGTCGAGGGCGCTTTCGGGGGTGGCGCAGCGGGCGAGTTCCCGTGCGGCGTCGTGCAGTAGCCGGCCGAGGCGGGCGGCGTCCAGACCGTAGTACGTGCTGGTGACCGCTTCGCCGTAGCCGCGCGTGCCCTGGTGCTCGATGGCGAGCCATACGGCGTCGCGGGCCGCCATCGTGGAGCGGGAGATCCGCAGCGGCTCGGTGAGTTCGAGTCGTACGGTGCGCTGACTGACCTTCACGGGGCTTCTTCCCGGGTCGTGGGGCGGGTGGGGTGGTGGGGGGCGGTGCCGGGGAGCGGGGTGGACGGGCGGTCGCCGGTCGCGCCCGGGGGCGCGAGCGGGTCGGTGACCGTCCCGCACCGGGTCCATCCGGTCGCCTCCGCGGCCGTCGGATGCGGGATCTCGACCGGGCGGCCGGCGGCGGTGGCCAGGTCCAGGCCGTGGGCGGTGGCGAAGTCGTCGTCGTAGACGCTGTTGAGATAGCGCTGGGGCCCGTCGGGGAAGACGGTGGCGACGACGGCCCCGGGGTGTACCCGCGCGGCCCACGCGGAGACCAGGGCGACCGCGCCGGTGCTCCAGCCGCCGCTGACGAAGTTGCCGGTGGCGAGCCTGCGGCAGGCGTCGGCGGATTCGGCCGGGCCGACCCAGTGCACCTCGTCGAAGGCGTCGTAGGCGACATTGCGGGGGTGGATGCTGCTGCCGAGGCCCCGCATCAGCCGGGCCCGGGCGGGCTGGCCGAAGATCGTCGAGCCGGTGGCGTCCACCCCGATCAGGCGCAGCCGCGGCCAGTGCCGGCGCAGCGGGCCGACGATGCCCGCGCTGTGTCCTCCGGTGCCGACGCTGCACACCAGGACATCGAGGTGGTCGAGTTCGGCTGCCATCTCGGCGGCGAGGGAGGCGTAACCGGCGACATTGTCGGGGTTGTTGTACTGGTCGGGCCAGTACGCGCCGGGCAGCTCGGCGAGCAGCTGCCGCAGCCGGGCGAGCCGGGCCGCCTGCCAGCCGCCCTCGGCCGCCGGCCGGTCGACGAGTTCGAGCCGGACCCCGTGGGTCCGCAGCAGCCGGCGCATGGCCGGCTCCAGCTCGGAGTCGCCGACCAGCACGACCGGATGGCCGAGCGCCTGGCCCGCGAAGGCCAGTCCGATGCCGAGGGTGCCGGAGGTGGACTCCACGACCGGGGCGCCGGGCCGTAGTTGGCCGCGCTCGCGGGCGCCGAGCAGCATGGACACCGCGGCGCGTGCCTTCATACCGCCCGCGCCGAGCCCTTCGAGCTTGGCCCAGAATCCGGGGTGCGGGCAGGGGAGGTCGGCGGTGACCCGGGCGAGCGGGGTGCGGCCGAGCAGGCCGAGGAGCTCGCGGTTACCTGTGGGATGCCGGACGGCCGTGGTCACCGGGCGGCTCCGGGTGCGTCGGCGCGGTAGCGGTGGAGGGTGCCCCGCCCGCCGTCGAGCCAGAAGAACGGGTACGGCTCCGCACACACCGCGCTCACCCCGGAGCCGAGGAACCGCGGCAGCACCGCACTGCCCGTCTGGGCGAACATCACCAGCGGCTTGCCGTGGTGCAGGGCGTGCTCCCGCAGCGCTTCGAAGCTGCCGTTGCCGAGCGTCATCCCGGAGGCGAGCACCGCGTCGCAGTGCGCCAACTCGGCGAGCGCATCGGTGCGGACCGGCTCGCCCCACTCCGTCGTGCCCCCCTTGAGGTCGCAGGGCACATACGACAGCCCGCGCGCACGGAGCGCCTCCAGCAGCGAGTTGACCACACCGACCACGAGCACCCGGGCGCCCGGGGCGGCGTCGACCAGCCCGGTGACGGCCCGTGCCCTGGCCCGGGACTTCCGCAGGGACGACCCGGCGGGCAGCGACCAGGACCGGGCACCGTTCGCCGGGGTGTGCGGGAGTACGTGCATCAGATAGGCGTCGAGGGCGGCCACCCGCACCGGGCGCAGTTCGTGCGCCATCAGGCGGGCCAGGTCCGCGCCGACGCAGTCCTCGATGGCGGTGTCCGGCAGCTCGCCGGGCTCCACCGCGCAGGAGCCGACCGCGGCGGCCAGCCGCAGGCTCAGCACCTCGTTGCGGTAGCCGCCGCTGCGGCTCTCATGGCGTACGGCCTGCCGGGTGCTGAAGGCGACGGCGACCTTCTGGGTACGCGGGTCGGGCCCGAACTCACCGTCGAGGACACGGGCCACGAGGTCGTCGTACGAAGCGGCGGGGGCCGGGAGGTGGGTGGTGGGGGTGGTCATCGGTTCACCACCCGCGGGCGCAGCTCGGACAGCAACGCTTCGACACACCGGCGCGCGTCCGGGCCCTCGGCGTCGCCGGCCATGACATGCCCCAGGTACTCGTTGTTGCTGCCGGCCGCCTTGACCTGCTTGCCGGGGTCGGCGAGCTGGACCTCCAGCACCCCCGGCGCCTTCCGCACGAGGTCCGCGCCGTCGATCTCCTCCAGCACGCCCGTGGACTGCGGGACGAGGAAGCCGATCGCGGCGCTGCGCAGTCCGGTGTCCCGTATGTGCAGATCGGGACGCTGCCCTATCGCCACGTCCACCGCGGCAGCGGCGATATCGACACCGGTGACATGGCGGATCAGTTCGGTGATGCGGTTGCCCGCGGGGCGGGGGTTGACCTCGATCAGGCGCGGTCCGTCGGGCGTCAGCTTGATCTCCGTGTGCGCCACGACGCCGTCGAGTCCGAGTGCCTCGATGGCCTGCCGGGCTATCTCCCCGGCCGCGGCCGTATCGGCCGCCGGGAGCGCGGCGGGGAACATATGGCCGGTCTCGATGAAGGCCGGTGCCCCGCCGACGCTCTTGTCGGTCACCCCGACCACCTGGGTGCTCCCCTCGAACGTCACGGTCTCGACGCTGACTTCGGGACCGTGGAGCAGCTCTTCGAGGAGGACCACGGGCGCCCTGCGCTGGCCTCGGGCATTGACGGGAAAGCCCTCGACGGCGCGGTAGGCGGCGGCCAGTTCCGTCTCGTCGTCGACGCGCCGTACGAACATCCCCGCGCACAGGTCGACGGGCTTGAGCACCAGCGGATAGCCGATCTCCGCCGCGGCGGCGGCAGCCTCGGACCGGTCCGCGCAGACCGCGAAGCGCGGGCCGGGGACCCCGGCGGCGGCAAGGGTCTGCCGGGTCGCGTCCTTGCGGCAGGCGTTCTCGACCGCTTCGGGCGCCGGGCCGGGCAGCCCGAGCCGGCCGGCGATCCGCGCGGCGGCCGGAAGGTAGTAGTCGCAGGAGGTGATCACACCGTCGAAGCCGAGCGCGGCATGCAGCCGCTCGGCGTACGGCAGCAGCGTGTCGAGGTCGTTGGTGTCGGCGGTCAGCACATTGCGGGCGCCGAGCAGCGGGTGAGCGGCGCCCTCGGGCGCGGAGCGCAGGTAGTGGTGCAGATCGCGGGTGAGAAAGCTGAACTCGTGTCCGCCCTCCCGGATCGCGCGGGGGAGCAGCCTGCTCATCGCTCCGACCCAGCTCTCGACCATCAGCAGATGAGCCACGGTGTCCCTTCTTCGCAGCGTCGTTCGGGCGTTGGTGCGGCGGTACTTGACGAAGCGACGGCCCCTCGGCGAGGGCCGTTCACTTGACCGGGCCACACTGTAAACGATAATCATTTTCATCACCAAGTCCTGCGGCACTTCCTCCGCCGCACTCCCGAATGCGAGACCAGTGATTCCTGCCGTACGCCGCACCGGCCTGCTCTGCGCCCTCACGGCCACCGCCGCCCTGCTCCCGGCCGCCCCCGCCCCCGCCGCTCCCCCACCACCGGCGCTCCGCTTCGGCGACTGCCCGGACTCCGTACCGAAGCCGCCCGCACCCGAACGCGTCGAGTGCGGCCGACTGCGCGTCCCCCTGGACCGCAGCCACCCGCACGGCAAACAGCTCGACATCGCCGTATCCCGCGTCCGCGCCTCCGGCCCGGCCTCCGAGCGGCGGGGCGTTCTGCTGGTCAACCCGGGCGGCCCCGGCGGGTCGGGCCTCCCCTACGCCGTGACCAAGCGCGCCAAACTGCCGGAGCAGGTGCGGCGTTCGTACGACGTGATCGGCTTTGACCCGCGCGGCACCGGTGCGAGCGCCCCCGCGGACTGCGGTCCGATGGGCGGCCTCTTCGACAGCCCGGGGCAGGATCCGGTGCCGGTGGGGCGGGCCGCCGAACAGACCTACCTCGACGGACTGCGGCGGACCGCCGACGACTGCGCCCGGCACCTCAAGGACGCGCTGCCGCATCTGTCGACCACCGAGACCGCCCGGGACATGGACGCCCTGCGCGAGGCGCTCGGTGAGCCCCGGATCGGCTACCTCGGCGTCTCCTACGGCAGCTACCTCGGGGCCGCCTATGCCGCGCAATTCCCGCAGCGGGTGGGCCGGATGGTGCTGGACAGCGTCGTCGGCCCCGAGGCGTGGTACGACTTCGATCTTCTCCAGAGCCGGGCACTGATACGCCAGCGGGCGGACCTCTTCGCCTGGGCGGCCCGGCACCAGGAACGCTTCGGGCTCGGTGCCGACGCAGCGGACGTACGGGCCGCGTACCAGAAGGTGCGGGACGGTCTCGCCGAGCGCCCCGTGGACGGCTTCGGTCCGGCGGAGTTCGACCGCGCCGTCTACCGGGCGCTGGGCCGCACCGAACGCTGGGCGGGCCTCGCCGACGGCCTGCGGACCTACCTGCGCGACGGCACCACCGGCCCGCTGCGCCCGGCAGAGCCCTTCGACGGCCCCGCGTCACGCACGTACGAAGCCGCCAACCGCACGGTCAAGTGCGCGGACGGACCGGCGCCCTCGTCCGCCCGCGTCCTCGCCGACATCCGGCGGATGCGACGGCTCGACCCGCAGCCGGTACTGACCGGCATGGAGGCGTCGGTGTGCGCGTACTGGCACCACCGGCCCGCGCACGGTACGCCGCTCGGCAGCCCCGAGGCGCCACCGGTCCTGCTGATCGCTTCCGAGCACGACCCCGTCACCCCCATCGAAGGCGCCCGGGCCCTGCAAAAGCGACTGCCCGGCTCCCGTCTGGTCACCCTCCACGACGACTACTCCCACGGGGTGTTCGCCAGCCGGCGCAACGGCTGCGTGGACGACACGGCCGCCGCCTACCTGACCGACGGCACCGTGCCCCGCACCGACGTGCACTGCACGGGTCCCGGACTGCCCACACCCTGAGCCGAGTCGTACACCCGGCTCCCCACGCCCTGAGCCCAGCCGCAAGAGGGCAACCGGCCCGGCCCGCACGTCAGGGGCCGGGCCGGCGCCGTCCCCGCCTCCTCAGCCTTCACCGGCCCCCGCACCCGCCTCGTCACATATCGCCCCGTCGGCGGCACAAGTTCCGTATATCCGCAGGGAGTTGGCCCACCCAGGGGCACCCGCACCCGACCAAGCCCCGCACTCGCCGCGCTACGCCGGAGCTACGGCCGGCGGCGGGGTTTGCCGCGCCTGCCGCCCTTGGGGCCGCCGCCGGAACCGCCCGAGCCGCTCCGGGGACTCTTGCCGCCCGACTTGCCCACCGGCTTGCCGGCCGTCTTGCCCCCTGGTTTGCCTCCCGCGGGCTTCCGCCGGGTGCCGCCCGCCTCGGGGCGCTTGCCCTTCGGCTGTGCCGGGGCCTGGGCCTGCGCGCGGCCCCGGGTGCTGTTCACGGTCCGGCCGCGGACGATGCCGATGAAGTCCTCCACCAGGTCGGTGGTCTCCTCCTGCGGCCACGACAGCGCGACCCGCGACGCGGGGGCGTCCGAGACCGGCCGGTAGGTGAGGTCCTTGCGGTGGTGCAGCCGGGCCAGTGATTGCGGGACCACGAGGAGTCCCACGCCGGCCGCCACCAGCTCGATGGCGTCCGCCGTCGTGGCGGGACGCTCCTTCGCGGGCAGTCCCGGCCGGCGCTCCCACTCAAGGGTCTCGTCGAGCGGGTGCAGCACGATCTCGTCGGCCAGGTCCTCCGCGGCCACCTCGTCGACCGCCGTCACGAGGTGATCCTTCGGGACCACGACGACGGTCGTCTCGGTGTAGAGGGGAATCGCGGCGAGATCCGTCCGGTCGACCGGCAGCCGCAGGAAACCCGCGTCGGCGCCACCGTCCCGCAACACCGCACAGGCTTCGGCGGCGGGCACCGGGATCAGGGTCAGGGGGACGTCGGGCAGCCGCTCGTTCCAGATCCGCACCCATTTCGTGGGCGTCACTCCCGGGACATACGCGAGCCGGAACGACGGGGATGCTTCCGAGCTTGTCACGCCGCCAGGTTACCGGTCGTGGTCGGAGGTAGCGCACATGCTCGATACCCTTGACAGCATGAAGTCGCACCAGACCCCCCAGACGATGAAGCCCGCGACCGCGGCGAAGAAGCTGGGGGTGTACCTCGAGGCCACCCCCGCCGAATTCCAGGAGGGTGTCGTCTCGCGCACCGAGCTGAACGCACTCCAGACCGATCCGCCCGAGTGGCTGGTCGAACTGCGCCGCAACGGTCCGCACCCCCGGCCGGTGGTCGCGGCCAAGCTCGGCGTCTCCATCTCCGGTCTCGCCCGTGGCGGGGTCACCGAAGCTCTCACCACGGAGCAGATCGAGGCGCTGAAGAAGGAAGGCCCCGAGTGGCTGGAGCGGGAGCGCGCCACCCAGGCCGAGGTCCGTAAGGAAGCGGCCCGGATCAAGGAGAAGAACGCGGAGCGGGCCGAGCAGCCCCGCCCCCCGCGCTCCTGAGCTCTGCCCGCAACGATCCCGGCGCGGGCGCGCGGGTACGTACCCGTCCGCCCGGCCCGGTGGGCGGCGAACTCCACCGGTAGCCGGCCGTCACGAACCCGGCACTCTCGGAGAGACCGGCTACTCGAACCGCGAGACGTCGCCCGCGCCCCGGCGGACGATCTCGGCCCCGCCGCCGGAGAAGTCGATGACCGTGGTCGGCTCGGTGCCGCAGTCGCCCGAGTCGATCACGGCGTCCACGACGTGGTCGAGCCGTTCCTTGATCTCCCATCCCTGCGTCATCGGCTCCTCCTCGTCGGGCAGGAGCAGGGTGCTGGAGAGCAGCGGCTCACCGAGGTCGGCGAGCAGCGCCTGAGTGACGACATGGTCCGGGATGCGGACACCGACCGTTTTCTTCTTCGGATGCAGCAGCTGGCGCGGCACCTCCTTCGTCGCGGGAAGGATGAAGGTGTAACTGCCGGGGGTGGCTGCCTTGATCGCGCGGAACACGTCATTGTCGATGTGCACGAACTGCCCCAGCTGCGAAAAGTTCTCGCACACGAGGGTGAAGTGGTGCCGGTCATCAAGGTTCCGGATCGACTTGATCCGTTCGATACCGCTGCGGCTGCCCAGCTGGCAGCCCAGCGCGAAGCAGGAGTCCGTCGGGTATGCGATGAGCGCGCCGGAGCGGATGCTGTCGGCCACATTGCTGATGGTGCGCCGTTGAGGATTCTCGGGGTGTACGTCGAAATACTTCGCCATCCGTCGAGCCTACGTGATCAGGGCTCCTGTACCCGGGCGGCCGGGACGACGCCGGACGGAGGGCGCCGGCGGGCGTCCCCGCCGGCCCGGCGTCCGCCCACTCACCGTCCGAGCAGCAGCCGCGCGATCGCGAGCTGCTCCTGATCCAGCTCGTCCTCCCCGTCCTCGATGTTCCACAGCAGGTTCTGCAGGGCCCGCCCCAGCGTCCATGCGACCGCCCGCTGCCGGTCGAGTCCCAGCACCTCGGTCATCAGGTCGAAGCGGTAGTGCACTTCGGACGGATCGAAGTCATCGGCGAGTGCGGGCATCAGCTCGAAGCCCGGGTCGCCGGCCAGCGGCTTGGGGTCGATGGCGAGCCAGGGCTCCCGGTCCGCGGCGAGGATGTTGTCGTAGTGCAGATCCCAGTGGAGCAGCCGGTCCCCGGCTTCGCCGACGACCTCGCGTACGGCCGCCGCACAGCTCTTGAGGAGCGCCCGTTCGGCCGGGTCAGCGACCGCACGCACGGCGTCCGGCACCGTGTCGAGCATCTTCCGCGCGATGTCGTCCAGCTGACGCAGACCGGCGGGCGCGGGCACGGCACAGAGCCTGGCCAGCAGTTCGGCGAGGATCCGGATGGCCTCGCGGGAGTCATCGAGCGTCGACAAGTGGCGCTGCTCATCGAGGCGTTCGAGCAGCAGCGTGTTGGTGTCCGCATCGTGCTCAAGCAGCCGAACGACGCCGTCACCGCCCCAGACCCGCAGGGCGACCGACTCCCCCGCGCTCTCCTCATCGAGCAACTGCAGCTTCAGCGCCGCAGGCGTCCCATCACTCCGCTCCACCGGCAGAACGAGCGCCGCCATACCGCACAGCGAGGGTCCGGTCAGCTTCAGCCCCCACCGATCCAGGAACTCCGCGGCCCGCCCCGGCAACGCGGCAATGAAGTCACGCCCCGCCGCACCGTTGAACCTGGTCTGGGTGGCCACGAGCTCGTTCGGGATGTCGATCACGCCGTCGATCCTAGAGATGCACCCGTGCCGGCGTATAAGGAATATTTGCCGTGCGGTGAGCGGTGAGTACCCTTCCCCGGGCATTGACGAGCGGTCAGGTAGTGGCCAGCAGCAGGTCCTCCCCGCTCGACGGGCGGAGGCCGTCGGTGCGGTCGGCGAAGTAGCGCTCGGCGAGCGTCTGTCCCGACACGTGACGGGCGTCTTCGAAACCGGCTTTGCGGGCCAGTGCCAGCATCTCGGGTGGGGTGTAGAAGCTGAGGAACGGCGTTCCGGAGGCTTGCGCGCCCGCCTGGCTCGCCCGGAGGCCGGGGCGGTCGGCTTCGGCGACGAGTTCGGTCGGCAGCAGGAAGCTCATGGCGAGCGTCGAGCCGGGTGCGAGCCCGGCGATCTGGCGCAGGGTGGCCCCGGTGGCCTCTTTGGTGAGGTACATGCTGACACCGGTGGAGACGATGACCGCCGGCCGGCCGGCTTCAAAACCGGCAGCGGTCAGCTGCTCCAGCCAGTCCTCGCTCGCCTCGAAGTCGACCGGCACCAGGTGCAGCCAGTCGGGGATGCCATATCCGAGTTCGACCAGGCGGCGGCGTTTCCAGGTCTGAGTGGCGGGCTGGTCGACCTCGAAGACCCGTAGGCGGGCGGCGATCTCCGGTCTGCGCTGGGCAAAGGTGTCCAGGCCGGCGCCCAGGATGACGTACTGGGTGATGCCGCGGTCGGCCTGCTCCGCCATCAGGTCCTCGATGAAACGAGCACGGGCCACCATGGCCGCCCGGAATCCTCTGGTGGTCTGCGGGTGCATGTCGGGGCGGCTGCGCCAGTCGGCGTCGGGGGCTGCCAGCCGCAGGCCGATCTCGTCCTGGAGCACATGCGGTGGCGGGTCGGCCTGAACGTGCAGTGCCCGCCAGAGGGCGGTGCGCAGCGCGGTGTTGTCCGGCGCCTCGGTCTTCTCGGCTGCCATGGTGTCCCCTTCCGTTGCCGATGCGGTCAGTTGCCGGCGGGAGCCTGGAGGCTCCACAGTCGCCCGTCGGGGTCACGGACGGTCATCTCCTTGGTGCCGTAATGGGTTTCCTCGAACGGCGTGACCACCTCGACGGCAGGGTCGGGGCGGAACGCGTCCGCGTCCGGCACCTTCAGCACGATCTGCGTCTCGGGCTCGCGGTCCTCAGGGACCTCGGCGATGAACACGTAGGGCCCGTCGCCATTGCGGAGCCGGCCGGAGTTGTGGTCGGTGGAGAACTCCAACTCGTAGCCCAGCGACTGGAAGAACTTCGCCGCCTTGCCCCAGTTGTGGGTCGTCAGGAACACGGCCTCGATTCCTTCGGTCGCCATATCAGGTCTCCTTCTCCGTCGATTGCCGTTGGTGCCCGTCGGTGTCGTCGAGGTAGGCGCGCAGCGCGTCAGCGACCAGCGCCGACAACGACATGCCCGACTCGATGGCGCGGTACTTGACCTGCTTGATCAGCCCGATCGGCAGGTACACGTTGAACTGCTTGACTTCCTCAGCACTCACGAGCGCGATGCTAGCATCCTAGCAAGCTAGTTGGCGGACCAAGGCTTGGCGGCCGGCCTAAGGGGGAAAGACACCCTGACACCGGGGGGTGGTCGATGAACGGCGATATAGCGGGGAGCCGTGGTCTGCTGCGCAGGCTCCGTGGTGCTCTCGCGCTGTGTGTCTTCCTCGGCGGACTGAGCCTGGCGCTGGTGTCCAACGGCCGTCCTGGTTTCGTGTGGTCCGCGCTCAACGAGCTCGCGCTCTTCGCCGCGGCGGCCGTCGCGATCCCGTTCTACTACGACCTGTTCCTCAGGGACGTCGAACGGGGGCGGTTTCTCGGCGAGATGAGCCGCTTACTGGACGAACGGCTGCTGGGCGGCGAGGCCGGCCGTGGCCTCACCGTCCGTGCCGAGGGGAGGCCGTCGCCGACGGAGAAGGCCGTGTTTCTGGAGGGGGCACAGTCGGAGATCATCGAAATCGGGGTGGCACTCCGCAGTCTGGCCGCCCTCTTCGTCTCACGCCCCGAACGTGACTTCACCGGTCCGGTCCGTCGGCTCCTGAGCGAGGGCGTGAACATCACCTACGTGGTGGCCGATCCCGAGTCGGTCCTGATGGCCGAGTACGCCCGGAGCCTCGGCGAACCCGAACTCCCGCACCGCGCGGCCTCCTCGGCCCGGGAACTGCTGGCGGTGGCCCGGGGCTTCGATGCCGAGGGGCTGCCCGGCCGCATGGTCATCCGGGTCACCGGTCAGCTGCCGACCTGCTACCTGAGCCTGGTCGATCCCGATGCGGAGACCGGACGCTGTCGTACGGCCCCGTATCTGCCGGGTGTTCGGCGGGCCGACTCGCCCGTCCTCGACATCGCCCAGGCCTCCCAGCGCGAACTGTTCGCGCGCTACGTGACCTACGCGCGCGCCGTCCTGGCCGACAGCCGGCCCTTGGACACTCCCTAAGGACTGTCCCGTACCTCTTCCAGCGCCTACGGACCCCCTCAGCCTCGCTCGACGAGCAGGTGCCGGGGCCCGCGCAATACCGGGCTGCGCCGGTACGGCGGCGGGTCCTCGGCCAGGCGGGGTGCGTCAAGGTGCTGGAGGAGTTCGTTCAGGGCGATCTGGGCTTCCAGACGGGCGAGCGGGGCGCCGAAGCAGCTGTGGATGCCGCTGCCGAAGCCGAGGTGCTGGATGTCCTCGCGGAGCGGGTCGAAGCGGTCGGGGTCAGGGAACCGCTCGGGGTCACGATTGCCGGAGGCGAGCATCAGGATGAGCGGGGCGCCCTTGGGGATGGTGAGTCCGGCGACCTCGATGTCGGCCAGAGGGGTGCGCTGCGGAAGCATCTGGACGGGGGGCTCGTAGCGCAGCAGTTCCTCCACGGCCCGGGGCATCAGTGTGGGATCGCTGCGCAGACGTGCCAGCTGGTCGGGGTGGCGCAGCAGGGTGAGGACGCCGTTGGTGATGAGGTTGACCGTGGTCTCATGACCGGCGATCAGCAGCAGCACGGAGGTCGTCATGATTTCGAGCGGGGTGAGCCGGCCGTCGGTGTCGTCGCCTGTGGCGAACGCGGAGAGCATGTCGTCGGACGGATGGTCGCGGCGCTTCTCGGCGAGGTCTCCCAGATAGAGCGCCATCGCTTTACGGGCCTCCGCGGCGGCACGTTGGCGCTCCGCGGGGTCCTCCTTGGGGTTGGGGTCGATGCCGGCGACGATCGTGTCCGACCACTGACGGAACCGCGGCTCGTCCTCGATGGGTACGCCCAGCAGGCGGCAGATCACGGTGACGGGGAGCGGGTAGGCGAAGTCGTCGACGATGTCGATCCGTTCCCTGCCCTCCAGGCCGGCGAGGAAGTCCTTGACGATGCGGGTGATCTCGCCGTGCATGGCATTGATCCGGCCGGGCGTGTGGGGCGGGCCGAAGGACCGCATCGCCAGGCTCCGCAGCCGGTGATGTTCCGGGTCGTCGAGCCCGATGAAGGCCGGCGGGAGTCCTGCGTCGCCGGCCTCGGTCTCGTCCGGTGCGGTGCGGTTGCGGCGGTCCGAACTGACCCGTGGATCGTGGAGCAGCGCTTCGATCTCGTGGTAGGTCCCGACCAGGTAGCTGCCGTCCTCCTGACGTGCCACCCGGTGCGCACGGAGTTCGGCGTAGAGCGGATAGGGGTCGGCGCGGTGGGCGTAGTCAGTGATCCGTTGGAACAAGGTGTCCGCAGCCATGCGCGGGGCTCCTCATCGCTGTCGCTGTGGAGTGGCGGTGGTCTCAGCGGGCCGGTTGCACCACCGTCAGGCGTCGGTCCGGCAGATGACCGGTGAGGGCGACGGTCGGACCGTGCGAGAGCAGCTTCGGGTCCGGTACGTCGGAGGGGACGGGGTCCGGGGACTCCATCTGGTCGGCGGCGCCCGGCGCGGGCGGGAAGGGCGCGGCCGTCTCGATGAGCCGCTGGTAGTACTCCAGTGATCTGGCCTGGTTCACGCTCACGGCCGCGGTGACCCGCCCGCGGTAGCCGTAGACGGCGACCAGCCGGGCGTCCTTCAGCGAGCCCTGGGCGATGACCACCTGGTCGGAGAAGGTGGGCACCCCCACCGACTTGATGTTGAGCCCGAACTGGCTGGACCAGAAGGCCGGTACGGTCAGATGCGGGAGTCGGCGCGGCCCCGGATGGACCATGTTGTGGGCCGCCACCTCCGCCTGGGCGACCGCGTTGCCCCAGTGCTCCAGGGAGAGCAGCTGGTACTCGAAGAGCGGGTGCGGGAACCGGGCGACATCACCGGCGGCGAAGATGTCGTCGGTGACGATTCCGTACATGTCGAAGGCGCGGCACCCCGCGTCGCAGGTCACCCCTCGCGGGCCCGCGGCGAGTCCCGATTCGGCCAGCCATTCGGTGTTGCGGACCGCGCCCAGGGCGACCACGGCGATGTCGGCGTCGATCCGGGTGCCGTCGGAGAACTGGGCGCCGGTGAGCCGGCCGCTGCCCTCCAGGGCGGTGACCGTCACTCCGCAGCGCAGGTCGACGCCGTGCGCGCGCTGCAGTTTGGCGGCGAGCGCGCCCAGTGTGCCGCCGAGCGCGCCGACGAGTGGCGCCGGTCCGCGCTCCGCGACCGTCACTGCCAGGCCGCGCTCCCGGCAGGCGGAGGCGATTTCCGAACCGGTGAAGCCGGCGCCGATGACCAGGACCCGCCGTGGTCCGGCGTCCAGGCGTTCCGCGAGGCGGCGGGCATCGTCGCTGGTGCGCAGGGTGAAGACACCGTCCAAGGCGGCCTCGGCCGGGTGGGGCCAGGGCCGGGCGCGGGTTCCGGTGGCGATCAGCAGCCGGTCGAAGGGCACTTCCGCGCCGTCGGCGAGCAGGACCCGCTTCTCGATCGGATCGAGGCCGGTGGCACGCACCCCGAGCTGCCACCGCGCGTCCAGTTCGCGGCGCTGCGGCAGCCCGGTGTGGCCCGCGGGAACCTTCCCGAGCAGCACCTGTTTGGACAGCGGAGGCCGGTCGTAGGGGGGCTGCGGCTCCTCCCCGACCAGGGTCAGCGAGCCGGTGAACCCCTCCTCGCGGAGCCTCTCGGCGGCCCGTAGCCCCGTGAGTGACGCACCGACGATGACGATCCGGCCGTCGCGTGGTTCACCGCGCACCGGCGCCCGCCTCCTCGCCCATGACGATGGCCTGCACCGGGCAGGCCACCACGGCCCGGCGCACCTGTTCCAGTTGCCCGTCGGGCACGACCGGGTGGTACAGCAGGGACTCCTCGCCATGCATCGCGAACACCTCGGGGGCGAGGAACGCGCACTGCGCATAGCCCTGACAGCGATTGAGATCCACGACGACGTTCAACCCGAGCCACTCCTCCCACCGCCACACCCGTCGTCTCCGTCCTACTAGCGGTGGCGGCGCGGCGCAGAGGATGCTCGGCCGTTCGAGGGTTTACGTGGGGTGAGCGGAAGCGCGGGGCGGGCCCGGGAACTGGGCACGCCCGTGGCCCTGGAACTCCCGTTTTCCAGGCCGGCCACGACATCGAGTCGCCGGCCACGACATCGAGTCCGGCCGATCCGAGTCCCTCCGAAGCCGTCGAGAGCAATAGCTCGCCGTGGAGAGTTCACTTCATACACACAAGTCATCTGTCGTCACAGCCGTATGTCACCGGGTGCCGGAGTCGCGATCCCCTCCCCCGGCGGACGGCTCCCGACACCGATGAGTTGACCGCCGGAAAGCCTCAAAGGAGTGACATGCGGACAGAGTTCAGCTCGCCGATGCACGGCCCACCAGGCTGCGGACGAGTCCCGTATGGCTCATTCACGGCTCATTTCTTGACTGACACAAGACGCTTGCCCTGGTCACGAACTGCCCGTGAGGGTAGGCGGGTTGAGTCGCGAAACCCGCCCCGTACGCCATGTTCCCGACGATAAGGAAGCCCAACACTGGGTTAATTGCCAGGAGAGATGAGTAACATCCAGCCAACCGTAGATCGACCAGGCGATAGAGAGCAGGCTGTGTCATGTCAGACTCGGAATTCGCTGCGCAGGTAGCTGCCAAACTGGAGAGCATCGCGAAGGAGATCGACGAGCTCCAGAAGCTCAAGGTGAAGCTGGAGGACCTCCAGAAGCACCTCGGAAGCGGTGCCCGGAAGGCAGCCGTCGCACCGCAGCCGGCAGAGCCCGAACCCGCGGCGACAAAACCCGCGACGGTCCCCCCGGCACGGCGGGCGCAGGCCACCTCGCCGAAGGCCAAGCCGGCGGCGAAGCCCCCGGCCAAGGCGGCAAAGAGCACGAACGCGAAGAAGAAGCCGCGGAAGGCCAAGGCGGCCCGGTCCACCGCGGGACGGCGGAGCTCCACCCGCGCCGACCGCGTCCTCGGACTCCTTGACGAGCAGCCGCGCACGGTCGCGGAGGTGACGAAGCTGCTGGCGCAGGAGCATCCGGAGCAGGCCGCACCGGAGACCGCCGTACGCAACACCCTGGAGACCTCGCTGGTCGCCAAGGGCCTCGCGCACCGCAGCAAGCAGGGCAGGACCGTCTTCTACTCGCGCCCCGCGGCCGGCGCCGAAGCTCAGGGAACCGAGGCGGCCGCCCCCGAGAAGGAGGCCGCGGCCACCCCTGCCTGACGGGCATGTCGTCCGGTGCCCGGCGACGCCGTCGGCCCCTGCCGTGTGGTGGGCCTCGCCGACGAAGCCGCCGGGCCGGACCCCGTCCCGGGACGAGGTCCCCGGCAGGGCCGGGCCGGCCGTGCCGCGGAGGGGGGCCACCGCAGGCGGAATCACCCGGCAGTCGTGCGATCAACCCCCTCGCCTGTAGAGTCGGGGAGCCCTGGTCCACCATGGCGATCAAGGTCCCGAGCTGCGGAAACGCGGCAGATCGACCCGCACTCGCCGAGCCGGAACGAGCCGCCCGGCGGGCCCGCGCGTGGTCGCGTCCCGAGGGACCGCGGGCATCGCAGCCGCAGTCCGGACGCTGTCGGTGAGGGCAGTCGCAGCGGGTGAATCGGTTCAGTCTTGACGAACCGGCCTCGCCCGATCTTGACTGCCAGGGTCCCACCCGCCAGGGCCCCCACCAGGGGTATTGGCCCACTCACCGAAGGTCACAAACATGACGGTTGACGTCTCCGCCGCCACTGAAGTCGGGCAGTTCCTGCTCGGCGACTCCTTTGCTTGCCTGGCCGGCCGTTCAGCATGGCGACAGGGCGGCATCACCCATCGCCACTACACATGGTTCGGCGATGACACCGCGGCCGAGCAGATGGCGGCGGATCTGGAGTCCTATGTGGCGGCGGTTGACTGGGCCGCCAAACCCTTCACGAGCTTCGTGGCCACCTTCTCGGGCCCGCTGAACGTCTCGGAGATCGAGTTCGAGCAGCTGCTGTGGCAGCAGCTCCAGGCGGTGCACGACCACGACAGCCGTAAGCACTCCTGGGCCGAGGGTTATGACCCCGACCCGTCGTCCGGTGCCTTCGCGTACAGCGTCGCCGGGCACCCGTTCTTCGTGATCGGGCTGCACGAAACGCACAGCCGCGTCGGCCGCCGCCCGCCCTTCCCGATGCTCGCCTTCAACTCTCACCACCAGTTCGACCGGATAAAGGCCGCCGGCCTCTGGGACCGGCTGGCCGAGAAGATCCGCAAGCAGGACATCGAGCTCCAGGGCACCATCAACCCCAATCTCCTGGAGTACGAGAAGCTCTCCGAGGCCCGGCGCTACTCGGGCCGCCCCAAGCCGGCCGACTGGGCCTGCCCCTTCTCCGCCCGGGGCTGAGCCCCGCCGCCCTCAGCCGGGAGCGGCCCGGCTGGGGCGCGTATCCGCCGCCCGCCCGGTTCTGGCACTGGGCGGCGGTGCCGCGAAGACGGAGCGCATCGCCCTCGCCCTCGGCGGGGGCCGAGCATCCTCACCGGCGGCCCGGAGTCCGTCAGGCGGTCCGGGCCTCTGCGGCGTCCAGCCGGGCGAGCCCGCGGTCGTGGAGGCGGCTCAGGAGCAGTAGCGAGAGGATCGCTCCGAGGAGGGCACAGGCCATGTCCCACTGGGTGTCCCACTGGTCGCCCTGGGTGGCGAGGAACGCATCGGCCGCCGAGCCGCCGGCCAGCGCCGCCCACCACTCGATCATCTCGAAGAACGCGCTGAAGGCCAGGCAGGCGCACACGGTCAGCGGGGCCAGCCAGGCGCTGCCGCGCAAGGGCGAGGTCCGGACCAGGAGTTCGCGGACCAGGATGGCCGGCACAAAGCCCTGCATGAGGTGGCCGAAGCGGTCGTAGGGATTGCGGGAGAGATCCAGCGCGTCCTGAAACCAGTGCCCCACCGGGACCTCGGCGTAGGTGTAATGGCCGCCGACGATCAGGACCAGGGCGTGCGCGGCGAGCAGCCAGCACAGGAGCGGGCTGAGCGGAAAGCGCTTCCGCGTCGCGACCAGCAACGGCAGGCCGACGATCACCCAGCAGGTCTCCAGGAGCCAGGTAGCGCGGTCGTGCGGCTGGAGGCCCGAGAGGGCCAGCGCGAGGAGCACCGCGGCGAGCAGCACCGGCGGCAGGATGCGGGGAGCGGTCGTGGCCTTCATGAACCAGCCTCGGAGACGTCGGGTACGGGTTGGCGCGGCACCGTCACGGGGCGGTCGGACGGTCTTCGCGTGAGGCGGCCTGGCCACACCGACCCACCACCGGGTACCGGGACCAGGGTTCGGCCGCGCTCTCATCCGCTCAGCGTCGTGGCCGCCGCGGGACGCTGTCATGAGTAGCTCTACTCAGATCCGGGCCCGTGCGACGCAGCCGCGGGGGCCATCGCGCTGACGGTCGGCCGAAGAGAACAGCACGGTGTGGGCCGGGCTGCTCTTCCGCCCGGCCCACACCGTTGTCAGCTTTCCCGGCTCAGGCCCCGTACTCAGCCGGCCGGCCCATGGACCGCCGGGCCTCTACTCCACCGCGTAGGACAGCTTGTAGTGGGCGTCGTCTCCGGTGAACTCCAGGACGCCGCTGCCGCGCCGGACGGTGTGCGCGCCGAGAAAGTCGTCGTCATCGTCGCCGTAGTCGGCCTCGTAGATCTGGATCAGGGCCTTGCCGGTGAAGTTGACGTACTCGTCGAGGGTGTCCGTGTCGCCCGCATCCATCGAATGAAAGTTGACCACCGAGCCATTGACCTTGATGACGACGTCGTCATGGAAGGTCCAGTCCTCCTGCTCGATGCACTTGATCTTCTTCAGGTGAAGTGTCGGCATGCCGCTCCCCGGTTGTTGTGCTTCTGGCCGATGCGGATCCCACACTCCCGGCACGCCCTAAACGATCACTAAACGCCGGGCGGGGGCGGCTGGGAGCAGGAGGAGGACGGGCCGGAGACGGCTCGGAAGCCGAGGGACGCCGGGCTCGTGCTCACGAGGCCTGGGCGGTCCGCGATGCCGTCTCCGCCCCGTATACCGACAGGCCGGGCCGCCGTGCCCGGTCCCGCTCCGCCCAGCGCACCACCGCGCCCATCCCCAGCGCGGCCAGCAGGAACAGCGCCCCCAGCAGGAGCCAGCCCGGCACCCCCCAGGTGATCAGCAGCGAGGTGAGCAGCAGGGGGCCCAGCGTGCGTGCCAAGGGGACGCCGGTGCCGAAGAAGCCCTGGTACTGGCCGACTTGATGAGCCGGCGCGAGGTCGAAGCTGATCTGCCAGGATCCGGCCGACTGAAGCATCTCGCCGACGAGCTGGAGCACCGCGCCGGCGGCGAGCACCACACCGGCTCCCCAGGGCGCCATGCCCGCGGCCGACAGGGCGAAGACCAGACACGAGGCGAGCATGATCAGGCCGGAGTGCCACACGGCCCGGGTGGCGGTGCGCAGTCCCGTCACCGACCGGGCCGTACGGACCTGGAAGGCCATGACACCAAGGGTGTTGAGGACGAACAGTGCCGAGACCAGCCAGCTCGGCGCGTCCGTACGCGCCACGATCCAGAGCGGGATGGCGAGGCTGAGCAGCGGCATCCGCAGCAGCAGGACCGCGTTGAGGAAGGTCAGCACGGCGTACGGACGGTCCCGCAGCACCGCGAACCGCGGCTCGCCGCCCGTACGGCCCGGGACCGGGGCCACCGCGGGCAGCAGGAGCAGCACCGCCGTGCAGATCAGGAAGCCCACCGCGTCCAGGGCGAAGACCGCCAGGTAGGCCCCTTGGGTGTCGTACTGGAGCGCCAGTCCGCCGAGGGCCGCGCCGAGGGCCAGCCCGGCGTTGAGCGTCGACTGGAGGTGGGCCAGCACGCCGGTACGGGCCGAGCGGTCCACGAGCCCCGCGAGCAGCGCCTGGCGGGCCGCGGCCAGTCCGCACTGCGCGGTGGCGTAGAGACACACCACGAGGAGGAACGGCACGAAGGAGCGGATGAACAGGAACGAGGCGACGGCGATACTGGTGGCGAGGGCGAGCAGCACCGCGGTGCCGCGCGGCCCCCGGCGGTCGGCGAGCGCGCCCAGTGGCACCCCCGCGACCGAACCGACGGCCCACGCCAGGGTCAGCCCCAGGCCGATCTGGGTGGGTGAGAGGCCGATGACCCGGGTGAAGTAGAGCGCCGAGCAGACGTAAAAGGCGCCGTCGCCGACCGAGTTGCTGAGCTGCGCCGCGGCAAGGACGCGTGGTGCGCCGGCCGGCGGCAGGATCCGTAGGGACACAGGTCTCCCGATTACGACGGCCGGACGGTCGGCCTCTTCCATGACGCGTGGACGCAATGACGTTAGACAGCCGGCGGGTTCGGGGGCAGGTCCACTTGCGGCCCGTCGGAGTGGGCCAATTCGGCCGCCCGGCAGCACCACACATCTGCTTCCGGCCCGGGTCGGCCGAACACGCTAGTGACGTGCACATGGCGCGTATACGATCGACTGCCCCCTACGCGAAGGACTCCCCCACATGAAGAAGACATCCGCGAAGGACACCTCCGCCCGCAAGGTCACCTGGCGCATGCTGCTCGCTCTGGGCGGTATGGCGGCGTTAGCCGTGCCGGGCGCGGGCCCCGCCGAGGCCGCACCGCGCACCACGGAGGACGGCGGCCGTGCGGGCCGCTGCGTCATGGTGTATTTCGACCTCGGTGAGACCTTGGTGCACACGGCCGAGGACAAGAGCGTGCGCTACTCGCCGGGAGCCGCCGCGTATCTGCGCGCGCTGCGGGCCCGCCACATTCCCGTCGGCCTGATCACCAACGTGCCGCCCTCCTGGGGCTCCACCGACGCGGAGCGTGCGGCGGAGTTGAAGAAGGTGATCGACCAGGACTGGGTGGGCAGCCGCCCGTTCGCCTGGTCGGACTTCGGCGACCGGATCTTCACCCCGCGGACCGAGGCGGAGCGGAAGCCCGCCCCCGCCCTCTGGAAACGCG
Organism: Streptomyces sp. NPDC029466; assembly: GCF_055574515.1. Classification (NCBI taxonomy): domain Bacteria; kingdom Bacillati; phylum Actinomycetota; class Actinomycetes; order Kitasatosporales; family Streptomycetaceae; genus Streptomyces; species Streptomyces sp. NPDC029466. The sequence continues at coordinate 61,951 of NZ_JBVHZH010000034.1, forward strand.
CCAAAAAGGCCGCGGGTTCCTGCCGAGTGGTCTACCAGGCGGAGACGACGGACGAGGTGCAGGCGGGCCGCTCCCTCGGATACTTCTCCTACCAGGTGGCCCGGCCCGGGTGGCCCGCGTATCTGCCGGTGCGGCTGATTGCCGCCCTCTCGCATCTGCCGTACGGGAGCGCGGGGGCGAACACGGCTTCTTCCAGGGGGCGTTGAGGGGGCAAGGGCCTGCGTGACGGGGACGGAGACGGGGACACGGGCGGGGACGCGGGCGTCATCCGATGTCCTCCGTCCCCGACTCGGCGCCCCGGTCCCTTCCCCCACCACGGCTACGACCACGTCTTCGTCGACTACAGCTGCCGGCCGTCGGCTTCGCCCGGTACCCACCGCCGGGCCAGGCCGGCGGTCGGCGGTCCGGCGGTCACCCTGCCGTCGTCGGGCTGTAGCCCTCCAGCCGGTCCGCCAGCTCGACCGGGCGGGAGAGCATGGGGAAATGCCCGCCCGCCATCTCATCAGGCACCAGTCCCAGGCGCTCCGCCGCCACCGTGCGCAGGAACGGCGCCGGGAAGAGCCGGTCCTGACGGCACAGCAGAAACCGGGTGTCCACCGGGGGCCAGGCCGCCATCGGCCAGGGCCGCGCGGCAGGGGTCTCGGACTGCCGCCGCCACCGGGCCGCTGCCTCCGCGGCCAGGTCCGGCGGCAGGTCCTGGAAGAACGGGTCGGCGGCGGACCCCGGCACAGCGGCCTCCGGCACCCCCTCCGCACCCGTACCGTCGCCCGCCCGCTGAGCCGCCCGCCCGGCCCGTCTGACCTGAGCGTCCGGGTGCTTCGTCGCCGCCCACCAGTCCCGCGGCGCCTCCCCCGGCAACGGCACCATCGCCGCCAGCAGCACCAGCAGATCCACCGGCACCCGCGCACAGACCAACGGCGCCGTGAACCCGGCGAACGAATGCGCCACGAGCGTCAGCGGGCCACGCCCCGCAACAGCGGCGACCACGGCGTCCGCGTACTCCTCCAGACCCGCCGCGTCGTCCTCGCACGGCAGATCCACACTCACCACCGCATGCCCCCGGGCCCGCAGCTCAGCCGCCAGCAGATGCCAGTGCCAGGAGTCGCACGCCGCACCGGGAATCAGCACAAAGGTCGTCGTCATGGTCCGCCTCCCGTCGGCCACCGGCACCGCCCGGGTACGGGTGGCCGTGCCGGTGGCCCCATCGCTGTCAGGTCCGGTGCGCTCCAGGACTCGCCATCATCGCGTACGGAATCGGGCGACCTCCTGCGCGGGAACGGCTCAGGCCGACTGTGCGCCTCGGCAGATCGCGCACATGATGCGGCGGGCCATCTCCGGCAGCGTGCTCTGGCCGACGCCCTGTACGCGGACCACCGTCTCCGGGGCGGACTGCGCATGCTGGTGGCACAGCGCGGCACCGCAGTTCCGGCAGATCGCCACCGCGGCGGTGGTGGCGTGGTCCGGCACGCAGTCGTAGCAGTTCATTGGCACATTCCGATCTCGTGAGGCGGTCCGGCGCGGGCCCCCACGGCAATGTACGTCGCGGTGCGTGACGGGAGCCGGAAGCACATGCCGGGGCGTGGTGCGCTCACCTGGCCGCGCCAAGGACGACACCTCCTCACCGGGCGACGGAGGGCGACGGGGGGCGGCACCCGTCCGATCGTCGCGGACGAGTGCCGCCGCCCCTCGCTTGCGTCTCCGGTTGCTTGCGTCTCCGGCCGGCCGGTCAGGCGGGCACGCAGGCACGCAGGCACGCTCAGTCGACCGGCTCGTGCGGAACGGGCTGGTCGGTGCGGAAGCCCGCGGCCTTCTGCCCGCCGGTCCGTCCGGTGCCGGCCTGGTCGGTGTCGGGAACCGTCTCGTCGGGCCCGTCGCTCTCGTCCTCCGACAGCTCCGGGTCCCACGGGTCGGGGACCGGGCTGGAAGCATCGGCCTGGTGGCTCGGCAGGTCATGGGGCACTGGAGTGCGGTCCTCGCCGGTCGCATCATGACGGGTCATCAGTTGACGTGCCTCCTCCATGGGTACGGTGACGTGCTGGCCCGGTACCCGGGTTCCGCTGCGCCATGCTCGACGCCGGTGGAGAGCCACACCACCCGCCCTCCGTACGGGGCATGTGAGGACACAGCCAAAGGCCCGCGCCCTCCGCCGGAATTCACGATCTTCGAACGGCCGGAAGGGCGCCGACCAGCCCCGCGCGTGCTCCCCCTCAGCGCCCGCCTCCTTCGGATTTCGCGACATCGTGACATCCGTCATATCGATCGGAGGCAACTACTAAAGCAGATAGTAGAAACCTCCGCGGCGACATAGGAGACTTGTCCGTCTTGAGCGGGGAATTTCTCGCACCGGGTCAGCCGCATCGCGGTGCACTCGGCGCTTTCGCCCACGCCTTGAGTGCATAAGTCAATCTGACGGAGCGGCAGCGATTTCGAATGCGGCGAAATGCGGACCAGCACGCCCGGACAGTCATGACAAGGGCCTTCGGGTACTACGAGGCGCAGTAGTACTGAGGCGCGTTGCCTTGTCCTGAGGCGGCCCCAAGAATGACGACTCGCAAGGCGTCTTCGCAGCTCAGGCGCGGAAATTACAGAGCCGGCCGGGCCGTGGACGCTCCGCAATTACCGAGTGAGGTCACGCATGAGTAAACATCGCAGAACGCGGCGCTATCGGCAGATAACGATTGCTGCTCTCGCCATAGGCGCCGTGGGCGTGCCCTCTGCCGCTATGGCCTGTCTGAACGATGAGGGAAATGCAGGCGGCTGGCACCATGGCCAGTGGAAGCACGCTTCCTTCGAGCACCGTTGGTCGAAATCCCATGGCGGATCGAAGCCGGCCGCGAAGACCTCCCCGGCGCCCACCGCGTCCCCGAGCGCTTCGAAGGCCACCACCACGGCGTCCGGCGCCACGGCCCAGGTGGTGGAACTCGTCAACAGCGAGCGCCGCAAGGCCGGCTGCTCGCCGCTGACCGTGAACGCAAAGCTGACAAAGGCCGCCCAGGATCACAGTCAGGACATGGCGGACCATGCGAATATGTCGCATACCGGCTCCGATGGCTCGTCCCCGGAGGACCGGATCACTCGGGCCGGCTACGACTGGAGCTCCTACGGCGAGAACGTCGCCTACGGTTACTCCTCGCCCGAGAGCGTGATGAAGGGCTGGATGTCCAGCCCCGGCCACAAGCGCAATATCCTCGACTGCTCCTTCAAGGAGATCGGCGTCGGCCACGCCCAGCCCGACGACTACTGGACGCAGGACTTCGGTACGGCGCGCTAAGCGGGCATCGGCACAGAGCGTATGAAGGTCCCCGACCGGTTTTCGGTCGGGGACCTCGCTGTCCGGCCGGGAGACGCCGCGGCCCCGAACCTGCGCCTAGAGCAGATCCGTGGCCGAGTCCGCGAGGCGGCGTCGTGCCGCGCGGGCGGCGGGGACGACCGCGGCCGTCGCGGCGATGAGCACGGCGATGACGATGACCAGCAGCAGGATGCCCGGGGCGGGGCGCTGGGCGATGCCGGTACCCCAGCCGCTGGTGCGGCCCTGGAGGTCGATCAGCCACTGGGAGGCGAGGACGCCCAGGGTCGTGCCGGCCAGCGCGGCGGCCAGCGTGATGAAGGCGGTGGCCGAGACGATGACCGCGGTGATCTGACGCGGCGTGAGGCCGACGGCCCGGAGGGCGAGCAGGTCACGGCTGCGGTCCCGGACACCGGCGCCGACCGTCGTCGCCAGTTCCACCAGCCCGATCAGGGTCAGTACGGCGATCAGCCCGACGCTGACGGCACGGACCGCGGACAACTGGTCGGCGGGGTTGGGGACCTCCCGCACCTCCAGGCGGCCGGCGGAGGCCTTGGACAGAGCCTCCCGTACGGAGTCCGGGTCGGCGCCGGGACGCAGGACCAACTGGTAGAAATCCGGGCGAGGCGAAGCGGACGCTTCAAGTGCCGGGGCGTCGCTGTCGCCTTCGCGCAGCGTGTCCAGAGTGGTGGAGACGACCCGGCCGCCGTCGGCGGTCTCGATACCGCGGCCCACGATATGGAGGACATGCGGGCGGCCGGCGACGGTCATCCGGACCCAGTCGCCGACCCGCGCGTCCAGGAGATCGAGCAGGCCCTGTCCGGCGACCGCTTCATCGGGACCGCGGGCGGCGCGCCCTTCCACGACGGCACCGGGGTACGGCCGGGCGTCCGTACCGAGCCCGCGCAGGGTGATTGTCCCGGTCTGACCCGGTACGAGCGCCTGGACCTCGGCGCCCGGGTAGGCGGTCAACTCCGGCTGGGAGCCGAGGAGTTGGCGTAGCTCCCGGTCACCCAGGGTGTCGGAGCGTGCGGTGAGGGCCGCGGGCAGCCCGACGTTCTCGGGGTGCGAGGTGAAGCGGTCCAGGGTGGTCCAGGCGCCCAGCGCAATGGTGATCAGCAGCAGGGGGACGGCCAGCCGTGCCACGGCCGCCGAGGAGCGCAGCGGACGGTGGAAGGCACCCCGCCAGCCGAGGACCAGCGCCGGCGGGACCCTGAGGCCCAGGGCCCGGCGGGTGAGCGCGGAGGCCCGGCCACCGGCGGCGGTGGCGGCGCGGGCGACGGGTACCGGAGATACCCGCCCGGCCCGCCAAGCCGCCAGGCAGGTCGCCGCGCCGATGAAGGCCACCACACCGCCGGAGATCACCAACGTCAGCCAGGCGTGCCCGGGGAGCTGCCGCCACAGGGCCATCGCCTCCCCGATCCGTCCGGGGACCAGCGTGCCGGCCACTTGCGTGAGCAGCGCTCCGAGGGCGACGCCGAGCAGCGCCAGGCCGAGGTGGAGGGCGACGAACATGCGGACCACCTGGCCGGGCGTGAAGCCGATGGCCTTGAGGATGGAGATGTCCCGCAGATGTCCACGGATCCTGGTGCTGATGGCGCCGCCCACCGCCAGGGCGGCGGCGAGCAGCGCGCCGAGTCCGAACAGCCCGAGCAGCCGCCCGAGCAACTGGTTGTCGCCTTCGGCCTCGGCCTTGGCCTGCCGCCAGGTGGAGACATCGGTGATCTGGTCGGCGCCGAGCAGGGTGACCGCCCGCTGGACGACATAGTCGGTGTCGGCGGCGTCGCCGAGCTGGAGGCCGATGGTGCGTCCGCGCTGGTCGCGGCCCGCGTCGGAGGCGTCGAGGGTGGCGGGGAGCACCCAGGCCACGCCCGGGGTCCCGCCCGCGCGGAAGGTGACCTCGGCGGTGTCGGCGACGCCCACCACGCGCAGATGTGCCGCGAAGCCGCTGAGCACGACGGTGTCGCCCGGCTTGGCCCACATCGCGCGGGCCACCGAGCTCTCCAGCACGATGCCCTGGGTGGCGCCCGCGTCAGTGCCCGCGTCGGTGTCCGCGTCCAGCCAGCGGCCCGCGACGATCTGGGGCGCGGCGGTGGTCGGGCGCTTCGCCGCGCCGCGCAGTTCCAGGGTCGCCCTGGCGTCGCCGGGCTGGAGGCTCGCCGTGGTGCGAACCGTACGGAAGGGGCCGGAGGTGGCCCGTACCTCGTCCAGGCCGGCGAGCGATCCGGCGGGGGCGCCGCCCTGGGTGTGGATCCATACGTGGGCGCCGGAGGACTGGGTGAAGGCCCGCTGCCAGGGGTCGGCCGCATAGGCGAACAGCGCGGTGGCCAGCAGCAGCGAGATGGTGATCCCGGCGGTGGCCAGCGCGGTGAGCACCGCCGCGGGGCGGTGTGCCGTCAGATGCGCCTGCGTCCAGCGCGCCGCTGCTCGCACCGGGTCAGCCCTTGAGCTTGAGTACGTCGGCCACACCGGCCGCGGGGCGCTTCGGGGTGTCGCCGAGGTGGGCGTCGTCGACGACCTGGCCGTCGAAGAAGCTGATCACCCGGTCCGCTGCGCTGGCCATCCTGGCGTCATGGGTGACCAGCAGGATCGTCTGGCCGCGCTGGTGGAAGCGGGCGAGCAGCCGCAGCACCTCCTTGGTGCCCTTGCTGTCGAGGCTGCCGGCGGGTTCGTCGGCGAGCAGCAGGCTGGGAGTGTTGACCAGGGCGCGGGCCAGGGCGACGCGCTGCTGCTCGCCACCGGACAGCTCGCCCGGGGTGCTGTTCTCCTTGCCGGTCAGCCCCAGCTCGTCGAGCAGCTCGGCCCGGTCGGTGCGGGCCTGCCGCGGGGACCGGCCGGCCAGCAGGGCGGGGAGCTCGACATTGTCGGCGACGCTGAGGTTGGAGACGAGGTTGAAGAACTGGAAGACGATGCCGATGTGGTTGCGGCGCAGCACCGCCCAGCGGGCCTCGCTGTAGGCGTCGACCTGGCGGCCACCGAGCCACAGGGAGCCGCTGTCGGGGCGGTCGAGGCCGCCGAGGAGATGCAGCAGGGTGGACTTGCCCGCTCCCGAGGGGCCGGTGAGGGCGACGAACTCTCCGCGTTCGATGCTGAGGTCGACGCCACGTACGGCATGGACCGGGGCAGCGCCTTCGGGCCGGTGGGTCTTCACCAGGCCGGCTGCCCGGACTATCGGGCCCGACGGCTCGTCCCGGTTCATTCCAACTCCTCTTGACAGCGCTCCAGCCAGTCCAGATCCGCCTGGAGATGCAGCATCGCGCCCTCTATCAGCAGCTGTGCCACCCGGTTCTCCCGGTCCTCGCCCGCCGCGAGTTTCGACAGGTCACGCATGGTGTTGAGGTAGTGGCGGCGTTGCTTGTTGATCAGGGCGATCTGGTCTGCGGTCCCGGTGTGGGGGGCCAGGGCGAGCTTCATGAAGAATTCGTCCCGGACCCGTGGCTCGGCGGTGGGTTCCTCGAACCAGGCGTCCACCGTCTCGCGGCCCGCCGCGGTGATCCGGTAGATGCGCTTGTTCGGGCGGTCCGACTGCTCGACGTCCTCTCCCTCGATCAGGCCCGCCTTCTCCAGCCTGCCCAGGGTGACGTAGATCTGGCCGACGTTCGGCTGAGGGTATGCGGCGCCCAGGAGGTTCTCAAGGCCCTGTTTGAGTTCGTAACCGTGCGCGGGGCCGCTGACCAACAATGCCAGGAGTGGCAGCCGCACGCTCTCCCTCTCCCTCCCCGCACCGGGGCGTTCTGTCGGACAGCCCTAGTTGCCGGTCATCTGACCCCATACGGCTGTGAGCCGGGTCGCTGTCACATCTTCCTGCGGGATCTAGTATCCCGCATGGCTAACAGGTATACATGGGGCGGGCTGTCGGTCCAGTGTCCCGTCGACGCCTGGTTCAAGGAGGAGCCCATGCGGTGGAAGCGTGCCGCAAGCCGGGCTCTGCTGGTCTGCGCTCTGCTGTTCGCGGGCAACGCGGGCGCCCGGGCCGGGGAGCCGGCGGGCGGTTCGGACGGGCGGGGCCCGATCACTCTGGTGACGGGCGGGGACCTCACGGGCTATCTGCGGGGTGTCCTCGACGGCTGGAACGCCCGGCATCCGCGCGAGAAGGTGACCCTGGTCGAGCTGCCGGACGCGGCCGACGAGGTGCGGGCGCAGATGGTCACCGAGCTGCGGGCGCACAGCGACCGCTTCGATGTGCTGAACATCGATGTGGCGTGGACGTCGGAGTTCGCTGCCGCGGGGTGGATCAAGCCCGTGGACGGTGCCCAGTTCCCGCTGAAGCGCTTCCTTCCTCCCGTGGTGGACACCGCCACCTTCCGGGGGCGGCTCTACGCGGTCCCGTATGTGACCAATGCCGGGCTGCTCTACTACCGCAAGGACGTGCTCGCCCGGGAGGGTGCGCGGCCGCCGCGCACCTGGGCCGAGTTGGCGCACCTGGCGAAGACCGTCGCGCCCAAATACGGGCTCGATGGTTACGCGGGCCAGTACCTGCCGTACGAGGGGCTGACCGCCAATGTCGTCGAGGCCGTCCAGTCGGCCGGCGGCACGGTGCTCGCGGGCGAGGGCTCGCGGGTGACGGTGGACTCCCCCGCGGCCCGTCGCGGGCTGTCGTTCCTCCTCGACGGGGTGCGCGAGGGCTGGATCCCGCGGCGGGCCCTGACGTACAAGGAAGAGGAGTCCCGTAAGGACTTCCAGGAGGGCCGGCTGCTGTTCCTGCGGAACTGGCCGTACGCCTACGCGCTGGCCAATGCCCAGCCCTCCCAAGTGGCGGGGAAGGTCGGCGCGGTGCCGCTGCCGGGTCCCGACGGGCCGGGCTCCAGCGCGCTGGGCGGCTCCAATCTGGCGGTCAACACCCAGTCGCGGCACCAGAAGACGGCCACCGAGCTGATCTCCTATCTGACGACCGAGTCGGTCCAGCGCCGGGTGCTCACCAAGGGCGCGCTGCCACCGGTCTGGGCCGATCTGTACAAGGACCCGGAACTGGTGCGGCGTTTCCCGTACCTTCCGACGCTCCAGCGGGCCGTGCTGGCGGCCAAGCCGCGGATCAAGAGCCCGCAGTACGACCAGGTGAGCCTGGCGGTGCAGGCGGTCATGCATGACGCGCTGCTCCACCGGCGGAGCACGGATGCCACCGTCGCGCGTCTGACGCGAGAGCTCACGGCCCTCGTCGGCCGCGGCTGACCTCGGAGCTCCTCAGTACCTTCCCCACCCCTGCTCTACCTACTTGTTAAGTACATGCGGGATGGACAATTCCCCGCAAAATCGGGTATCTCTCAGCGAGTTTCGACCATTTCGTTGACACCGAAAAGACATGCCTACTTAACATGCATGCATAACAGCGATTGCAGCCGCACGGCATGCCCAGGCAAGAACGGGATCACGGCAGATGCTCATAGCCACGGCAGGGAACGGCTCCTCCGCCGACTCCGCGCCCTCCCCCTCCCTCCCCGGTCCGGCCACCGGGGCCGCGACCCGGAACACGGCACAGCGCTGGTGGCGGGACGCGGTGATCTACCAGGTCTACGTCCGCAGCTTCCTCGACAGCACCGGCGACGGCATCGGCGATCTGGCCGGTGTGCGGACGGGGTTGCCGTACCTCAAGAAGCTCGGGGTGGACGGCATCTGGCTCAGCCCCTTCTACCCCTCCCCCCAGCACGACCACGGCTACGACGTCGCGGACTACCGCGAGGTGGACCCCGTATACGGCGATCTCGCCGAGTTCGACCGCCTGGTGGCCGACGCCCACCGGCTGGGCCTGAAGGTGCTCCTGGACATCGTCCCCAACCACTGCTCCAGCGAGCACCCGTGGTTCCGCGCCGCCCTGGCGGACGGTCCGGACAGCGCGGCCCGGTCGCTCTTCCACTTCGCCGAAGGGCGCGGGGAGCACGGTGAGCTGCCGCCCAACAACTGGCGGGCGATGTTCGGCGGCCCCGCCTGGTCCCGGGTCACCGAGGCCGAGGGCGGCGCGGGCCAGTGGTACCTGCACATGTTCACGCCCGAGCAGCCCGATCTGAACTGGCGCAACCCCGCCGTGCGCGCCGACTTCGACAGCGTGCTGCGCTTCTGGCTGGACCGTGGGGTCGACGGCTTCCGGATCGACGTGGCCGCCGGGCTGTTCAAGCACCCCGAACTGCCCGACTCCCCCGACCCGGCGGCCGACGAGCGGACCCGCGACTCGGTCAACCCGCTGGCCTGGAACCAGCCCGAGGTGCACCAGGTATGGCGCGAGTGGCGCGCGCTGTGCGAGGAGTACACGGCCCACGACGGCCGCGACCGGCTGCTGGTCGGCGAGGTCTCCGTGCGCACACCGAGCGAGCAGGCCGCCTACGTCCGGCCCGACGAGCTGCACCAGGCGTTCTTCTTCCATCTGCTGACCGCGCGCTGGGACGTCGACACCTTCCGCAAGGTCATCTCCGAGGCGCTCACCGATATCGCGGGCACCGGCTCCACGGTCACCTGGGTGCTCAACAACCACGACCAGGTCCGCACCGTCACCCGGTACGCGGCCGAGTCCGCGGGCGGGCTGGGCCCGGCGCGGGCCCGTGCCGCCGCGCTGCTGATGCTGGCGCTGCCCGGCGCGGCGTACATCTACCAGGGCGAGGAACTGGGCCTGCCGGAGGTCGTCGACCTGCCCGACGAGGTCCTGACCGACCCGATCTACCACCGCACGGGCAGCCGCGAGAAGATCCGCGACGGCTGCCGGGTGCCGCTGCCCTGGTCCGGGCACGCCTCACCGTTCGGCTTCACCAGCGGTACCGACGCGGCACGGCCCTGGCTGCCGCAGCCCGAATGGTTCGCCGACCACGCGACGGACCGGGCGCTGGCCGACACCCGCTCGTTCTGGCACCTGTACCGCGAGGGGCTGGCGCTGCGCCGCAGTCTTCCGCAGCTCGGCGAAGGCACCCTGCGCTGGCTCGACTCCCCGCCCCAGGTCCTGGCGTTCGTCCGGGGCGACGGCCTGGTCTGCGCCGTCAACTTCGGCACCGAGCCGGTGCCGGCCCCGGTCCCGGGTGTCCCGCTGCTGGCGAGCGGCGACTGCCCCGCAGGAACGCTCCCCGGCTCCACCGCCGCCTGGTGGATGGGCACCCCCGAACCCCGATAGCCCCGACAACCCGACCTCCGTACGCCTCCCCACTCTTCCGCAGTTCTCCCGAAGGGAATCCCACGATGAGACGACCCGCAGTACGACACACCCGAGCCGCCCTGTCCGGCGCGGCCGTGCTCGGCCTGGCGCTCTCCGCCACCGCCTGCGGAGGCGGGGCTTCCGCCGGGGGCGGCAAGCAGGAACTGAGCGGTGAGAACATCACCGTCGCCGGTGTCTGGACCGGTGTGGAACAGCAGAACTTCAAGAAGGTCCTGGACGCGTTCTCCGAGAAGACCGGCGCGAAGGTCACCTTCTCCTCCACCGGCGACAATGTCTCCACGGTGATCGGCAGCCAGGTCGAGGGCGGCAACGCCCCCGATGTGGTGATGGTGCCCCAGGTCGGCGTGCTCCAGCAGTTCGCCAAGAAGGGCTGGCTGGCTCCCCTTTCCCCGGAGATCGCCGCCGAGGCCAAGAAGAACTTCGCGCAGGTGTGGAAGGACTACGGCACGGTCGACAAGACCTACTACGGCCTGTACTTCAAGGCCTCGCACAAGTCGACGGTCTGGTACAGCCCAGAGGCGTTCGCACAGGCCGGGGTCAAGCCCGCGAAGACGTACCAGGAGCTGCTGAAGACGGGCCGGACGCTCTCCGACTCGGGTGTGCCGGGCTTCTCCGTCGCGGGCGAGGCCGGCTGGCCGCTCACCGACTGGTTCGAGAACATCTACCTCTCCCAGGCCGGGCAGGAGAACTACGACAAGCTCGCCGCCCACAAGATCCCGTGGACCGACCCCACCGTGGTCAAGGCGCTCACCACGCTGGGCAAGCTCTTCGGCGACAAGAGCCTGGTGGCCGGCGGCGGTTCGGGCGCGCTGCGCACCGACTTCCCCGAGTCCGTCCAGCAGGTCTTCGGCCCGGAGCCGGGCGCGGCCATGGTCTACGAGGGCGACTTCGTCAGCGCCCTGATCACCGACGAGCTGCACAAGCAGGTCGGCAAGGACGCCAAGTTCTTCCCCTTCCCCGCGGTCGACAAGGGCAAGGCGCCGGTGGTCAGCGGTGGTGACGCCGCCGTGGTGCTGAAGGCCGGGAAGCACAAGAAGGCCGCCATGGAACTGGTGAAGTACCTGGCCACGCCCGAGGCGTCCGGCGTGTGGGCCAAGGCCGGCGGCTATATCTCACCCAACAAGAAGGTGGCCGCGGGCGCGTACCACGACGAGGTCACCCGCAAGGCCGCCCAGTCGCTGACCGACGCCGGGAACTCCGTGCGCTTCGACATGTCCGACCAGGCCCCCGCGGCCTTCGGCGGCACCCAGGGCGCGGGCGAGTGGAAGCTGCTCCAGGACTTCCTGCGCGACCCCTCGGACCCCGAGGCCACGGCGCGCAAGCTTGAGGCCGCCGCTGCCAAGGCGTACGGAAAGTAAGGACCAAGGGCCCGATCCCATGCCTGTGACCACTCCCGCGGCGGCGCCCGCTTCGTCGCGCGCCGCCGCGCCCCACCCCCCGGGCGGCACACCCGACGGGGCGAGCGCCCCCGCGCGGCGCGCGGTCCGGCGCCGCCGTCGGATCGCCGCGGTGTTCCTGTTTCCCGCGCTGTTGCTGCTGGGCGCGCTCGTCGCGTACCCCATCGCGTTCTCGGTCATCCGCAGCTTGTACGACGCCTCGGGCGACACCTTCGTCGGCGCCGACAACTACACCGCGATGTTCCAGGACCCCGCCACGCTCCGGGCCATCCGCAACAGTGCGATCTGGGTGGTCTTCGCCCCCGCACTGCTGACCGGACTCGGCCTGGTCCTCGCGGTCCTGACCGAGAAGATCCGCTGGAAGACGGCGTTCAAACTGCTGATGTTCATGCCCATGGCGATCTCCTTCCTCGCCGCCGGCATCATCTTCCGGCTCGCCTACGAGCAGGATCCGCAGCGCGGTGTGCTCAACGCGGTCACCGTCGGCATCCACGACAGTGTCCAGGGGAAGTCCACCTCCTTCCCGACCGCCAAGGTGCGTCTCGGCGACAAGCAGCTGACCAAGGGCCATGACGGCTCCTACCGGACGGCGCACCGCACCGGCCCCGGAAACACCGTCAACCTCGGTCTGGTCGGTGTCGCGCCGAAGGACATGCCGTCCCGGGCGCGGCCCGCCGCACCGGCTGCCAAGTCCACCGCCGCCGACGGTGAACTGCGCGGTGTGGTCTACCTCGACTTCACCCCCGGCGGTGGCGGCAAGCCGGGAAGGGTGGACCGCGGCGAACGCGGGCTGCCCGCGCTCTCGGTCGAGGCGGTCGACTCGCACGGAAAGGTGGTGGCCACGGCGACCACCGCACCGGACGGCTCCTACCGCCTCGCCCATCTGGCCCCGGGTTCGTACGCCGTCCAGCTCCCCGCGAAGGACTTCGCCCCGCCGTACGAGGGCATCTCCTGGCTCGGTCCCGCCCTCATCACGCCCGCCATCATCGGCGCCTACATGTGGATCTGGACCGGCTTCGCGCTCGTCCTCATCGGCGCCGGGCTCTCCTCGATGCCGCGGGACGTCCTGGAGGCGGCCCGGATGGACGGCGCCAATGAATGGCAGGTCTTCCGCCGGATCACCGTGCCGTTGCTCGGGCCGGTCCTGGGCGTGGTGTTCGTGACGATGGTGATCAATGTGATGAAGGTCTTCGACCTCGTCTACATCATCGCCCCCGGTCCCGTACAGCAGGACGCCAATGTCCTGGCCCTACAGATGTGGCTGGTCTCCTTCGGCGGCGGCAACAACCAGGGACTCGGCAGCGCCCTCGGCGTGCTGCTGCTCCTCCTGGTGGTCCCGGCCATGGCCCTCAACATCCGACGTTTCCGCAGGAGCCAGTCATGACCACCGCTCAAGGAACCGCGGCCGCCCGCAAGCGGGTGGCCGCCCGGCCGGCGAAGTGGCTCAGCCGCGGCGTGATCCAGGTGTTCCTGCTCGTCGTCGGTCTGATCTGGCTCACCCCCGCCGCCGGCCTCTTCCTCTCCTCGCTGCGTACGGAGGAGGCGAACGCGAGCAGCGGCTGGTGGACCGCGCTCACCACCCCCGGCCAGCTGTCGCTCGACAACTACACGTCGCTGCTGAAGGATTCCGGCATCGTCCAGGCCTTCTGGAACACGGTGCTGATCTCGGTGCCCACCACCCTGGCCGTCGTGGTGATCGCCGCGCTGGCCGGATACGCCTTCGCCTGGATGGACTTCCCGGGCCGGGACTGGATCTTCCTGGTAGTCGTCGCCATGCTGGTGGTGCCGGTCCAGATCGGACTGCTGCCGGTGGCCAAGTTGTTCGGTGCGCTGGGGCTGTTCGGCTCGATTCCCGGTGTGGTGCTCTTCCACACCGCCTACGGTCTGCCGTTCGCCATCTTCCTGCTGCGTAATTACTTCGCGGAAATCCCCAAGGAGATGCTGGAGGCCGCCCGGATGGACGGCGGCGGCGAATGGCGGATCTTCTCCCAGCTGGTGCTGCCCCTGGGCCGGCCCGCCATCGCCAGCCTGGCCATCTTCCAGTTCCTGTGGGTCTGGAACGACATGCTGGTCGCCCTGCTCTTCGCCGACAACGAGTCACAGCCGCTGACCGTGGCCCTCCAGTCGCAGATGAGGCAGTTCGGCAGCAATATCGGGGTCCTGGCGCCCGGTGCATTTCTGTCCTTGATCGTGCCGCTGATCGTGTTCTTCGTGTTCCAACGGCATTTCGTTCAGGGCATCATGGCCGGTTCGGTCAAATAACCGGTCCGGTTACCTGGCCGGTCGGGTGAGTCGAGGACCGGCCCAGGAGGGGACGGCGCGCGGCACGTGTTCAGCATCGTGTCGCGCGCCGGGCCGTTTCGCCACGGTGCACGGCGAGCCGGCGGGTCCGACCTGGGCGGGCCGTCCGAGGGCGGCGCACTATTCGCTCGTCGACGGGGCCGGCGAGCCGGTTGCGGCCAGGGTCTCCAACCCGGGCGGCAGATCCCCGGTGTGGATCACGCCCAGCCGCTGTGTCGCCCGGGTGAGCGCGACGTACAGATCGCTCGCACCGAGTTCCGCCGGTTCCACCACGATCACGGAGTCGAACTCCAGGCCCTTGGCCTGTCGCGGGCCGAGCAGCACCACCGGACGGGTCAGGTCCGGGGAGGGTCCGGCGGAGGCGTCCGGGAGGGCGGCGGCCAGCGCCTCGTGGTGGGCGGGCGGGGCGATCACCGCGAGGCGGCCGTCCTGGTTGGTCTCCCGTGCGACCGCCTCGGCAGCCACGCGCGCGAGGTCGTCCGTACGGTGCGCCCAGGGGCGTACCCCGGTGGAGCGGATCGAGCGCGGCGGCGCGAAGGACGGGTCGGCGGACCGGGGCACCTGCGCCGCGACCTCCATGATCTCGGTCGGCGTACGGTAGTTGACGCCGAGCCTGACGTGCTCCCAGCGGTCGCCCGCATAGGGCGCGAGGATCGCCTCCCAGGAGCCACAGCCACCGGGCTCGGCGGTCTGCGCCGGATCGCCGACCAGCGTCATCGAACGGGTCGGGCAACGGCGCATCAGCAACCGCCACATCATCACGGACAGCTCCTGTGCCTCGTCCACGATGATGTGGCCGAACGCCCAGGTCCGGTCGGCCGCGGCGCGTTCGGCGGCGCTGCGGTGGTCGGCCTCTTCGTGCCGGTCGGCGAGCAACTCCGCGTCCACCAGGTCGTGCGCCGCCAGCACCTCCGACTCCTCGTCGTCGCGGTCCTCGAACTCCTGGGTGCGGGAGCCGTAGGAGAGGTCGAGCACGCCCTGGGCGTAGTCGATCAGCTCCTGGCGCTCCGCCTCGGCGGCGGCACGGGCCGCCGAGGAGTCCTCGCCGAGGAGTTCGGCCGCCTCGTCCAGCAGCGGCACATCCGCCGGGGTCCACGCCCCGTCCACCCGCCGGATGGCGTCCGCATCGGCGTCCGGGAGGTGGACGGGCTCGGCGAGGAAGTCGGCAACCAGCTGCTCAGGGGTGAGCTCGGGCCACAACGCGTCGATGGCGCCGTGCACTTCGGCACTGGTGGCGATGGCCTTGCCCAGCTGGGCGATGTCGTCCGGGCCGAGGAAATTCGGCCCGCCGAAGGGGTCCGCGCCGATCCGGTCGACCAGTTGGTCGGTGAGCGCGTCGATGACGCGGAAGGCGAAGTGCGGGCGGGCGAGATTGTGCGGCAGCCTGGTCTCCCGTGCCCGGCGCCGCGCCTCGTGTGCCATGTCCGCGTCCAGCCGCAGTTCGCCGTCCTCATGGTCGATCACGATCACGGAGTCGGGCAGGGCCTGCCGGTCGCGGACGGCCGCGGCGAGCGCGTCGGCCATCGCCGCACGGCCCTTGACCTCGGCGGCTGCGGGGGTGTCGGTTCCGGTCGCGGTGACGCCCGGGAAGAGTTCGCCGGGCGTGGCGAGCAGCACGCCGGTCTCGCCGAGCGAGGGCAGCACCTCCGCGATGTAGCTGAGGAACGCCGGGTTCGGCCCGACGATCAGCACGGCACGCCGGGCCAGTTGTTCACGGTGCGCATAGAGCAGATAGGCGGCGCGATGCAGGGCGACGACGGTCTTGCCGGTGCCGGGGCCGCCCTCCACGACGAGGATTCCGTGGTGCGGGGCGCGGATGATGGCGTCCTGCTCGGCCTGGATGGTCTGCACGATGTCGTGCATCCGTCCGGTGCGCGCCGCGTCCAGCGCGGCCAGCAGCACCGTGTCCCCGTCGGTGCCCTCGTGCCCGGTCCGTACGGCGTCGGCGAGGTCCATGATCTCGTCATGGAGCCCGGTCACCCGCCGGCCCTCGGTCGTGATGTGCCGCCGGCGGCGCAGCCCCATCGGTGTGTGACCGGTGGCGAGGTAGAACGGGCGGGCCACCTCGGCCCGCCAGTCGATGACGAGCGGGGTACGGTCCGGGTCGTCGCGCCGGATACCGATCCGGCCGATGCGGTGATCGCGGCCGTCGCGGAATGCCAGCCGACCGAAACACAGGCCATTTTCCCCGGCGTTGAAGGCGGCCAGCAGACCGGACTGTTCGGCCACCAGGACATTGCGCTCCAGCCGCATCTGGGCATGGTTGCCTTCCGGCGCCTGGACGGCGGTGTGCACCGCCGTCTCGGCCAGGTCCCGTAGTTCGGTGAGGCGGTCATAGAGCAGGTCGATGAATTCCTGCTCGTGCTGCCATTCCTCGTTTGACAATTCAGCTCCGCTCGGATAAAGTTCGGTATGCAGGGTGAGTTTTTGGTTTAGATTCCCCAAAACACAGAAGCCCTCAATATACCCAGAGAAATACCCCGGCCGTCAACTCGGTCCGGGGTATTTCTTTTTGTCCGGCAGGAGCTCCCCACGGAGCCGCCGGTCTCAGCTCCCGCTTTTCAGCGCAGCGACACCGGACGGCCCTTGGGGGTGCGCCGGATCACCAGGTGTGGGCGACATCCACGATCAGCTCGTGACCGGACTGCTGCACCCGGAACGGCAGCTTGGCGCGCACGCCCAGGCCGACCTGGGTCTGGCCCTCGAAGCTCGCCCCGAACTTGGTGTCCTTGAAGGTGCGGTAGCCGGCGAGGTTCACCCCCGGCAACGGCTTGCCGGCCGTCCCGGCGTAGGTCTGCTTGCCGGTCGCCGGGTCATGGCTGGGCGCGGACACGAAGACCTCAAGGATGGCGCCGCCCTTGACCGGTATCTTCTCGCCCGAGCCGTCCTGGTGGAACGCGTCGACATATCCGACGTGGTAGCCGACCTTGCCGTCCGCTCCGCCGATGTCGAAGACCATGCGGTCGTAGCAGGCGTTCCGGCTGGTCTTGACGTTCTTCAGCGGCGCCCCGTTCGCGTCCGTGGCCGACTTGTTGCCACTGCCCCAGACGGTCGAACAGGCCTTGGCCGGGGCGGCTTCACCCACCGGGCCGGTCGCGGCCCCGGCCACCCCGGCCGTGCCCGCCACCCCGGCGCCCGCCAGCACGAACGCCGCGGCCACTGTCGCCAACCGTCGCATCACTTACCTCCTGAGAAGAGCCTGTGTACAGATGCGTGCGGTAGGACGGGCGCGCGGGCGAAGTCGTTGTGCGCCGGTCCGTATTTGGCCGACGAAGGAGCCATGTTGTCGCGAAAGTGGAGGTATGCGTACCGGGTGCCCGTCGGTCGGTTTGCGCCGCCGCTACGGAGGTGCCCGCCGGCTGCGGGGGGCCGCCCGCCGTGGAGAGGCGCCCCCGGAGGCACCTCAGTCAGACGTCGACCACGTCAACGGTCACGCCGCTGCGATGCAGTGCGGTCAACTCCTCTGCCGGGGTGCCGCGATCGGTGACGACACGGTCGTAGTCGCCGATGTCGCCGTAGGCGTGCGTCGCGGTCTTGCCGAACTTGCTGTGGTCCACCAGGAGCAGCGACCGCTGCGCGCACTCCAGCATGCCTTCCTTGATCTCGGCGTACTCACGGATCGGGTGGAAGAGGCGGCCGCCGAGCACGGACACCGCCGACATCACCGCGAGGTCGGCGCGGAGCCGGCCGAGGCCGCGCAGTACGTCCGGGCCGACGCAGGAGCCGAATTCGCCGCGGTAGCGACCGCCCAGGAGCGTCACGTCGGTGCCCGGGGTCTCGTCGAACAGCCGGGCCACACCGAGGGAGTTGGTGACCACGGTGACCGCCTCGGTCCGGGCGATCCGGGCCGCGAGCGGGAAGACCGTGGTCGAATCGTCCAGCACGACGGTGCTGCCGGGCCGGATCTCCTCGGCGACGGCGGCGCACAGCGCTTCCTTCACCGGGTGATTGACACCGACGCGGAAGCGGGTGGCGGTCTCCATGGTGAGGCTCGGAAAGGGCGCGGCCCGGCCGCGTTCCTTGCGCAGCAGCCGGCGTTCGGCGAGCTGGTCCAGATCACGGTGCATGGTCGCGAGGCTGACCCCGAAGTGGCCGGCCAGTTCGTCGATGCGGACTTCGCCGTGTGCGACGACATGGGCCAGTACGTCCTGCCGTCGCCGGTCGACCTCGGCCAGCGACGACCGTGTGGAAGCCATCGGGGCCGCCCCTTTCCGGTCGGACAGCGGCAGCGGCTACCGCTGCGGGTAGATGACGGCCTTCACGGCGCTCGCGTCGTGGGTGGCGACGGTCAGTGCGCTCTCGGCCTCGGCAAGACCGTAACCGTGCGAGACCAGGGAGTCGAGCCGGACCGCACCCGACGCCACCAGGGCCGTCGCGGTGGGCCAGGTGTGGGCGTAGCGGAAGGTGCCGGTCAGTTCCAGTTCGTGGTTCTGCACCCGGCTCAGCGGGAGCGGGATCTCGTCCCCGCCCATGCCGACGAGGACCACCCGGCCGGCCCGGCCCACCGTACGGATCGCCTCGCCGCTCACGGCGGGGACGCCGGAGCACTCCAGGAGGACGGTGGGGGTGTAGCCGGCCTCGCGCAGCGGGGTGGCCGAGACGTCCAGGGCGGTGGCGCCGGTGGCGCGGGCGAGGGCGAGGCGGTGCGGGAGGACGTCGGTGACCATGACCTCCCGTGCGCCGAAGGCCCGTGCCGTCTGGGCGGTCACCAGGCCGATGGGTCCCGCGCCGGTGATCAGCACACGGTCGCCGGGTGCGACCCGGGCCTTGCGGCAGGCCCATACGGCCACTGACAGCGGCTCCAGCAGTGCGGCGTCCTCGATCGTCAGGCAGTCGGGGACCTCGTGCGCGAAGTCCTGGCGGACGGCCAGGTATTCGCAGAAGGCGCCGTCCACCGGCGGCGTGGCGAGGAAGCGCATGTCCGGGCAGAGGTTGTAGCGGCCCGGACGGCATTCACCGCAGCTGCCGCAGGGGGTGCCGGGCTCGATGGAGACGCGCCGGCCCATCCGGCGGGTGTCGGCGCCCGGCCCGCAGGCGACGACCGTGCCGGCCGCCTCGTGTCCGAGGACGAGCGGCTCCCGTACGACGAAGTCGCCGATGCGTCCGTGCCGGTAGTAGTGCACATCCGAGCCGCAGGTGCCGACCGCCTCGACACGGACCAGGACCTCTCCCGGGCCGGGCTCGGGGACGGGCCGTTCGGCGAGGCTCAGCTGCCCGGGTCCGTGCAGGACGGCGGCGCGCATGGTGGCGGGAATCCCGGATGTGGCGGTCATGACGGGCTCACGGCTCCCTCGGGGTGTGGCGATATGGAGGGGACGTCGCGCGATCCGGCGCTGGACCGGCGGGCTGCCGCGTCGCCCCTTGGCGTCAGCACCGTACCTCCTCTTTTTCTATCAGAGGAGCCTTGACTTCTCACAAAATACGAGAAGACTTGCGCCGGCCCACCGTCTGCACGGCGCATCGGTGTGCCCTCCCCCGTCCCCTGGTAAAGCTCCGCCCCCTTGGAGAGCCCATGAGCAGCTCCGTCCGCCGCCGGCCGATACGGACACCGCACCCCGGCACCCCGCCGGCCGGCCGCAGGCGCTCCCGCTTCGCCCGCCTGGGCATACCTCCCGCCCTGACCTGGGGTTTCGTCGGCGTCCTGCTGTTCATGACAGGTGACGGGGTGGAGACCGGCTTCTTCTCGAAGTACCTGGCCGACCAAGGTCTGGCCAAGGCCGATGCGGCGGTGGTCATCGCCGTCTACGGGATCACGGTCGCCATCGGCGCCTGGCTCTCGGGAGCGCTGTCCGACCTGTGGGGGCCACGGCGGGTGATGACCGCCGGCTTCGCCATCTGGCTGGTCTTCCAGGTGCTCCTGCTGACGGTGGCACTGCCGACGATGAACTATCCGCTGCTGCTGCTCCTGTACGGGCTGCGGGGCTTCGGTTACCCCTTGTTCGCCTACGGCTTCCTGGTGTGGGTCACCGCGGCGACCCCACCGCAGCGGCTGGGAACGGCGGTCGGCTGGTACTGGTTCGCCTTCACCGGCGGGCTGCCGACCCTCGGCTCGCTGGTCGCCAGCGCCACGATCCCGCTGGCCGGCTCCTACCGGACGTTGTGGCTCGCGCTCGGCCTCGTGACGCTCGGCGGCCTGGTCGCCCTGCTGCTGGTACGGGAGCCCACCGGCCGCTCCGGTCTCGTCCCGGACGGCGGGAATCCGCTGAGGACGCTGGCGGGCAGCGTCTCGATCATGCGGCGGCGCCCGCGGGTGGCCGTCGGCGCCGCGGTGCGGGTCTTCAGCACCGGCTCACAGTTCGGCTTCCTGGTCTGTCTGCCGTTCTTCTTCACCGAGACGGTCGGTTTCAGCACCTCGGCCTGGCTGCGTCTGCTCAGCGTGATGTTCGCCGCGAACATCTTCGCCAACCTGTTCTTCGGAGCCGTCGGCGACCGGCTCGGCTGGCAGCGCACCATGACCTGGTTCGGCGCGGTGGCCTGCGCGGTGACCTGCCTGGCGCTGTATTACGTCCCGGTCCTGGCCGGCCCGCACTTCGTCGCCTGCGCGATGGCCGCCGCCCTCTACGGCATCGCCCTCGCCGGCTACGTCCCGATCTCGGCACTGGTCCCCGCGCTGGCACCGCGCCACAAGGGCCAGGCCATGTCGGCGCTCAATCTGGGGGCCGGTGCGAGCACCTTCGCCGGACCGGCCGTCGTCGCCGTCGCCCTGGGGCCGGTCGGGGTGCAGGGCATCGCCTGGATCTTCGCCCTGCTGCATCTCGCCACCGCGGTCGCGATCCGGTTCCTCGAACCCGACCCGGAGTTCACCGCGCCGCCCACCGAACCGTCCACCGCACCGGCAGCCGACCACACAGGGGTTCCCGCGGGCCGTCACTGACGGACCTCGCCGCTTCGCTCGCCGACCGGCCGGGCACGTACGGGCGGGTCGGGCCGCGGCCCGTACGTCCGGGGGTCGGCGAGCGCCGGGCAATCCGGTCAACTCGCGCTGTCACGCGGGCAGTTCGGCCGGACCGGTGGCACGGCATGCAGACCCGCAGAGCGCAGCGGGCGGAAGTAGTGAGTGAGCGCCCAGGCGCCGATGCGGCTGCCGGTGCGGCATCCGACGGCGTCCGCGGTGCGGAAGTGGATCCCGGCCCAGACACGGGCGTTGATCATGTCCTCGTTGAGCTGGTCGGCCTCGTCATAGTGGCGAGTGGTGCCGGTGATCTCGGAGGGGACGTTGAGGTCGAGGTGGCTGGTGCCGAGGATCCCGGTCAGGGTCCGGGTCACGGCTCCGGTGACCGTGGTGTGGCCGCTGAGGTAGTCGGGGTGCGGTGGTGTGACGAGCAACGGCTGCCACTGCGGGTCGGCGTCGGTCGCGGGGTTGCCGTCGGTGTCGGCCAGCTGGACGGCGGTGATCGGGCGCCAGAATCCGTAGTGGAGTTTGGCGTCCCATGCGGTGACGACGGCATCGGTCGCCGACGCGTTCGCCGCGGCGAACAGCCGTGCCGTGTCCGCGATGTCCAGGTGGTGCCGGGCCGTGTGGTCCCGGAACGCCGTCTGGAGCTGCACCGCCAGATTGCCCCCGAAGAACAGCGCGGTGGCGGTCTGCTGCGCGGTGCGCGCCGAACCGGTCTTCGCCCCCATCGTCTTCACCTCGTTCACGTCCCGGGCATAGCCGGCCGAGGACAGCGCGGGCGGCCCGCCGGGACGGAACTGGGCCGGGGAGGTGAGCAGCAAGGGACGCAGTACGGCGAGCCAGGGGTCGATGAAGGGCTGGTGGGCCGGTGGGGTGGGCCGCCAGACACCGGGCGCGGGTGCCGCGGTGAACTCCACCGGTGCGAACCGGCCGTCGTCCTCGCGCAGCGCGATGAGGTGGCCCGCGGCACGCTCCCCGAAGGCCACGCCCTGCCGCTTCGCCCGGCCGTCGGGGATCTTCGCGAGCGAACCGGCGTACGCGGCATCGAGCGAGGCCCGGGAGGCCGGGAAGTAGGTGACCAGTACGCGGTGGGCGGCGGTCACGGCCGCCGCCTCGGGTGAGGCGGCGGCGGGGCCGCGGGCCCGCCACTTGTACGGGGCGTAGGTGCGCTGGATGCCGACCACGGCGTTGTAGACGGCGGCCGAGACGAACCCGTGCCAGATGACGACCTGTCCGGAGGGGCGGGTGGGGCCGAGGTTGGCGCTGATGGTGTCGGTGGCGATGATGTTCCAGTCACGGATCGCGGCGGGGTCCGCGGCCGGGGTCCGGTAGCTGTCGGCGGTGGCGGTGGGGCCCGGCAGGGCCGTGAGGGCGAGGACCAGCAGTGCGGTGACCGCGCCGATGACTGCTCGTCTGACCGAACGAGAAGTATCCATAACCGACTTAACAGTCGGACGGAGGGCGGGTCACGCCTCGGCACCCCCGGATGCGCGTACGCCCGCGCACCGCCGTACCGCTCCCGGCGCAGGCGGCGCGGGCCCGGATTGTCCAGGGCGCATCGCCGCGCGCGGTGCGCCCGTGGTCGTCCCGCCGCAGCTCAGGTCGCCGCCTGCGCGGCGGCGCGCTCGCGGGCGGCCGCGGCCCGTACCGGGTCGCCGAGCTGCTCCTCCAGCCGGGCCTTGGCGGACCAGTTGTACGGGCAGATGGGGCGCAGTTGGATACGTTCGCTGAGCAGCGTACGGGCCAGCTCCGTACGGCGGGCACGGAGGGCCGCCTCGACGAGGGTCCGCTGGATCGCGTCCCGCTGGGCGTGGCTGCCGCCGAACCGGTGCAGCCGGTGGCGGACGGGCAGCAGCAGATCGGTGGCCCGGCCGTAGTCGTGCTGTCCGTAGGCGATCAGGGCGCGGCAGACGGGCAGTCCGATCTCGGCCGTCATGGCGCGGTTCGACCCGCCGGGCTCCGTCGCCACCCAGTGTTCCCGGTCCTGGACGAGGCGCTGCGCCTGGGCGACACGGCCCGCTCCCACATAGGCCATCACCGCGTGTGCGTCGTTGAAGGCGTAATGGGGGCCGTCGTGGCGGCTCTCCCAGGCATCGGCGAGCCGGACCCACCGCGCGCTCTGCTCGTCCTCCGCCAGATACAGCCGCCACAACAGGGCTGCGGCATCGAGCAGTTCCATCGCCACCCCCGCCGACCCCTCGTGGTGCAGCGCCGCGTCATAGATCTCCAGTACCCGGGCGGTGTCACCGGCCTCCAGTGTGAAGAGGGCGTAGTGCCACCAGTTGTGGACCATGAGCAGGCTGGCCTGTGACCAGTTGTCGGTCCGGGCGTCGAGAAAGCGGATGCCGTCCGTGAAGCGCCCGCGCATTTCGTAGGTGTGCACCACCCCGTGAATGCCCCACACGTCGCCCGGATGCCGCTCCAGGGCCGCCAGGCCGACCTCCTCGGCACGTTCGTAATGGCCCGACTCCTCCAGGCCGAACGCGTACATGCCGAGCAGCGGCCCATGGTGCGGGTCGTCCTCGTCCCAGGCGTCCAGGGCGCCGCCGACGCGGTCCCGCAGGCGCGCGGCGTCCCCGGTGAGGAAGTCGTGCTGATGCCCGGCGAAGAGGGCCAGCGCATCGCGCGGACAGGCGACGGTGAGGTCATCGAGGATCCGGCCGGCGCCGTGCAGATCGCCGTCCAGCCAGGCCGTCGCGGCCGCGAGATGCATCCGCTCCCGAGGCGTCACACCGGCCGGGTCCAGACCGGAGCGGAAGGCGGCGAATCCGTCACGTGCCGCGGCGGCGTCCTTCTCCTCGGTACCCAGTACGCCCAGATACGCGGCCAGCGTCTGCCCCATCACCGACCGCGGTGCGGCGGCCAGTACCGCCTGTGTGGCCTCCGCGACCCGCGGCCGGAAGAACAGCAGGTCGTCCAGGGCCTGTTCGTAAGAGGCCAGGGCCTCCGGGCCGGTGTCACTCATCAGATGTCCGTGGCGGTCCGCTGTCATGGTGGCTCCTGCGGGCTGGGTGCGGGTCTTCATCCTTACCCGCTTCGCGACCGGAGCCACGGCGGAAACGTCCGGTTCATCAGGGAAGTCGCTGCGGGAAACACGTGCTGCCTAATGTCCCTGCCAAGGGACCGGCCGAATGCGCCGTGCACGGCCGCCGTCCTTCGCCCGCCGGCGCGCGTGCGCACGCCGCACCACGCTCCCGCTCCGCCAACGCCGTCGCGCGGGACACGCCCGCCCGCGCCATGGGCGGGACAGGGCACCGCAATTCCCACGCACCTTCAGGAGGTCCGGCATGAGTGTCGCGCCACGTGTGACAGACCCTGACAGCGGCCGGCGGCCCCCGCACGCCGAGGCGCCCGTCGAGGTCCCCGCGTCCGTTGAGGCCGCCGCGCCTACCGACACGGCGGCGAACGAGACCCTGGAGGACTACACCCTCCGCTTCGCCCCGCGCAGTTACCGCCGGTGGACGCCGATGGTGGTGGCGACGACGGCGCTCGGCGGTATCGCGTATATGGCCGACTTCTCGATCGGTGCGGGCATCGGGCTCACCCATGGCACCGGGAACGCGCTGGCCGCGATCCTCGTCGCCGCGGTGGTCATCTTCGTCACCGGCTTCCCGCTCGCCTACTACGGGGCGCGCTACAACATCGACCTGGACCTGATCACGCGAGGCTCCGGCTTCGGCTACTACGGGTCGGTGCTGACGAGCGTCATCTTCGCCAGTTTCACCTTCATCTTCTTCGCCCTCGAAGGCTCGATCATGGCCCAGGGCCTGAAGCTGGGCTTCGGTCTGCCCCTGTGGCTGGGCTATGGGATCTCGACGTTCATGGTGATCCCGCTGGTCATCTACGGGATGAAGGCGCTCAGCAAGCTTCAGGTCTGGACGACCCCGATCTGGCTGCTGCTGATGGTGGGCCCGCTGGTCTACCTGGTCGCCACCGACCCCGGCACGGTGCACACCTTCCTCTCGTATACGGGCGCGCAGGGCGGCGGTGGCGTCAATACGGCCTCGGTGCTGCTGGGTGCGGGCGTGTGTCTGTCGCTGATCGCGCAGATCGGTGAGCAGGTCGACTATCTGCGCTTCATGCCGCCCAAGACCGAGCGGAACAAGCGCGCCTGGTGGACGGCCGTGGTGATGGCCGGCCCCGGGTGGGTGGTGCTCGGCGCCCTCAAGCAGGCCATCGGGGTCTTCCTGGCCGTCTACATCCTCGCCGAGGTGGGCGCGGCGTCGGCCACCGAACCCATTCAGCAGTTCACCGGCGCCTTCGCCGCGATGATGCCGTCCTGGCTGGTCATCCCGCTGGCGGTGGTGCTGGTCGTGATCAGTCAGATAAAGATCAACGTCACCAACGCCTACTCCGGTTCGCTGGCCTGGACGAACTCCTTCACCCGGGTCACCAAGCGCTACCCGGGCCGGACGGTCTTCGTGCTCGCCAACCTGGCCTTCGCGCTGATCCTGATGGAAGCGGACATGTTCAGCTTCCTCAACAGCATCCTCGGGTTCTATTCCAACTGCGCCATCGCCTGGATCGTGACCGTGGCCACCGACATCATCGTCAACAAGTACCTGCTCAAACTCTCCCCGCACGCCCCCGAGTTCCGCCGCGGCATGCTGTACGCGGTCAACCCCGTGGGCGTGGTGGCCTTCGTCGCCGCGTCCGGACTGTCCATCGCCCTGTACTTCCACGCCCTGGGTGACACGCTTCAGCCGTACTCCCCGGTCGCGGCGGCGGTGATCGCCTTCGTCGTCACCCCGCTGATGGCGGTCCTGACCCGGGGGAGGTTCTACCTGCGGCGCACCTGTGACGGGATCGACGCTCCGCTGCTGGACCAGGACGGCAACCCCAGCTCGGCGACGTTCCCGTGCCATGTGTGCCGACAGGACTTCGAACGCCCGGACCTCGCCGCCTGCCACAGCCATGGCGCCATGGTCTGCTCGCTGTGTCTGAGCACCGACCGGACCGGGGCCCACCTGCTGCCCGCGGACCGCACCTGACACGGCGGCGGGCACGGCCGTCGAACGTCAACACAGGAGGCCATATCACCTAAAAGTCTGCTCTTCAGGCCCGGTGCCTCTGGAGCGGGAACCGGTGGGGAACGACAGCCTTGTGCACGGGCGGCTCACAGCCGTGGCGCAGTGTGGTCAACGGGACCGCATCGCCATGAGCCGCAGTTCCTCCACCAGTTAGGAGACCGACCGATGGCTCACCGGATCAAGAGTGCTCTGGTCACCGCGGGCGCCTGCGCCGTCGTTCTCGGCGGGGCGGGTGTCGCCGGCGCCGACAGCGGCGCCGGGGGTGCCGCTCTCGACTCACCCGGGGTGGTGTCCGGCAACAACATCCAGATCCCGGTCCACATTCCGGTCAACGTCTGCGGCAACACCATCAGCGTCATCGGGGTGTTCAACCCCACCTTCGGCACTCCCTGCTGACCGGCTGACACCGGGTCGGCGCACGGCCGTTCCGGACGCGCAACCGGACCGGTCGGCGCCGGCCGAAGTGGCCCTCGGATCTCTCTCCGGGGGCCACTTCCCATGGGCGGAACGCCATGGAGACACGGCGGTCAGACACCGGGGGCGGTGTGCTGTAGCTGCCGCAGAAGCGTCGCGTTGTCTGGCGTACGCCGGACCTTCTCCAGCAGGGACTGCATATGTGCCGGTCCGTCGCCGGTCCGGAGGGCGCGGCGCAGGCGGCGGGTCGCCGTCAACTCGGCGGGGGTGAGCAGCAGTTCCTCCCGGCGGGTGCCGGAGGCGACGGCATTGACGGCCGGATAGACCCGCTTGCCCGCGAGCACCCGGTCCAGCCGCAGCTCCATGTTTCCGGTGCTCTTCAACTCCTCGAAGTAGTAGTCGTCGGCGCGGGAACCGGTCTCCACCAGGGCAGTGGCGAGCAGGGTCAGCGAACCGCCCTCCTCGGCGAGCCGCGCCGCACCGAAGAGCCGCTTGGGGCCGTGCAGCGCGGCGGCGTCGACGCCTCCGCTCAGCGTGCGGCCACCGGCTGTGGCGGCGTTGTTGTGGGCCCGGCACAGCCGGGTGAGGGAGTCGAGCAGGATGACCACGTCCTGTCCCTGCTCGACGAGTCGTTTGGCGCGTTCCACGGCCAGTTCGGCGAGGGCGATATGTTCCTTGGCCGGACGGTCGAAGGTGGAGGCGAGTACCTCGCCGCGCACCGAGCGGCGCATCTCGGTGACTTCTTCCGGCCGTTCGTCGATCAGCACGACCATCAGCCGGCACTCGGGATGGTTCTCGGCGACGGCGGCCGCGAGCTGTTGCAGCAGCACGGTTTTCCCGGTCTTCGGTGGTGCCACGATCAGCCCGCGCTGCCCCTTCCCGATGGGCGTCAGCAGGTCGACGATGCGCGGGGCCGGTCCACCGGTGGCGCTTTCCAGGCGGAGGCGGTGCCGGGGGTGCAGCGGTGTGAGGTCGCGGAAGTGCGGCCGGCCGCGCACGTCGCCCGGCCGGTGTCCGTTGACCGTCTCAACCCGGGCGAGCAATCGCGGCCGGTCACAGACTCCGACGACGAAGTCTCCGGGGCGCAGGCCGGCCGCACGGATCAGCGCGGCGGGCACCCGGACATCGTGGGACGAGGCACGGCAGCCCTCCGCGCGGAGAAATCCGGATTCCTGCCGTCCGTTGACGAGGTCCAGGATCCCGGCCGCTGTGACGACGGGTTTCGTGGGCGCGGCAGCAGGCTGTGCGGGGGTGCGGGAGGTGGCGGTGGTGGGGGACGGGGCAGTGGTAGGGGTGCGGAGTTGAGTGCTCCTGGTCACGGGGGTCCTCTCGGAACGTCGGTACACGGCAGATGGGAGGGAACCGGCAAGGGAAGGGCGGTGAGATCACGCCCCACGGGCGGGCCGGTCGGCCCGCGGCCGGAGAGAGAAGCTGCGGCATCGCTGGACTGCGGGTGCCGAACAGTGGTGCTGGATCGCCGGCCCGGAAGTGACGGGCGCAGAGGCGAGGGAAATACACTCCGCGAGGGAGAAAGAGAGGCGCCGGCGCCGGAAATACGGCGAGCACGAGTGTGTCTCTCCGGCACGGTACCACCACGGGGCGCGGCCGATGCGGTGAAGTGTGTAGCGGATCTATGCTGGGGGCGATGTTCGCACCCCAGGGACCCACCTTCCGTGAACTCGCCGTCCAGGCGCTGTCCTCCGTCGAGCGGGGCTATGACCTGCTCGCCCCGAAGTTCGACCACACTCCGTTCCGGACCCCGGACCGGGTGCTGACGCCGGTGTCACGGGCGCTGCACGAGCTCGGGCCGTTCGGCAGCGGTCTCGATCTGTGCTGCGGAACGGGCGCGGGCATGGATGTGCTGCGGCAGGTCTGCCGGGAGCGGGTCACCGGTGTCGACATCAGCGCGGGGATGCTCTCCGTGGCCCGGACCCGTGAACGGGTGACCGCGACCGCACCCCGGGTCGAGTGGGTGCGCGCGGATGCCCGGGCCCTCCCCTTCGAGCCGGTCTTCGACCTCGCGGTGAGCTTCGGCGCGTTCGGGCACTTCCTGCCCCGGGAACGGCCGGAGCTGTTCGCGCAGGTCCACTCGGTGCTGCGCCCCGGGGGCCGGTTCGTCTTCCCGATCGGGGCGCCTGCCCGGCCGGGGTCGGCCGGCTACTGGACGCTGCTGGCCTTCGACGCGGTGATGCGGGTGCGCAACGCGCTGTGGCGCCCGGAATTCGTCATGTACTACCGCACGTTCCGGCTTGCCGAGGTGCGCGCAGAACTGATCCAGGCCGGCTTCGATGTGCGGCTTCAGGCTCTGCCGGAGCTCGGCCGCCGCCCCGACGGCAGCCCCCGGTGCCGGCTGGTGGTAGCCACCCGGGCCTGGTGAACCGGGGCACCGTACGGGCGGATCGCCGTTCCTGGTGGGTGCGCCCTCTGCGGCCCGCCCACGCCGGGTTCCCCCGGCCCGGGGCCCTTCACCAGCGCAGGGCGGTGAAGTCGACGGGCTGCGGCTGAAGGGTGCGGGTGCGGGCCGTCAGCTGCTCCAGGCGGCGGGTCATCTCCTCGGCCGGGAGCCGCTTGCGGTCGCCGTGGCCGGGCAGCACCCACTCGAAGCGCAGCCGAGGCGCCGTCCGGGCCAGGGAAGCCGCCAGCTCCGTGATCGAGTACCAGGTGACACTGGCGGCCACCTCCAGGTCGGCGGTGGTGCGCGACCAGTAGAAACTGTCGCCGCTGAAGCAGTACCTCCCATCGGCGAGGTAGAGCACGCTGCCGCGGGTATGGCCGGGCAGCGGATAGACGGTGACGCCCGCGCCGACCTCGACCGGGTCGGTGCCCCGGATGACGTGGTCCGCGTCCGGAGCGGCGTCGAGATCGCCCTCGTGGATCCAGAGCCGGGCCCCGAACCGGTCGGCGTAGCGGCGGCCGTGCGCGGCATGGTCCCGGTGGGTGAGCAGTACGTCGGTGACGGGCCCCAACTCCTCGTATCGGGTGGCGAGTTCGTCGCTCCATCGCGGGGTGTCGATCATCATCGTGCTGCCGTCGGGCCGGCGCAGCAGGTAGGCGTTGGCCCCTGCCGTGTGGCGGGAGTTGTGGCCGCAGAGCTGGACGGTGTCGTCGAGGGCGAGGGGGAAGGGGTCGAGGTCGGGGGTGAGGTGGTGCGCGGGGTGGCGGATGGAGCGGGTGTGGCAGGCGAAGGCGGCCGCGTACAACTGCCGCTGCTCGGACTCGTTCTGGGGCTGCCGGATCACTTCCGCCCGCCCGTTCTGTTCCCGGATGACGTCGGGGGCCAGTTGCCGGGCCACGTCACAGTTGGTGCAGCGCGCATCGACGTACCAGCCCTCGCCGGTCCGCTCCGCCGGTACCGCCTCGGGCGACAGGTCGCTACTCATGACAGGTCCGTCCTTCCTGGTCAGGGTGGTGTCGGAATGAGTGGTCAGTGCGCACTGCCCCCAGAAGTACCGCGCCGTGCAGCAAAAGCGGAAGAGGGGACAGACCTTGTGCTTCGCGGCTGGAACGCCTCTTCCGGTGGGGAAGCGGAAGTCGGGGGTTGGGTGATTTGCACCTATTGGCCTACCCGCTGGCGGCACCTCGCCTGGGGGGCGGGTGACCTGCCCCGCCCCCTCCACGCGCCGGGAGGTTCGCCGATTCAGTCGGCCCGTTCGCACGCGGCGCTCAGCCGGCGGAGCGTCGTACGCATACCGGCGCGGTTGTGGGCGGCGCGCCGGGCGGGCGGGGTGCCGGTGAAGACCAGGCCCAGCAGCTCGGCGAGCCGGCGACGCCACCCACTGCGGCGGCGGTCGATCCAGTACTCGGTGACCAGGGTGCCCCGCTCGGTCGGGGTCAGCCGGTAGCCCCAGCGCGCCACGGGCAGACCGAAGGTGGTGTTGTCGAAGGCGAATTCGCGGCCGGGGTCGGCGGTGACGATCCGGCAGGTGGCGAACCAGACCCAGCATGCCTTGCGGTTGACCCCCACGAAACGGTCCCCGCGGGGCCACACCCAGATGACTTCCGGGCTCCACTCCGTCATCCGCCGGACGTCGGCGAGCGCCGCGTAGACGGCCTGTGGCGGGGCCGGGACCTCCAGGGATTCCTCCACGCTCCACACCCGGCCGGTCATCGCAGGCTCCCCCGGGGCGCCGACCCGTGCGTCCGGGCCGTGACGACCGCGGCGGCATCCCGCACATGCCGAGTGAGGTCTGCCGTATCGGTGAGGCTGGTGATGTGCCCGCACCTCGGGCGGACAGTGAGGCGGCCGTCGCGACAGGCGTTGAGGAAGCGGCGTTCATGGCGGCGGAAGTGGTCGCGTTCGCCGTTCACCAGCCAGACCGGGCCGGGGTATGCGGCGAGTGACGCCAGCGGGTTCATCTCCCGCACGGCCTCGACGAGGCCCGGCACGGCCTCGGAGCTCAGCCCGCCCGCGACCATGGCGTCCGCCTGGGGCCGGGGCAGCGCGCGGCGGAACGCGAAGGCGCTGAGGCGGTTGAACTCCTCGGGGTACCTGGCCGCCAGCCGGCCGGCTCCCCGGTAGACGGCGCCGAACGCCCCGCGCGGCAACGCCGTACACCCCATGGCCATCAGGCCGAGGACACGGTCCGGGTGGGCGCCGGCGGTGGCAACGGCCACATAGCCGCCCAGGAACAGCCCCACCAGCAGTGCACGGCCACCGAGTTGGTCCACGGCGTCGCTGACCGCCTCCACGGCGCCGGGCAGGGTGAACGGTTCCCCGCGCCGCGTGCCGTGACCGGGCAGGTCGGGCGCCGCCATGGGATGACGCTCGCCGAGGGCTTGGATCACGGGTCGCCACATCGTGCCGCTCACGCGCATACCGTGCACGAAGACGATGGGCAGCCCGGCTTCATTGGACTCCATGTCCGGCACCGTACCGCAAATGCAACGCAACGTTGCGTTGTTCTTGATGCTAACCTCCCCTCATGAGCGAGGAGCGGCACGGAACACGGCGCAGCGGCGGCCCACGGAAGGCACAGGAGATCTTCGATGCCACGCTGGATCTACTGGCGGAGAAGGGCTATGAGGGGCTGACCATCGAGGGGGTCGCCCAGCGGTCCGGCGTCAACAAGACCACGCTCTACCGCTGGTGGCCGTCCAAGGGAGCACTCCTGGGTGCCGCCCTCATCGGTGCGCGCCAACTCGACTTCACCCCTCCCGACACCGGCGGCCTCACCGGAGATCTGGAGGCCCTGCTGCACACGGTGGTAACCCTCCTCACCACGCGACCGGCCTCCGATATCGCCGTTTCCGTGCTGGGCGCCGCCACCCAGAGTCCCGAACTGGCCGTCCACGTAAAGGACTTCTTCGCCGACCGGATCGCGCTGGAGCGACCCGTCTTCGACCGCGCCGTCGCCCGCGGGGAGCTCCCGGCGGACACCGACATCACGCTGCTGAT
The DNA here is from genome assembly GCF_055574515.1 of Streptomyces sp. NPDC029466. Lineage (NCBI taxonomy): Bacteria > Bacillati > Actinomycetota > Actinomycetes > Kitasatosporales > Streptomycetaceae > Streptomyces > Streptomyces sp. NPDC029466. The sequence continues at coordinate 93,801 of NZ_JBVHZH010000034.1, forward strand.
GGATCTGCTGGCCGGGGCCGCCTGGGTCCGGGTCGTCCTGCGCCAACTCCCGCTGGAGAAGGACTTTGTGGCGCGCACCGTCGACACCGTGCTCAACGGGGCACGCGTACGGACCTGACGCCGCCTCCGTTTCAAGCCCCTTAGAGAGTCTGTTTCGACATCAACTACAACTTTACTAATTCTTGGTGTAGTTGAATCAGATTTCACACCAGTCTCAAACGTAACGCGACGAACGTCACACGCAGACACGTCGCTTACACAAAGCTGGGCGAGAGGTAACAGCACGATGAGAAAAAGCAGAATGACCCGCCACGGCAGCCGGCTGCTGGCGCTGTCCACGGTGTCTCTGGGGCTGGTCGCCGCGATGACCATGCCGGCCGCCGCGGAGGACCAGCCCACCCGGGACCAGCTCATAGCCGACTGCGCTTCCGGTGAAGGGAAGTGCAGCTTCAACGAGCCGACTCTCGGCGAGGCGTACCTCGGCGACTTCCGCCAGGTCTCCAACTCGCTGTACAACTGCAGCACCTCGGACGCCACCCAGTCGATGGGCTGGTCCGACACGGTGGGCTCCACGGACTCGGCGGGGGTCTCCGTCACCGCCGGCGGCAAGATCGCCGGTCTGATCGACCTCAGTGTGACCGCGACCTACAGCCACACCTGGTCGAGCTCGCACACCGAGAACAGCTCGCTGAACATGACGGTGAAGCCCGGCGAGGTGGGCTGGATCTCCCGCGCCCAGGTGATGCAGACCGTCTCCGGCACCTGGCAGACCCACTACGACAGCCCGAAGTGGGGGCACTACTACTGGTTCGTGCCGGACACCGTCACCGGGCCCGCGCCCAACGGGACGGACGGCCAGAGCAACGCGGTGACCGTCAAGACCCGCAAGATGACCGCCGCGGAGAAGAGCTCCTGCTCGTCCGAGGCGAAGAAGGGCCAGGCGTTCGTGGTCAAGCGCTGACCACGGCGACGTCGCGCAGCTGAACGGGGGCGCGGTCCCTGCCTTCCCGTAAGGAACCGCATCACGGCCGCCGACCACAGTGCCTCTCGGATCCCGCAGACCGGGAGGCACCTTCGGGCCCGGCCGGCGACCGCACGCCGGCCGTACGCACGTTTCGCGCATAAGCTCCGCCCGTGCACTCTTTACGCTCCCGCGCCGCCGGCGCCCTCGCCCTGATCATGGCGCTCGGCACGGCATGCTCCGCCGAACCTCCCCCGCACTCCGCCGGATCCGGGACCTCGGCGTCCGCCCCCGCCGCCCCCACCGCGGTACGGCCACCGGCTGCGAACGCCGTCTTCGACTATCAGCTCGGCGGCGCATATCCGCCGCCCGACGAAGTCCGGGCCGTTTCCCGCGACCGCACGGCCAAGCCGGCGCCCGGCCGCTACAACGTCTGCTACGTGAACGCCTTCCAGGCACAGCCCGACGACACCGGCTCCTGGGAGGACGACCACCCCGACCTGCTGCTGCGGGACGAGCACGGAGACCCGGTCATCGACGCGGACTGGGACGAGCCGCTGCTCGACATCTCGACCAGCGCCAAGCGGGCGGCCCTCATGGAGATCGTCGGCCCGTGGATCGACGGCTGCGCCAAGGCCGGTTATGACGCCGTGGAACCCGACAACCTCGACTCCTACGAGCGCTCCGACGGCAGGCTCACCGCCGGGCACGCCGCGGCCTTCGCCCGGCTCCTGGCCCGCCGCGCCCACCAGCGGCATCTGGCCATCGCCCAGAAGAACACCACCGACCTGCTGCCACAACGCGGCCGTATCGGCTTCGACTTCGCCGTTGTCGAGGAGTGCACCCGCTACCAGGAATGCACCGACTTCGCGGCGGCCTACGCCCACCGGGTCTTCGTCATCGAATACCGGAAGCAGGACTTCACCGCCGCCTGCCGCGCCTGGGGCAAGAAGCTCTCCCTCACCTTGCGCGACCGCGAGGTCCGCCCCGCCGGTGCCAAGGGCTCGCTCCGCCGGTACTGCTGACGCCTGCCCGGTGCCGCCCGGAGGGGAGCGGTGGGGCGGAACAGCATTCCGGGGAGCCGGAGCGCCACCGCGGTCCGCGACCGGCGGCCGGTGGCACCGTGGTCAGTTCAGCTCGGTCGGATCGTCGCGAGCCGGTTCGGTGCGGCGCAGGTCGGTGTCGGAGAGCGGTTCGAGTTCGCCGTGGGTGTCCAGCCAGTACAGGAAGGCCACGGCCGGGCAGACGAGCACCACGGCGACGAGGGTGACCAGGCCGGTCCAGCGCAGGCTGCCTGGGTCGCCGGCCCCCTCGGCCACGGTCAGCGACGTGGGGATGAGGTAGGGGCGCTGGGCGGCTCCCCAGGCGATGACCGCCGCCGCGACCACGCCGACGGCGGTGACCCGGGACCAGACGCCGGACCGGCGCAGCAGCAGCCATCCGGTGGCGAGGGAACAGACTCCGGCCAGGATGACGAGGCCGAGGCCGACGCCGTGAGTGAGCCCGTGCCAGACATGCGGGGCATCGCTGCGGGTGACGGTCAGCATGACGGCCGCGAGGACGGCGAGGGCGACGACGCTCCCCAGCGCCCGCCGTCGGAAGTAGCCGACCAGGTCGGGCGCGCCGTAACGGGCGGCGTCGCCGGCCAGGAACACGGCGCCGAGGAAGGCCGTCGCCACGATGGCGATCAGGCCGAAGAGGATGGAGGTCGGGTTGGCCCAGGCGTGGGCCGAGGCCACCGTGCCCGGTACCGCCCGGCCCGAGGCGATCCCGCCGACGGCCGCGCCGAGGAAGAACGGCGTGAGCAGCGAGGAGACGGCGAAGACGGCGCCGTAGAGGCGTCGCCCGGCGATCCGGCGGATGGGTTTGCGCAGCGCGAAGCCGGCGCCGCGCAGCACGAGGCCGATGGCGGCCAGGGCGAGCGGCAGCCACATGGCCGAGAACACCGTCTGGAACAGCGTCGGAAAGCCCGTCCACATGATGACGAAGACGAAGACGAGCCAGACGTTGTTGACCTCCCATACGGGGGCCATGGCGTGGTCGATCAGCCACCTGGGGCGCGCGCCGCGCCTGGTGCCACCGGCCGTCAGGTCCCAGAACCCGGCTCCGTAGTCGGTGCCTCCGGCGCAGGCGTAGGCGGCGACGGCGAGCAGCAGCACCACGGCGATGACATCGGCGATCACGGCCGGCCGTCCCCGTCCGGTCCGGGCCCGGTGCCGCCGTCGGGTGACGGGTCACCGGCCGGTACCCGCGCGCGGGGCCCGTACGGGGTGTCGGCCTCCGGTTCCTCGGTCCGCTCCCCCGCCGCCCGGCGCGCGTCGTCGAGCCGCCAGTTCGTCCGCATCTTGAGCAGCACGGCGAGCAGCGAGCCGAAGATGAACACATACACCACGAGGACCAGGCCCAGCATGATCCAGAGGCTGGTGGAGCGGGTCGCGGTCACCGCCTCGGCAACGCGCATGTGCCGGTAGACGATCCAGGGCTGGCGCCCCACTTCGGCGGTGATCCACCCGCATTCGACGGCGATGACGGAGGCGACGCCCGCGCAGGCCGCGCCGCGGAAGAACCACGGTGAGGTGGGCAGCCGGTGTCGCCGCAGCCGGCACCAGCCGTACCAGAGGGCGAGGAGGATCAGCAGGGAGCCGATCACCACCATGAGGTCGAAGGCCCAGTGGGCGATGGTGGCCTGGGTGACCGTCGGCCGGTCGTCCGCCGGGACGGAGGTCAGTCCGGTCACCTTGGTGCCGGGGGTGAACCCGGCCAGGATGGAGTCGAATTGGGGGATCTTGATGCCGCCGGAGATGCTGCCGTCCGGATGCAGCCGGCCGAAGATGTACTCGGGTACATGGGTGTCGGTCCGCCAGACGAGTTCCGTCGCGGCGAACTTCACCGGCTGCTTGTGGAAGACGGACCGGGCGATCGAGTCCCCCAGCACGAACTGCACCGGGGTGAAGACCGCGGCGAGGGTGAACGGCACGGTGAAGCCGAGCCGGTGGTAGCGGTCGCGGCGGCCGCGCAGCCAGCCGACGGCGTAGACCCCGGCGACGGTGTAGCCCGCGGTGATCAGCATCGCCACGACGAAGTGCCAGTACTGGGGGCCGAACATCGGGGTGAAGATCGCCGACCAGATGTGCACGTCCTCGGGGTTGCCGTCGGCGTCGAGGGTGAACCCTTGGGGTGTGTTCATCCATGCGTTGGCCGCCAGGATGCCGAACGCGCCGAGCAGGGCGGCGGCCGGCAGTGGCAGGCCGAGCAGGAAGTGGGTGCGGGGCTTCAGCCTCCGCCAGCCGTAGAGGTAGATGGCGATGAGGACCGCTTCGAGGAAGAAGGCCCAGGCCTCCACCCCGAAACCGATACCGAAGACGCCGCCCCACTTGCCCATCAGGCCCGGCCAGAGCAGTCCGAACTCGAAGGACAGCACGGTGCCGGTGACCACTCCGACGGCGAACTGCACCGCCATCACCGCCGACCAGCGCCGGGCGAGGAGCAGTGCGACGGGATCGTTCCGGCGCAGACCGCGGTGGTGCATCACCAGGGTGATCAGTGGGAGTGCCACCCCGAGCGGTACCAGAATGATGTGGGAGGCCAGGGTGAAGGCCATCAGCTCCCGGGCCGGGAGCAGTTGGGCCGGGACGCCCGCCAGCAGGGTGACCGTGGTGTGCATGCCTTACGTGCCTTCGCTGCTCGGGACGTTCAGGAGAGCGCCGGCCTCGGCGTCCACGCTTGCCTGCCTCCTCGGTGCACGGCCCGGCCCTGCGGGGCCCAGCGACGGTCGCGCCGGCTCGTCACCCAACCACCGGTGGGCGCGGGGCAGCACGCACCGTGCTCCCGGGTTGAGCCGTTGGGCCGACGCACTTCGCCCGGTCGGCCCAGCCGGCGGCCCCGCGCTGCTCGGAGCGGCCCCGCGGCCGGCCGTCGAGCGGGCCGCGGGTCCCCGGGCGCGCTTGAGGGGCCCGGCGGCCCCACACCACCGAACCCCTCCGCGAGGGGGACCCGCCGGGCCCCCTCGTGCTCTCAGCCCTGCGTCGCGCTACGCCGTCTCATGACCGTGGGAGCCGTTGATCTTCTCGATCGCCTGCCGGGCCTGCTCCTGTGGGGAGCGGGCGGGCAGCGGCGACACGGTCGTGGAGGCCACGGCGGGCTGGGCCCGCTCCTGCGGCATGGCCTTGGCGTGGGCGGCGGACGACCGGATACGCAGGCGATGACCGGCGGCCTCGTCGAGGGTCACCGGGCGTTTGAAGCGGGCAGCCAGCCGGGCGGCGTCCTGACCGAGGGCGGCGACGTCCTCCCACTGCAAGCGCACCACCAGCGAGAGTTCGGCGTCTCCGTCCGGCAATGCCTGAAGCTGCGGGATACCCGGGTCAGTCATGCTGCCTCCTCACATCGTGTACCGGTGCCTCGGGGACACGGATATGGAGAGATACGCACGGGCTCCCGCCACCGTTCACTCCCGCCGACGGGAATGGGGAGCCGGGGCGGACCCGGCCGGCGGAGGTGCGGATTCCGTAGGGCACGATGGTGGGTGGAACGGTGAGCGGGTGATGCCAGTGATGAGCCTTCAGCGGCTTCTCAGCTCCATCGGGCCGGCCGTGCTGTCGGGGGTGTGCGCCCCCGGAGGCACCGCGGTCCCGGTGGGAGATGTGGTGATCGCCGAGCCGGACGGCGGTTTCGATCTGCGTCCGGGCGATGTCGTCCTCGGAGTGAATCTCACGGACCGGGCGCAGGCTCTGCGGCTGCTGTCGTTGTGCGCCGGGCGGTCGGCGGGCGCTCTGCTGCTCAAGGCCCCGGTCGCGGTCGACGAAACGGTGGTCACGGCCGCGAGCGCGGCGGGACTCCCGCTGGTGCAGGTCGAGCAGCAGGCGGGCTGGGCGCAGGTCGTGTCGCTGCTGCGGGCGGTGCTCGACAGCGAGGGGTACGCGGACTCCGGCAGCGGGACGGCCGGTGCCGAGGCGGGGGACCTCTTCGGTCTGGCCGATGCGATCGCCGCCGTGATCGACGCGCCGGTCACCATCGAGGACCGCAGCTCCCGGGTCCTGGCGTACTCCGCGCGGCAGGAGCGCGGTGACGAGGCGCGGGTGGCCACGATCATGGGCCGGCACGTCCCCGACGAGGTCAACGCCCATTTCCGGCGCTACGGCGTCTTTCACCGGATCGCCCAGGACACCGGCCCCATCTACGTCCCCGCTGTGGTCGAGGGGACCAAGCCGCGGCTGGTCGTGCCGGTGCATGCCGGCGGGGAGATGCTCGGCTCGATCTGGGCCATCGTGCCGGGGCCGGTGCCCGCCGAGCGGGCCGAGGCGTTCGCGGACACGGCCGCGACGGCGGCGCTGCATCTGCTGCGCCGGCGTGCCGGTGCGGATGTGGAGCGCCTGGTGCTGACCGACATGGTCGCCACGGTGCTGCACGGCCAGGAGGGAGCGGCGGACGCGGCGCGGCGGCTGGGGCTCACGACCGGTCCCTGGCGGGTGATCGCGGTCGGGGTGCGCTGCGAGGACGAGGAGGAGGCGGAGCGACAGCGGCTGACCGTATGGGAGCGTATGTCCCGGTTCCGCGGCAGTCGCCTGCGGTCACCCGCGGCGGTCGTCGGCGGGGTGGTCTACGGGATCGTCCCGGCGGAAATGATCAGCCCTGGCCCCGACGACGGACCCCGATGGCTGGAGACGCTCCGTGGCACCACCGGAGAGCCCGCACCGCTGCTCGCGGTCGGTGGGCTCGCGGCGTCGGTCCCCGGGCTGGCGCGCTCGCGTGAGCAGGCCGATGACACGCTCGATCTGCTCCGGACCGGCCTGATCGCGCGCCGCCAGGCCGTGCACGACGAGGTGTGGGCGACGGTCGTGCTGCGCCATGTCGCGCGATCCGCCGCGGCGGCCCGGATCGCGGGCGTCGGACCGCTGCAACAGCTGGTGGACCACGACCGGACGCACGGGACGAACTGTGTGCCGACGCTGTACGCCTGGCTCCAGGAGCGGGGCGATCCACGGGCCGCCGCCGCCCGGCTGCACATCCACCCCAACACGCTCCGGCACCGGATGCGCCGGCTTCAGGAGGTGGTGGCGCTGCCGCTGGACGACCCGGAGGTCCGTACCGCTCTGCTGCTCCAGCTCACCGCCCGCCGATACGGCGCGGAAGGCGGCCCGGACGACGCCGTGGGTACTTCCGGGTGAGGGAACCCGGGCCGCCGCCCGGTATGTCGCTGTGACGGTCCGGTGTCTCCGTATGGCGGGATTTCCGTATGCCGTCCTCCCGTACGCAGCCGCCTGCCCCGCCACCGCCTCCCGTTGTCGCGGCCCCACTGCCGAGTGGCCCGAGACAGTGCCGAGCGAACGATGACGGGCCGTCCCCCCCACCGAAACCATGGCTCCACCCGCAGCTCACCGGGCAGCAATGGATTTCATGGAAGGACGGTGGCATGTCGTTCGGCATGGCCCGCGAGGCCGAGAACGTCGCAGCCGGATACGGAGCGGCGGTGACAACGGTCGTGGACCGGCACCCTCCGGGGGTGCCCGCCGAGCCGGTCCCGGCCGCGGGCCCGGCGCCCTCCGCCGTACCGGCACCGACAACCGGATCGGTGGCAGGGCCGGCGGCCGGAGCGCACCACCAGGACGGGCAGTACGGGCAGCACGGGCCGCATGGGCAGTACGGCCAGGACGGACAGCAGGCCGGAGCCCCGCACGCGCAGGCCCATATCGATCTCACGGCGATCCGCGCCAACGTCAGCCGGTTGTGTGACACGGCGGGGTCCGCCGAGGTGATGGCGGTGGTCAAGGCCGACGCCTACGGGCACGGCACGGTCCCCGTCGCCCGCGCGGCGCTCGCGGGCGGTGCCACCTGGCTCGGCGTCGCCGGGATGCGGGAGGCACTGGCGCTGCGCGCGGCCGGTGTCCCCGGCCGGCTGCTGGCGTGGCTGCTGACCCCCGGTGACGACTGGAATGCCGCGGTGGCCGCGGGTGTCGAGCTGTCGGCCGGTGCCCCGTGGGCGGTGCGGGCAGCGGTCCGGGCGGCGCGGGCCGTGGACCGTCCCGCGCTGCTCCACCTCGAAGCGGAGACCGGGCTCGGGCGTGGAGGGGAGAGCGCGGGAGAATTAGAGGAGGGGGTGGTAGGGGGGGAGGGGCGCCGCAGCAGCGAGCACCCCCCCGTCTATTTGTGGC
>NZ_JBVHZH010000035.1:0-101074 GCF_055574515.1 Streptomyces sp. NPDC029466
GTGTTAAGCACGCCGCCAGCGTTCGTCCTGAGCCAGGATCAAACTCTCCGTGAATGTTTACCGGTAATCCGGTGAAACACACACGAGAGCGGAACAACCAGACGGAATAGGTCCGGTCGTTCACAGCGTCCTCGCTGTGTGTGCCACCCCGACCGCATGGGCCGTGGTGGGCTTTTCAAAGGAACCTCATCCTCCGGAGTGTTTCCGGTGGACGGGGTATCAACATATCTGGCGTTGACTTTTGGCACGCTGTTGAGTTCTCAAGGAACGGACGCTTCCTTTGTGCCTGTCTCACCAGGCTCTCCGGGCGCTTCCCTTCGGTCTTGCGTTTCCGACTCTATCAGATCCTTGCGGGCCCGATTTTCGCCGGTGCGTTTCCGCCTTTCGGCTTCTTCGCGTTTCCAACCTTACCAGATCCGTTTCCGTCTCTGGCGCCCTGCTGGAGCGGGCTCGGCCGTTTGGCTTTCGCTTTTCGGCCTTTCCGACTCTATCAGATCCGTTCCGGCCTGTTGCCAGTCCGAATTGGCTTCCGAATCCCCGTCGGAAGGGGTTTGCCTTTTGGCTTTTCCGACTTTATCAGAAGGCGTTCGGCCGAATTAACGGCCGGGGCTTCCGGTAAGTGGTCGGTTGCGCTTCGCCGAATTGAAATTCCGGCCGAAGCGGAGAAGAGACTAACCGTCGCGGATGAACTTGTCCAGTTCGTTGCAACCGTTCGAATCTACCTCCCCCTGCTGCCTGTGTCAACGGGCTTTGGGGGCGAAGAGGAGATTAGCAGGTCAGCGGGGCTCGATGCACATCACGCGGCGGTCGGCAGGGCGGCTTCGCGGTCGGCGGGGTCGACGTCGCCGGTTGCTCCGGCGCGGACGGCGCGGCCGCCCAGGACGTAGACGTACAGGAGGAAGGCCAGTTCAGCGGCGATGCCGATGCCGATGCGGGCCCAGGTGGGGAGGCCGGAAGGGGTGACGAATCCTTCGAGGGCGCCGGATATGAAGAGGACGGCGGCGAGTCCGATGGCGACGCCTAGGGCGGAGCGGCCTTCCTCAGCGAGGGCCGTACGGCGGGTGCGCGGGCCGGGGTCGATGAGGGTCCAGCCCAGGCGGAGGCCGATGCCGGCTGCGACGAAGACGGCGGTCAGTTCGAGGAGGCCGTGCGGGAGGATCAAGCCGAGGAAGGTGTCGAGGCGGCCCGCGGAGGACATCAGGCCGATGCCGACGCCGAGGTTGAGCATGTTCTGGAAGAGGATCCACAGGACGGGGAGGCCCGCGAAGGCGCCGAGGACGAGGCACAGGGCAACGGCCTGGGCGTTGTTCGTCCATACCTGGGCGGCGAAGGACGCGGCGGGGTGGCTGGAGTAGTAGGTCTCGTACTGGCCCCCGGGGCGGGTCATGTCACGGAGGTCCTCCGGGGCGCCGATGGCTGCCTGGACCTCGGGGTGTGCGGCTATCCACCAGCCCATGAGGGCGGCGACCACCGTGGAGAGGATCGCGGTGGGGATCCACCAGTGGCGGAGGCGGTAGACGGCTGCCGGGAAGGCCGTGGTGAAGAAGCGGGCGGTGTCGCGCCAGGAGGCCTTGCGGGCACCGGTGACTGTACTGCGGGCGCGGGCCACGAGGGACGTGAGGCGGCTGGTCAGCGCAGGGTCGGGGGCGCTGGAGAGGAGCAGGGAGAGGTGTGTGGTGGTGCGTTGGTAGAGGGCGACCAGTTCGTCGGCCTCGGCTCCTGTGAGGCGGCGTTTGCGGCCCAGCAGTGTTTCGAGACGGTCCCATTCGGCGCTGTGGGCCGTGATGAAGACATCGAGGTCCATAGGGTGTCGCTCCTCGCAGCGCCGTGGGTGAGTGCCGGGTCAGCTTGGCAGACTGGCCGTGCCCGGCGTGGGGTGGGCGGGATTTCGGGGATCGAGAGGGAGTGGGGCGCGGCGTGAGTGAACTCGTCACGGGTGAAGCGGTGGTGCTCGGCCTGCGGCCGGCCAGGCTGCCGAGCCGGGGGCTGGCGGTGGCGGTCGATGTGGCCGTGGCATGGGTGACCTACATCGGCATCTCGCTGATCCTGGTGAGCGCGACCTCGTCCATGGACAGTGCGGCGGTGGCGGCCATATCGGTGGCGGCGTTCGTGCTGGTGCAGGTCGGGATCCCGATCGTCATCGAGACGCTGAGTCAGGGCCGGTCGCTGGGAAAGCTGATCTGCGGACTGCGGGTCGTACGGGAGGACGGCGGCCCGATCCGGTTCCGGCACGCGTTGGTGCGCGGGGCAATGGGGGCCATCGAGATCGTGATGACGATGGGGGTCGTGGCGGCCATTGCGTCCTTGGTGTCGGCGCGTGGGCGTCGGCTGGGTGATGTGTTCGCCGGGACGCTGGTCATACGGGAACGGATGCCCGTGGCGGAGGCCGGAACGGCACTGCCGCCACCGCCTCCGTGGCTGGTGGCGGAGCTCGGGGCGCTGGACCTTTCGCGAGTGCCCGACGGGTGGTGGCTGACCGTGCGGCAGTACCTGGCGCGGATGGGACAGCTGGATCCGCAGGTCGGCGGGGCGATGGCCGGGCGGCTGGCGGAGGACTTGCGCGGGTTCACCGGGGTGCCGGCGCCTGAGGGGGTGCATCCGGCGGCGTATCTCGCGGCGGTGGCCGGGGAACGGCAGGCGCGGGAGTCTCGGCGGGCGTTCGGGACGTCGGCGTCGGCGGCGGTGGCCGGGCCGACGGGAGCTGTCGGGGCTGGGCCTGTGGGGTGGGGAGAGGCTGCTCCCGGTGGGCAACCTGGCGCCGGTGGTGACGGGACCTGGGCCGGTGGGCCGTGGCCGTCTGGCGGGCCTACGGGGACGCCGGCGGATGTCGTGACCTCCGGGGGCGGGGATGGGGCGCCGCCGGCGGGCGGGGCTTGGGCTTCGCCTGGGGGTGGGGCCGGGGCTGCTGAGACCGGGGCCGGTGCCGGTGTCGGCGCCGGGAGGACGCTTGGTGACGGTGCCGGGTCAGTGGGGGCGCCGTCGCGGGGGCGTGCGGGTGATGCGGGGGATGGTGGCGGAGGGCGGCCGCCACGTACGGGGTTTGCGCCGCCGGTGTGAGGCGGCCGGGGGCGTGGCGGGGTGTGTTGGGCTCGGGTTGCGGTGATGGGTCCGTCCGGCTTTCGCGTGCGTGCCGGTGGTGAGCGGATACGGCACGGTGTGCCTGGCCCTGGCGTGGCGAGGAAGCCACGAGGTGTGGGTGCTGCAGCGGATGCGTGGGACGGGGCGGGCGCCGAGGCCACGGCGGTTGTAGGGCACCGCGTAGCCCGTGGTGGCGGTGAGGCGCCGAGAGCGGGCCTCCGTCGCGCTGTCCGTCCCATGTGCGGCGGGCCGTGGCTGCGTACGGCGACGGGGGGCCGAGCAGCGGGCGAGGCGTCGAGGTCAGGCGGTGTGACACGTCGGGGATCACGTGGCACGTCGGGGATCAGAGGTCGCGCGGCCGGTGCAGGGTGAGCCGATCGCCAGGTGGCCGTGGCGTGAGGGTGCCGTGTGCCCGCAGCCGGTACCGGAGGCCTTGCGCGCGGGGCTGGGGACGCCGCCCCGGCACTCAGGCTCTGCGCCTCCGAGATGTGGGCGTTGGCCCCGCCTGCGTGACGCCGCGCGCGGGAAGGTGCGGCCGATGGAGCGGAGCGGGCGGGTCAGGAGAAGGTCGACGGTGGGGACTCGAGGGATTCGAGTTCGATGCCGGGGGCGGACAGGACCACGTCGCCGGCGATGTGGACGGTGTGCTGTTCGCCGGTTTCCAGGTCGTTGACCTGGTATTCGTCGGCGATGAGCGGGGCGTTGTCAGTGGCGTGTGGTGTGCTTTTCAGCAGGGCCCAGGACTGGTCGAGAGTGCGGGGGGCGAGGACGGGGGGTGTGAAGGCGACGAGGCGGGTGCGGACGGCGCCGGCGCCGAGGGCGGGGCGCAGCAAGCGGGCGGTGGCGATGAGGAACGCGGGGGACGCGCCGGTGAAGGCGTGGGCGGGGACGTTGCCTTCGGTGGCGTGCTCACCGGTCGGGTCGGTGCGTACCCAGGTGACGCCGTCCAGCGCCGCACCGCGGACCTGCCAGGCGGAGGCGTGCAGTTCGAGGCGGATGGGGCGGCCGAGTTCGTCGAGGGTGAGATCGACGGAGCCGGTGTGGTCGCCGGAGGGGTTGACGATCTGGGAGACATAGCGCCAGCCGGAGGGGCCGGTGGCGCAGTGGAAGTGCTCTTCACCCAGGGGGGTGTGATCGTGCGGGTCGTGGAGGGAGTAGTGGCCGCGGGGCATCGGGGGCAGTCCTTCGGCCGGCGACGGGCCGGTGCGTTGGGGATGGCGGGTCTGTATGGAGACCTTATGGGCCAGGCCCCCGCCGTGGAGGGCGAGGGCCTGGTGTCACCGGCTGCTGTGGGTGAGCACCAGCTGGTCAGGGGAGCTGACCGGCCGGTGATCGCCGCTGGGTCAGTAGCGGTAGTGGTCGGGCTTGTACGGGCCCTCGACCTGGACGCCGATGTAGGCGGCCTGCTCGGGGCGCAGTTCGGTGAGCTTGACGCCGAGCGCGTCGAGGTGGAGCCGGGCGACCTTCTCGTCGAGGTGCTTGGGCAGCACGTAGACGTCGGTCGGGTACTCCGCGGGCTTGGTGAAGAGCTCGATCTGGGCCAGCGTCTGGTCCGCGAACGAGTTGGACATCACGAAGGAGGGGTGACCGGTGGCGTTGCCCAGGTTGAGCAGGCGGCCCTCGGACAGCACGATCAGGACCTTGCCGTCCGGGTGGGTCCAGGTGTGCACCTGCGGCTTGACCTCGTCCTTGACGATGCCCTCGAGCTGCGCCAGACCGGCCATGTCGATCTCGTTGTCGAAGTGACCGATGTTGCCGACGATCGCCTGGTGCTTCATCCGGGCCATGTCGGACGCCATGATGATGTCCTTGTTGCCCGTGGTGGTGATGAAGATGTCGGCGGTCTCGACCACGTCTTCCAGGGTGGTGACCTGGTAGCCGTCCATCGCCGCCTGAAGGGCGCAGATCGGGTCGATCTCGGTGATGATGACGCGGGCGCCTTGGCCGCGCAGCGACTCCGCGCAGCCCTTGCCGACGTCGCCGTAGCCGCAGACCACGGCGGTCTTGCCGCCGATGAGGACGTCGGTGGCGCGGTTGATGCCGTCGATCAGGGAGTGGCGGCAGCCGTACTTGTTGTCGAACTTCGACTTCGTCACGGCGTCGTTCACGTTGATCGCCGGGAAGAGCAGGTCGCCGTCGCGGTGCATCTCGTAGAGACGGTGCACGCCGGTGGTGGTCTCCTCGGTGACACCGCGGATCTCGGAGGACAGGTTCGTCCACTTCTGGGGGGACTCCGCCAGCGTGCGGGTCAGCAGCTCCAGGATCGCGCGGTGCTCGTCGCTCTCCGCGGTCTCGATCGCGGGGACCTTGCCGGCCTTCTCGTACTCAACGCCCTTGTGGACCAGGAGGGTGGCGTCGCCACCGTCGTCGAGGATCATGTTCGGGCCGCCGGTGGGCGAGTTGGGCCAGGTCAGCGCCTGCTCCGTGCACCACCAGTACTCCTCCAGGGTCTCGCCCTTCCAGGCGAAGACCGGGATGCCCTGGGGCGCCTCGGGCGTGCCGTTCGGGCCCACCGCGATGGCCGCGGCGGCGTGGTCCTGGGTGGAGAAGATGTTGCAGGAGGCCCAGCGGACCTCGGCGCCCAGCGCGGCCAGGGTCTCGATCAGGACCGCGGTCTGCACGGTCATGTGCAGGGAACCGGTGATGCGGGCACCGGCCAGCGGCTGGGCGGCGGCGTACTCCTTGCGGATCGCCATCAGACCGGGCATCTCATGCTCGGCGAGGGTGATCTCCTTGCGGCCGAAAGCGGCGAGGGACAGGTCGGCGACCTTGAAGTCCTGGCCGGTGGCTGCTGTCGTCATGCGGGCTGCTCCTCGAGCGTCGAGGTGGATGGGCGGGCAGTCTGCGGCGCGGGCTGGGGTCCCCCAGCAATCATTGGGGGAGTTCGAGCGTACGCGGAAGCGGACGCACCTCTCCCCCTGGCCACAGCGCAGTCCGTCGGAGGCCCTCTCTCCCTCGGCCGGTCCGCGGTGCGGGCCGCCCGACCGCCATCAGCAGCGACGTCTGGCACTGGTCACGAATCTACACCGATCGACCGCGTGAACCACAGCCCGGAGGGGCCGGTCCAGTGCTGTCCCAGCCAAGGAGGGGCGCGGGGACGGCCGGTGATTCCTGGGGTCCGGTGGGCCGAGGGCCGGTGTCCCGGCCGGCGCGGAGGGCGGCGTCGGAGGGGTGTGCGGGCGCCGTGCCGTCATGCAGGATGCCTGGAGCGCGGACCACTGGCACGACCGCGCGCACGTTCGTAAGGAGAGCCACGTGACCACCAGTCCAGCTGAGCCCCTCAAGAGCGCGGGGACGAGCGGGCAGGGGCTGAAGCTGCTCGCAGTGACCGCCTGCCCGACCGGTATCGCCCACACGTACATGGCCGCGGAGAAGCTGACCCAGGCGGCCCGGTCCCTCGGGCACGAGATCAAGGTGGAGACGCAGGGCTCCATCGGGGCTGAGAATCTTCTCTCTGACAACGATGTCAGAGAGGCGGACGCCATCATCATCGCCGCCGACAAGGACGTCGACCGCAGCCGGTTCGTCGGCAAGCGGGTCCTGGCGGTCGGGGTCGCCGAGGGCATTCGCCATCCCGAGGAGCTGATGGAGCGGGTGCGGAGCGCGCCGGTGTACGGGCGCGCGGAGGGCGACGGGGCCGGTGCGGGTTCCCAGGGCGCGCCGGCTCCCGGGGGGCCTGGTAGCGGCAAGGAACGCAGCGTCGCGTACAAGGCGCTGATGAACGGCGTCAGTTACATGATCCCGTTCGTGGTGGTCGGCGGTCTGCTGATCGCGATCTCGCTGGCGCTGGGTGGGCATCCGCAGGCGGACGGCGGTCTGGTCATCCCCGACGGTTCGTTCTGGAAGCACGTCAACGACATCGGCGTCATCGGCTTCACGCTGATGGTGCCGGTCCTGTCCGGCTATATCGCCTACGCGATCGGCGACCGGCCCGCGCTGGTGCCGGGCATGATCGGCGGCTGGATCGCCAACACCGGCTCGCTGTACGACTCCAAGGCGGGCGCGGGCTTCATCGGCGCGATCGTCACCGGCTTCCTGGCCGGCTATCTGGTGCAGTGGATCAAGAAGGTGGAGGTCCCCAAGTTCGCCCGGCCGATCATGCCGATCATCGTGATCCCGATCGTGGCGACGACGGTGCTCGGGCTGTTCTTCATCTACGTGATCGGCAAGCCCATCTCCTGGGTCTTCACGCATCTCACCGACTGGCTCGGCGGGATGACCGGGTCCAGCGCGATTCTGCTCGGCGCGCTCCTCGGCCTCATGATCGCGTTCGATATGGGCGGTCCGGTCAACAAGACCGCGTTCCTGTTCGGTGCGGGGCTGATCGCGTCCGGCCACCAGGCCGTGATGGGCATGTGTGCCGCGGCGATCCCGGTGATGCCGCTCGGCCAGGGGCTGGCCACGCTGGTCCGCCGCCGCCTGTACTCCGAGCAGGAGCGCGAGACGGGTATGGCGGCGCTGTTCATGGGGCTCTTCGGGATCTCGGAGGGCGCGATTCCGTTCGCCGCGGCACGGCCCGCGCAGGTCATACCGGCGAACATGCTCGGCGGTGCGGTGGCCGGTGCCCTCGCGGGGACGATCGGGGTGACGGACGCGGTGCCGCACGGCGGACCGATCGTGGCGGTGCTGGGCGCGGTCGGCGGAGTGCCGGCGTTCTTCCTCGCCGTAGTGGCGGGCTCGGTGGTCACGGCGCTGACGACGGTGATGCTGGTGGATGTCGCGGAGCGGCGGAAGGGTGGAGCGGAGCCGGTCGAGGCCGGGGGCGGCATGGGTGGTGGAGCCAGCGGTGGTGGCGGTGCCGGGGGTGGTGGCGATGCCGGCGGTGGTGGCGGTGCCGGGGTGGCGTCGCGGGCGGTCGCGGCGGCGGGTTCCGTTCCTGCGCCTGCTGGCGGCCCGGGGGAGGACGCGGGCGGCACGGGCGGGGAGACCGTCGGGGGCGATGGCGACGTTGGTGCTGATGGTGGCGTTGGCACTGATGGCCCCGTTAGCGCCGATGGCAACGATGTCAGCGACGAGGGTGATGGTGGCGGCGAGGCCCGCGGTCCCGAGGTGCTCTCCGGCTACATCACCGGTCAGACCGTCAAGACGCAGCTCGTCGCGGACGAGAAGGAGGCGGCGGTTCGAGAGATGGCCGAGCTGGTGGCGACTACCGGCAAGGTGGCGGACGTCGACGAGTTGGTCCGGGTGGCGCTGGCCCGTGAGGCGCAGGGCACGACCGGGCTCGGTGAGGAAATCGCCATCCCGCACGCCAAGACGGACGCCGTGACCGTTCCGGTCGTCGGCTTCGCACGGTCGGCGGACGGTATCGAGTGGGGTTCGCTCGACGGCACACGCGCCAGGCTGGTCTTCCTGATCGCGGTGCCGGAGGCGGCGGCCGGGGACGAGCATCTGCGCATCCTTGCGCTGCTGTCGCGGAAGCTGATGGATGCGGACTTCCGGGCCCGGCTTCAGGGCGCGGAGGACGAGGCCGGGATTCTGCGCGTTCTCGGGGAGATCCAGTAGTGGACGGGAAACCAGTGATGGCCGGGAATCCAGTGGTTTGCAGGGAGATCCAGTAGGGCGGGGGCGAACACATCCCGTAGGGGTGGTGTGGGCCCCCTCGGGGCCCACAACGTGGTGGGCCGGGGGCGGTATTCCCGTACTGCCATTCCCGTGGCGCCCAGTCCCCCCAGGCTCGCAGCGTGATCGTGCCTCCGTACTCGTGGGAGACAGCGAAGGCCCCCGCGCTCATGGGGAGTGCGGGGGGCCTTGCCGCGTTCTGCGGCGGTGGGGGGGGGAGTTGGGCCTGCGGCGCGTAAGCGGTCCGATGGGCTGGAGGCCCAGCAGCCCCGTGCGGCTGGTTTAACGGTCTCGTGGGCTTGGAGGCCCCGCGGTCCCGTAAGGCTGGGGCTCAGCGGCCCCGCAGGCCCGACGGACCTAGCCCCCGGACCTCAGTCAACCGTCGTCGGCACCCAGCCGACCAGCACCAGCCGTCCAGCAGTCCCCCAGCCACCGGGCCACCCGGCCCGCGCCCCCGGTCCGAACGGCTCACTGTCCGCCGGGGGTCTTCGACGGGTCCGAGCCCGCGGCCGCTGTGGCCTCGTTGTAGATGTCCGGTTCCAGGTAGATGACGCGGGCGATCGGGACGGCCTCACGGATGCGGGCCTCGGCGGCGTTGATGGCGTTGGCGATCTCGGTGGCGGTGTCGTCGTGCTGGACCGCGATCTTGGCGGCGACCAGCAGTTCGTCGGGGCCGAGGTGAAGCGTGCGCATGTGGATGACGCGGGTGACGACCGTGCCGTCGACGACCGCGGCGCGGATCTTGGCGACCTGCTCGGGGCCGGCCGCCTCGCCCAGCAGCAGCGACTTGGTCTCCGCGGCCAGGACCAGGGCGATCAGCACCAGCAGCGCGCCGATGCACATGGTGCCGATGCCGTCCCAGATGCCGTCGCCGGTGGCGAGGGTCAGGCCGACGCCGCCCAGCGCCAGGACCAGACCGACCAGGGCGCCGAAGTCCTCCAGCAGCACGACCGGCAGTTCGGGGGCCTTGGCGCGGCGGACGAACTGGGCCCAGGTCTGCTTGCCGCGCAGCTCGTTGGACTCCTTGATGGCCGTACGGAAGGAGAAGCTCTCGGCGATGATCGCGAAGACCAGGACGCCGACCGGCCAGTACCAGTTGTCCAGCGCGTGCGGGTCGTGGATCTTCTCGTAGCCCTCGTAGAGGGCGAAGACGCCTCCGATGGTGAACAGGACGATGGAGACCAGGAAGCCGTAGATGTAGCGCTCGCGGCCGTAGCCGAAGGGGTGCTCGGCGGTTGCCGCGCGCTTCGCCTTCTTGCCGCCGAGCAGCAGCAGGCCCTGGTTGCCGGAGTCCGCGATGGAGTGCACGCCCTCCGCCAGCATCGAGGACGAGCCGCTGAAGGCGAAGGCCACGAACTTCGCTGCGGCGATCGCCAGGTTGGCGCCCAGCGCCGCAACGATCGCCTTTGTCCCGCCTGATGCGCTCATAGGTGCCGCATACCCCTTCCGTCGTCCGGGCTTTACCGCCCCTTTAATGCTGTGCGGCGGTCATTGTTGCAGCCCGGCCCGGGGCGGCGACCAGGAGGCCACCTGGCGGACGGTTTCCGGCCGCCCGGACGAGGCTGCCGGTGGCGCTGCCACAGCAGCCGCGCCCTGGTCGGCGGCCGGGTCACGCCGAGCGACGCGAACCGGACCGAGGCCGGACCGGGGCCGGATGCGAGCCGGACGGGATGGTGCCGAGACCGCCACGCCACCACTACGCCACCTCTACGCCACCACCGTCGCGCGGAACAGCGTGCCGTCTCCGGAGAGTGTGATCCGCTCGCCGGCCGGTACGAACACGGACTCGCCAGGCGCCAGGGCCAGCCCGGCACCGTCACCGTCGCCGGCCCCCGCCCCCTCCCCCGTCTCCGCGTCGGCCTCCCGCAGTCGTACGGTGCCCGCCGTGCACAGCAGGATCTGCGGCGTCCGGGAGGGGAGCGCGTGCGGTGCGGCGCCGGGGGCCGCCACGAAGCGGGAGAGGCGGAACTCGTCGATGGGGGTCTCGTAGACCTCCTCGCCGTTGACGTCCTCGGGGCGCAGCACGCCCGCGTCACCGGCCTCGAAGCGGACCACCCGCAGCAGTTCCGGGACGTCCACGTGCTTGGGGGTCAGTCCGCAGCGCAGCACGTTGTCGGAGTTGGCCATCAGCTCGACACCGAGCCCGCCGAGGTAGGCGTGTGGGATGCCGGCGCCGAGGAACAGCGCCTCGCCGGGCTGGAGTTGGACGTGGTTGAGCAGCATGGCGGCGAGGACGCCGGGGTCGCCCGGGTAGTGGTGGGCGAGGACGGCGTAGGCGGCGTAGGCGTCGGCGTGTGGTCCGCCCTCGGCGGCCAGCCGGCCGGCGGCGACGGAGGCGCGTTCGACGGTGCCGGCGATCGCGTGGTGTTCGGCGCCGAGTACGGCGGTGAGCACCTCGCGCAGTGCGTCCTCCTCGGGGCTGGCGCGCAGGATGTCCACGTACGGCTTGAGGTCGTCGACGCCCAGGCCCTCCAGCAGGTCCGCGGCCTGCGCAGGGTGCCGGAAGCCGCACAGACCGTCGAACGGGGTGAGCGCGACGATCAACTCGGGCTTGTGATTGGTGTCCTTGTAGTTGCGGTGGCCGGCGTCGATCGGGATGCCGCGCCGCTCCTCGTCGGCGAAGCCTTCGGCGGCCTGCGCCCGGTCGGGGTGGACCTGGAGGGAGAGCGGGGACCCGGCCGCGAGCAGCTTGAGCAGGAAGGGCAGCCGGGGGCCGAAGGCGCGGACGGTGTCGGCGCCCAGTTCGGCCTCGGGGGCGGCGTCGATCACCTCGGCCAGGGAGACCGGGCCGGCACCGCGGTCGATACGGGAGGGGGCGCCGGGGTGGGCGCCCAGCCACATCTCGGCCTGGGGTTCGCCGGTCGGCGCGGTGCCCAGGAGCTCCGGGAGGGCGGTGGTGGAGCCCCAGGCGTAGGGGCGCACGGTATTGGCGAGGCGGTCCATGGGGCGGCTGCTTCCTGACAGTGGTACGTGCTGCGGGGTGCGCTATGGGCCTGCGGATGCGGGCCGACCGTCAAAGATCACTCGGTCCCGGCGAGCGCCAGGTAAACGGCGGCGAAATCCACGATGGCCAGTAGCTCAGCGGCCTTCTCCAGGTCGCTGCCGGTATCGGCCTCCAGCTCGCTGACGGCGGTGTCGCGCTCCTCGGCGAGCGCCTGGGCGGCGCGGGTGGCGGACAGCGGGCCCGGCTCGGTCTCGCGCAGCAGCACGACCCTGGCGTGCATCGCGGCGGGCTGCTCGACCCGGTCGCGGAAGAAGTCGTCCGGGTCGGCGCCGGCGGCCAGGGCGCCGGCCAGCAGGGTGCGGTGGGTGGCGAGCGCCTCGGGCAGTTCGGCGGCGAGCGCGGGGCGGCCGGCCAGCCCGGCCAGTTCGGTGGCGAAGTGCCGGCCGACGGCGCCGGCGATGGTGCCTTCGGTCCAGATCAGCGGGAGCGCGTCGGCGAGGTCGGCGGCCAGGGTCTTGCCGGGGTTGGTGTACGTGGGGATGGCCGGGCCGCAGCGTTCGGCGAGCTGGTCGAGGCGGTCGGCGAGCTTGCCCAGGGCCTCCGGCGGGGCGCTGAGCAGGCCGATCCGGTCGGCGAGCGAGAGCAGCGGGATGAGCACCGACCAGAGGGTGCCGGGGGCGGCCGGCGGGGCGCCCTCGACGTCGAATTCGGCGTCGTAGGGGGTGGTCGCCAGGGGGACGGCGAGGCCGCGGGCCTGGGTGACGGCGTCGGCGAGCGGGCCGCCGGCGGGGGTGACGGCGACGACGGCGCAGCCGCGGCGGGAGGCCTGCTCGACCAGCTCGGCGAGACCGGGGTCGGCGGCATCGGGGCCGGGGAGCAGCAGCAGGTCCAGGGGTCCGGCCCAGCCGGGCAGCGCCCAGCGCAGCGCTCCGGGCAGCGGGGCGACGCCGGTGGGCTGGATGAGGGTGACCGGGCAGTTGCCGCCACCGAGCGCCCTGAGGAGGTCCGCCACACCGGCCGCGGCGGGGCCGGGGCCGGCGACGAGGACGGCGCGCGGCCGCCCGTCGGGGGTCAGCTCGGGGATGCCGGATTCGGCGGCGCTGCGGGCGGCGGTGCGGACCCGGGCGCCGGATTCGGCGACGCCGCGCAGCAGACCGAAGCGGTCGGCTCCGGCCAGCGCGTCAGGGGTGTCGAGGAGTGACTCATCGAGCATGGTGGGCGCGGCCTCCGAATCGCCGGATCGGGCGGGGGTATGCCGGGTGGCGCCGGGGCGGGCCCGGCGGCGGCCGGTCAGGCGGGGCTGGGGGCACCGCCCACGCCTTGAGGGCCATGGGGGAGGGCTTCGTCGACGAGGAGTACGGGGATGCCGTCCCGGACGGGGTAGGCGAGGCCGCAGTCGCCGGAGGTGCAGATCAGCTCGGGGTCGGACGCGGAGTCCGCGGTCCGGTCCTGGAGTGGGGCGTGGCATGCCGGGCAGGCAAGGATCTGGATCAAGCTGGCTTCGACCGGCATGGAGGCTGCTCCTTCGGGGCGGTTGCGGCTTGGCCAGCGTACCGCCGGGCGGGGGCGGGAGGCGTGCTCGGCGGGGATTCCGGGTGGTGCACGGGGGTGCGGGCGGCGGGGACACCGCTGCCGCCCGCCCCCTCGGCGACGTGCTCCGACGGCCCGCCGCCGGGCTCGTGCGGCGGACCGCGGAGGCTCAGCCGCGGATGATCGCCAGGGCCTCGTCGCGGATCCGGTCGGCGGTGGCGGTGTCGCGGGCCTCGACGTTCAGCCGGAGCAGCGGCTCGGTGTTGGAGGCGCGGACGTTGAACCACCAGTCGTCGGCGGTGACGGTCAGCCCGTCCAGCTCGTCGAGGGTGACGCCGTCGCGGCCCTGGTAGGCGGTCTTGATCGCGGCGAGCCGGCCGGTCTGGTCGTCGACGGTGCTGTTGATCTCGCCGGAGGCCGCGTACCGGTCGTACTGCGCGACCAGCTGCGACAGCGGGCCCTGCTGGCCGCCGAGGGCCGCGAGGACGTGCATCGCGGCGAGCATGCCGGTGTCGGCGTTCCAGAAGTCGCGGAAGTAGTAGTGCGCGGAGTGTTCGCCGCCGAAGATGGCGCCGGTGGTGGCCATCTCCTCCTTGATGAAGGAGTGCCCGACGCGGGTCCGGACGGGCTCGCCGCCGCTCTCCCTGACGACCTCCGGCACCGACCAGGAGGTGATCAGGTTGTGGATGACCGTACCGCCGGGGTGCTTGGCCAGCTCGCGGGCGGCGACCAGGGCGGTGATCGCTGACGGGGAGACCGGGTCGCCGTTCTCGTCGACGACGAAGCAGCGGTCGGCGTCGCCGTCGAAGGCGAGGCCGAGGTCGGCGCCGGTCTCGCGGACCCGGGCCTGGAGGTCGACGATGTTCTTGGGATCCAGCGGGTTGGCCTCGTGGTTGGGGAACGAGCCGTCCAACTCGAAGTACATCGCGTCGAGTTCGAGCGGCAGCCCCGCGAAGACGGTCGGGACGGTGTGGCCGCCCATGCCGTTGCCCGCGTCGACCACGACCTTCAGCGGGCGGATGCCGCTGAGGTCCACCAGGCCGCGCAGATGGGCGGCGTAGTCGCCCAGGACGTCGCGGCGGGTGACGGTGCCGGGCTCGGCGACCGGTTCCGGGGCGCCCTCGTCCGACCACCGCTCGGCCAGTGCGCGGATGTCGGCGAGGCCGGTGTCCTGGCCGACGGGGGCCGCGCCGGCCCGGCACATCTTGATGCCGTTGTACTGGGCCGGGTTGTGCGAGGCGGTGAACATGGCGCCGGGCAGGCCGAGGGAGCCGCTGGCGAAGTACAGCTCGTCGGTCGAGCAGAGACCGATCTGGGTGACGTCCGCGCCGCGGGCCGCCGCACCGCGCGCGAAGGCGCCCGACAGGCCGGGCGAGGAGGGCCGCATGTCGTGGCCGATCACGATCGCGTCCGCGGCGGTGACCTCGACGAAGGCCGCCCCGAACAGCTCGGCCAGGGGTTCGTCCCACTGGGCGGGGACGACGCCGCGTACGTCGTACGCCTTCACGATCTGCGACAGATCAGTCACAGCCAGCCCTCCTGGAGAGTCTCTATGTCCTCCCAACCTACCGGGCGGCCCTGTGCGGTGGCCTGCCGTCCCCGTGTGCCTGCCGCCGCGGCGCCGTAGTTGGCCGGATGCGGCGGGCGGGCGGGCCGGGCCGCCGGGGCGGGTTCAGGAATCCGGGGAGCGCAGCACCCGGAGGTGGCCGCGGCGGGCGACCTCCATGGGGTGGGTGTCGCGGTCACCGGGGGCGTGGGTGCCGCCGGCGGCGCGTTCCTGGGGGCGGGCGGCTTCCCGCACGGCGTTCGCCAGGGCTTCGAGATCGTCGCCGCTGGGGCGGGCCGGGCCGGAGTCGAGGGCGAGGCGGACGACCTCCCAGCCGCGGGGCGCGGTCAGCCGCTCGGAGTGCTCGGCGCACAGGTCGTAGCAGTGCGGTTCGGCGTAGGTGGCGAGCGGTCCGAGCACGGCGGTCGAATCCGCATAGACGTACGTCAGCGTTGCGACGGCGGGGCGGCCGCACGCAGTGCGCGAACAGCGACGTACAGGGCTCACGACGTTGGACGGTACCGCACTCTTGAGCGGGCCGCGACGACTCTCCCCCGGCTCACCCAACCGTGTCGTCCCGCTTCGTCCGATGCGTCTGACCTGCACCCGCTCGACCTGACCTGGACCGGCCGGGCCGGGACGGACCGCCTGCGGCGCGGAAACCCGTCACGACTCGATGCATTTCCTGCCATTCCGGCGTCGATCTGCGATCTCATGCAGGGATGCAAACGAACACATCGCGGACAGGACCGGTCAGCCGACGACATGCCACGTCTTGCCGCGCTCCCCGGTGTCCGGGGGTCCTTGACGGCTACGCTCGATGCTGATGGACAGCCCTGTACCTCCCCGACCGCCGGAGCCGCGGCTCCGGCGCCGCGACCGCCACGGCCGCGGCATGCGCGGCCCGATCGCGCCGCCCCAGGTGCCGCTGTCGGTGACCCGTGCCGAGGCCTTCGTGGATCTTGTCTATGACTCCCGGGACCGGCTGGAGCGCCGCTGGCCACAGCTCTCCCAGGTCGACTTCCTGGTCCTGGAGGTGCCCGGTTTCGGCCCGGACGACGGGCCGGATGCGACCGCCGACACGGAGACCGTGCCCCTGGGGCGGATGCTGCCGGCCGCGGGCGGACATCGCGACCGGATCGTGATCTACCGGAGGCCGGTGGAGATCCGTACGAAGGGCCGCGACGAGCGGGCGCTGCTCGTCCATGAGGTCGTGGTCGAGCAGGTCGCCGAACTCCTGGGGCTGGCCCCGGAGTCGGTGGACCCGCGCTACGGCCAGGAGTGAGGCCGCCGCGCGGGTCCGGGGGCGGGCGGTTCAGTTGGTGAGGACCGACAGGTCCTGGCCCGCGGCCGGGACGAGGACCGAGCCGCGGTCGTCGGGCAGCGGCTGGACGGTGAACGCGGGTACGCCGCCCTGGGGGCGGGCGAGCATCCGGGCCGCGTAGACGGGACCGCTGCCGGCCTCCGGCTCCACCGTCAGGGCGTAGGTCCCCTTCAGCCCCTGCGGGCGGGGCGGCTCGACATCGAGACTGGTGCCGCCCTTGACCGTGTAGGTCTTGGTGACCGGGGTGCCGCCGCCGCTGCCCGCCGAGGCGGTGACCTTCACCTTGGCGTCCTTGCCCTTCTCCGGCGCGACCAGCGACAGGGTGCTGCCGCGGTCGCGGTTGTCGGCGGCGGTGGCGCGCTTCTCGACCGGCCGGGTCGCGGGGATGAACGCCATCTCCTGCTTGGCGCCCTTGCCGCGGGTGACCCGCAGCGCGGCCGTGACCGGGGCCTTGGAGTCACTGTCGGAGGGCGTGAGCACCAGCGAACCGGCCTCGCCCTTGGTGAGGTCCTTGAGGTCCACGGCGGTGGTCATCCCGCTCTTGAGGTGCAGGTTCTCCAGCCCGGCGGGCGTGATCAGCCCGGTCGGGGTGGCCAGTTGGACCTTCAGATCGGCGTCGGACTCACCGGGCGCGAGGGCGACCAGCCGCACGGAGGTGGCGTCCTTCGGGATGCCGGGCAGCACCATGCCCGGCGCCGGGTCGGCGGCGGGCGGCAGCCAGTCGCTGCCGAGCTTGCCGTCGCTCGCCTGGACCGCGGCACCGACCCGGCCCTCGCGCGCGACGACATGCAGCGAGGCGTTGGTGGTGGGCGTGGCGGTCAGCGTGGAGAGCAGCACCGGGACCGTGGTGTGCGGCGGTACGGAGATGTCCTCCCCCGCCGAGCCCGCCAACGACCCGTCCTTGCCGTGGAGTTCGAGGTCGACGACGGCCGGGACCGCGTCGGGGTTGGTGAGGTGGACGTAGTCCTGGCGGCCGGTGGCGGTGCTGACCCCGGGGAACCAGAACGTGGTGTCGGGGGTGGTGCAGCTCAGCCCGAGGAGGCCGCGGCCCGCGCCGGCGGCGACGGAGGTGGTCTGCTGCACGGTCCAGCCGGGCGCGAGCATGCCGTCCGCGGAGCCCACGAGGGCGGGGGCGTCGGGCTTGTCGGTGGTCGCGATGACCGGCTTGCCGGCCTCCTGGAGGGGCACGACGGGCTTGGTGTCGCGGGGGGCGACGGTCTGCCCGGCCGCGTCGTCCGCGGCGCCCTTGCCCTTGTCCTTGCCCTTCTTCCCGCCCTTGCCGCCGACCCCGTCGCCGGCGTCCCGCACGGTCCCGGCGGGCAGCAGCTCGGCGGTGCCCTTCTTGCCGTCCGCACCGGCCGCGGCGCCCTTGGGGGCGAAGGCGGTGTAGGCGGTCTCGCCGACCTCGGAGGAGGTCGGGGCCGGGCAGAGCAGCGCGGAGCGCTGGACGGGCAGCCGACTGCCGCCGCGCGGGGCGTCCCGGCCGTCGCCGTCCGGGGCGGCCACGGCGGCGACGCCGGTGACCGCGGCCAGCGCGACGGCCACGCCGATCAGGGACATCATGGTGCGCTTCACTGCTGGTCGCTCCCGTCACGGCGCGGCTCGGGGTAGGAGCCGGAGTACCCCGGGTACTCGGTGCCGTCGTCGTAGGGCTGCTGGTGCTGCGGCCCGCCGTCGCCGTACTGCTGCTGCCCGTAGCCGTACGGGTCGTAGGCGCCCGCCTGGTAGGGGTCCGCGTACGGGTCGGGGGCCTGGTAGGGATCGGCCGGCGGGTACGGCCCGCCGTACTGCCCGGCCTGGAACGGGTCGGCGGGAGCGTAGGGCTGCTGTCCGCCGGGGTCGCCCGGGGGCACGGTGGCGCCCGGCACGCCCTGCTGGGCGGCCCGCTGGGCGGCCTGCCACTCCTCGTAGGACGGCTGCTGCGGCACCGCCGCATACGGGTCGCCGGGAGCGGTGGGGGCGGCGGCCTGGACCGCGTCCTGGCCGGGGGCCGGTGCGGCCGCCGGGCCGTCGGCCGGGGCGGGCGGCTGCTCGCCGGTGCGCGCGGCGGGGACGCCGGACCCGGCCGCCTCGGGGGCGCCGGCCGCCTCGGCCTGGGCCCGCAGGCGCCGCGCCCGGCGGCCGTCGCCGGACACCGCGGCGGCCTGCGCGGCGGCCGCGTCCTCCGGCAGGTCGTCGTCGATCTCCCGGCGGCGGCCCGGCAGCGCCAGCACCACCAGGACGACGGCGAGCAGGCCCTGGGCCCACAGCCAGAGGGTGTGGCCGATGGGGTTCTCGTGGGTGAGGTCGAGGGTGCCGCCGCCCGCGGGGAGCGCGAAGCCCTGGGCCCAGCCGTCGACGGTCACCGGCTTGAGCGGGGTGCCGTCGACGGTGGCCTGCCAGCCCTCGTCGGCGGCGTCCGCGAGGCGCAGTACCCGGCCGCTGTCTCCGCCGGGCACCTTGGTGTGCGCCTCGACGGGGCCGGCGGGTACGGCGAGGGGCGCGGTGGTCTCGCCCGCGCTGGTGCCGTCCTTGGCCTCGCCCGGGACGATCGAGACCCGCGAGACCCGCCGGTCGACGCGCCACAGGGCGCTGCCGTCGTCCTGGCTGAGCCGGGTCAGGCCCGGCGTCGCGTCCAGCACCCGGCCCATTTCGCGCGGCGCCCCGTCCCTGACCAGGACGTAGCGGACCGCATAGCCGCCGAGCTGGTTGGTCTGGTCGGCGCCGGAGCCGGCCACGAGGTGGGCGACGATGCCGCCGAGCCGCTTGTCCTCGCCCGCCGCGGCGGCCAGATCGGCATCGCCGAGCCGGGCCCCGGAGCCGCGGACGAGGGTGTAGTCGACATGACCGGGCGAGCCGTCGAGGACCAGGGTGCGGGCCCGGTCGGCGGTGCCGGACTCCTCGGCGACGAACGCCGGGACCTGCTCCGGGGTGCGCCGCTCCAGCGGACCGGAAGCGCCGGTGATCATCCAGCTGACCGCGGCGTAGAGCGGGGCGAGCACGGACGCCAGCGCGATCAGCACGGCGACCGGCTGCTTCCAGCCGAAGCCGAGGCTGGCCATCCGGGTCCGGATGCCCTCCGCGCCGATCGCCGCGGCGCACAGCAGCGCCAGCCCGTAGACCAGCATCGCGGGCCCGGTCCAGCCGGAGCCGTTGCCCAGCGCCGCGAGCAGCAGCCCGGTCAGCGCCACCGCCCAGGCGGTACGGATCGCGCGCTGCCGCTCGTCGCGCAGCGTCGCGGCGAGCGCGGCCAGGACGATGCCGAGGAACAGCACGCCGCCGGCGGCCTTGGGACCGCCGGGGCTGAGCCCGATGAGGTCGAGCACGGAGGCCGAACCGGCGCCGTAGTCGAGCCCGGCCTCCTGGAAGAAGGCGGACGGCCGGCTCAGCAACGACAGCGACCAGGGCGCGAGCACCACGAACGGCACCACGGCCACGACCAGGAAGCGCAGCCCGTAGGCGAGCATCTGATCACGGCTGCCGTCCAGGAAGCGCAGCACCAGCAGACCGATGCCGAGCAGTACCGCGATCGGCCAGACGACCGGGGTGAAGGCCATGGTGAAGGTGATCAGCAGGGTGTACGCCCAGGTGGCGCGCCAGCTGGGCCGGGTGCCCACGGGCAGCCGCAGTCCGCTCGCGGCGAGCGCGGCCCGCGCCATCAGGGGCAGCAGGACGGCGAGCACCGCGGTGCCCAGCCGGCCGCCCGCCAGCGCGCCGGCGGCCGCGGGCAGGAAGGCGTAGGCGATGCTGCCCCAGGCCCGCAGCAGCCGGGAGGCGACCAGCGGGCGGGAGGCGAAGTAGGCGGTGAGTCCGGCCAGCGGGACGGAGCAGACCAGCAGCAGGGTGACGGCGAACCCGGTGGAGCCGAAGAAGATGCTCGACACCAGGGCGACGATCGCCAGGTAGGGCGGCGCGGAGGCACTGCCGCCGACGCCGACCGCATGCCAGCTGTCGAGATACGCCGACCACAGGTCGGACACGCTGCCGGGTGCCGGCAGCATCGCGCCGCCGGTCAGCGCGCCGGAGCCGAGCAGTCCGCGGCAGGCGACCAGCGAGACCACCAGCAGCAGGAGGAAGAGCAGCGGGGCCGGTTTGCGGGCGATCCGCTTGAGCCGGGCGAACTGCTCGATCTCCAGGAAGTCGGCGTCATCGCCGCCGGGCCCGGACTCGACCGCGCCGTGCCGGCCGGCCGAGGCCACATCCGGTGCGGCCCGCCCGGCGATGTTGCCGGCGACCTGTTCGACGGTGGCCCGGACGGTGGCGCCGGGTGGCGGGAAGAGCGGCCGCAGCTCGCTCGCGTCGACGGCGGGCCGGCCTCTCCGTTTGCGTGCGGCGAGGATCTTGCCGGGCCGCAGCAGCGTGCCGAAGAGTCCGGCGAGTTCGTCCAGCGCCTGGCCCGGGACCTTGCCGACGAGGTAGGCGAGCACCCGCAGGAAGGTGCCGATCAGCAGCCGCAGGAGAACGTACGGGAGGGTCGCGCCGCGGGTGTTGGCGAGCAGCGTGTAGACCGCGCCGGCCTTGTCGACGCGGTGCGGGTTGGCGACCGAGCGGCCGACGCAGTCGATGGGGCGGCGTTCGCGGGCGGAGGCCTCGGCGTGCCGCAGGATGGCCTCCGGCGCGATCAGGACCTGATGGCCGGCGGCCTGGGCCCGCCAGCACAGGTCGACGTCGTCCCGCATCAGGGGCAGCCGGCGGTCAAAGCCGCCCAACTCCTCGTAGACGTCACGGCGGATGAGCATGCCGGCGGTGGAGACGGACAGCACCGAGCGCACCTGGTCGTGCTGGCCCTGGTCCTGTTCGCGGCGGTCCAGGCCGGTCCAACGGCGGCCGCTGCGCGCGATGCTGACCCCGGCTTCGAGGAGCTGCCGGCGGTCGTACCAGCTGCGCAGCTTGGCGCCGACGATGACGGTGGAAGGGCTGGCGTCGGCGACCCGCAGCAGCTCGGCGAGCGCGTCCGGCTCGGGTGCGCAGTCGTCGTGCAGCAGCCACAGCCACTGGACCGGTTCGCCGTGCGGCAACTCCGGCATCTCGTACGCCTCGTCGCGCCAGGTGCGGGTGACCGGGTCCCAGCCGCTGGGCCGGCGCAGATACGGCAGGTCGTCGGGGGTGAGCACGGGAGCCGTGCGGACCGCTTCGTCGACGGCGGTGCCGAATCCGGAGCGGCGGGCGAGGTGCAGCACCCGCTGGTCCCCGATGGCCTCGGCGAGCAGCTGGGCGGAGTGGTCCGCGCTGCCGGTGTCGGCGCCGATGACGTTCTGCACCGGGCGCTCCTGGCCGAGCAGGCCGGAGAGCGCGTCGGGCAGCCAGCGGGCACCGTCATGGGAGACGATCACGGCGGTGACGACATGCCGTGGGAACTCTGGGGTTGCGGCTGCGTATGAGGCGGTCTGGGCCGCCGACTGGCTGTGCACGGACATCGAGGTACGGGCCCTCCGGACCCGGGAGTTCGAAGGCCCGCGGCGAAGTCGCGCTGGGCCCCCGCCCCCGGAAGACACTGCGACGGACTACGAGGCGACGCGCGCGGCCTGCGGGGCGGCGGCGCATCTCGGACGGGGCCCCACACTAATGGTTCGCGCCGGTGCCCCGACCGGGTCCATACACAGCAGTCCGCCTCCGGCGACCGGGTCGCTGGAGGCGGAGTGTTCGCTATAGGGGGATATGGGGAGTTGAGGGGGTGCGGCGGCGTGGTCCACGGGGCCGCCCGCCGTCGGTCCGGCCGGCTGCGCTGTCATCGTCAGACGGCGGCCTTCTTCAGCCGGCGCCGCTCGCGCTCGGACAGACCGCCCCAAATACCGAAGCGCTCGTCATTGGCGAGCGCGTACTCAAGGCATTCGGACCGGACTTCGCAGGCGAGACAGACCTTCTTGGCCTCGCGGGTGGAGCCACCCTTCTCCGGGAAGAAGGACTCGGGGTCGGTCTGGGCGCACAGTGCGCGCTCCTGCCAGCCGAGCTCCTCATCCGCCTCCTCGACCAGCAATTCCTGGAACAGCTCGGTCATGTGCGCCCCTCGTCTGTCTTTACGTCCCCGTGATCAAGCCGTGATCGATTTCGGCTGAACGACACGAGTGAAATTACAAGTGTGGTGATCCGGGCCAGTCAAGCCGAGATCTGCTATTGAGCCTCTTATTCACTCGGCGGAACCAAGCGGATGCGGAAAGTGTTCAAATCAGTAAAAACCAGGACACTTTCCCGGGCGTGCCACCCGGCACGTCCTCTTCACTCACCAAGACGCGACCAGGCGGCGTTCACGTTGCACCCCGCGCCGCCGAAGCGGGGGAGATCACAGACGGATCACGGGACCGCATCGGCGTTTGAAAGCGCGGTTGCCGGTCGATGTCTCCGCGTCGGAAGCTGCACAAACCTTTCGCCGGGCGGAGTAACCGGATGAGGTGAAAGATTTACGTCAAACCAGACATCCGGTTGACATCGCGGCGCGAACCCGGTCTCCTTGACCCCATGCCAGCGACCCTCGCGCCCCGACCGACCCGTAGCCACGGGTCGCTCTGCGCTGCGCAGGCTCTCTGTTGCTGTCGCTGTTCCAGCTGTTGAAGCCACCGAGCTCCAGCTTTTCGCTCGCACCACCCCGCAGCGCCTTCTGCTCCGCGCCGCCGCGCCACGCCCCCCACAGGGAGAGCCCGCGCCGCGCCGCAGCCCCCGCGTCACCCCAGCACTTTTGCCGAGGAACCCGAAACGCCATGAACAGCGACGTCCAGATCGCCGGCGACCCGCTCGCCATCCCCCACCTGCTGCCGCCCGTCCCCGCCCACCCGGCCACCGTCGCCGGCTTCGCGGGGCTGGCCCGCTCGATCGCCGCCGACCGCGCCGCCTGGGCCCCGCTGGTCCGCTACGACGCCACCACCCGCTGGTACCACCGGCTGCGTACCGGGCCCGGCTACGAGGTGTGGCTGCTCAGCTGGGTGCCCGGGCAGGGCAGCGGCCGGCACGACCACGGGGCGTCCTCCGGTGTGCTGACCGTCCTGGAAGGCGAGTTGACCGAACACGTCGAGGACGGGCCCCGTACGCTCACGGCCGGCGCCCAGCGGGTGTTCGCCCCCGGCTACGTCCACGAGGTCGTCAACGACGCCCTGACGCCGGCCGTCAGCCTGCATGTGTACTTCCCGGGGCTGACCAATATGCCGATGCACCCCAGCCAGGCCACGGACGCCGGGGCCGCCACCGCGCCGCCGGGGATACTGGCGCCCTGACACCGCCCCTCATCGACTCAGCCTCCGGCTGACACACTGCCCACCCGTCGCCCGGCCACCGCCCCTCATGGACTCAGCCTCCGGCTGACAGACTGTCGTCATGCGAATCGTGGTTCTGGCCGGCGGTATCGGCGGCGCCCGCTTTCTGCGGGGACTGAAGGCAGCGGCTCCGGACGCGGACATCACCGTCATCGGGAACACCGGTGACGACATCCATCTGTTCGGGCTCAAGGTGTGTCCCGACCTCGACACCGTGATGTACACGCTCGGCGGCGGCATCAACGAGGAGCAGGGCTGGGGCCGTACCGACGAAACCTTCCGGGTGAAGGAGGAGTTGGCCGCCTACGGCGTCGGCCCCGAGTGGTTCGGGCTCGGTGACCGGGACTTCGCCACCCACATCGTGCGGACCCAGATGATCGGCGCCGGGTATCCGCTCAGCGCCGTCACCGAGGCGCTGTGCGCGCGCTGGAAGCCCGGGGTGCGGCTGCTGCCGATGTCCGACGACCGGGTCGAGACCCATGTGGCCGTCGACGACGAGGGCGAGCGCAAGGCGATCCACTTCCAGGAGTACTGGGTGCGGCTGCGGGCCTCGGTGCCCGCCCATGCCGTGGTCCCGGTAGGCGCCGATCAGGCCAAGCCGGCGCCGGGCGTGCTGGAAGCCATCGCCGCGGCGGATGTGGTGCTGTTCCCGCCGTCCAATCCGGTGGTCAGTATCGGCACGATCCTGGCGGTGCCGGGAATCCGGGAGGCCATCGCGGAGGCCGGGGTGCCGGTGGTCGGCCTCTCGCCGATCGTCGGCGACGCCCCGGTCCGCGGTATGGCCGACAAGGTGCTGGCGGCCGTAGGGGTGGAGGCGACCGCCGCGGCCGTGGCCCGCCACTACGGGTCCGGGCTGCTGGACGGCTGGCTGGTCGACTCCGTCGACGCGGATGCGGTGGCCGAGGTCGAGGCGGCCGGGATCCGCTGCCGGGCCGTGCCGCTGATGATGACGGACCTGGACGCCACGGCCGCGATGGTGCGCGAGGCGCTGGAGCTGGCCGCGGAGGTCCGGGCGTGAACGACGCCGAGGGAGTGCCCGCCTACCGGGTGTGGGCGCTGCCGGGGGTGCCCGAGGTGCGGCCCGGCGACGACCTCGTCAAGCTGATCGTGGCCGCGTCGACCGCCGACGGAGTGCCCCGACTCGTCGACGGCGACGTGCTGTTGGTGACGTCGAAGATCGTCAGCAAGGCCGAGGGCCGGGTGGTCGAGGCCGTCGACCGCGAGGCGGCGATCGATCAGGAGACGGTGCGGGTGGTGGCGCGCCGCGGCACGCTGCGGATCGTGCAGAACCGGCAGGGGCTGGTGATGGCCGCGGCCGGTGTCGATGCCTCCAACACCCCCTCGGGGACGGTGCTGTTGCTGCCGGAGGACCCGGACGCCTCGGCGCGGGCCCTGCGTGCGGGCCTGCGCGCCACGCTCGGCGTCGACGTCGGTGTCGTCATCAGCGACACCTTCGGCCGGCCCTGGCGCAACGGGCTCACCGATGTCGCCATCGGCGCGGCCGGGGTGCGGGTGCTGGACGATCTGCGCGGCGGCACGGACGCGTACGGCAATCCGCTCAGCGCGACGGTGGTGGCCACCGCCGACGAACTGGCCGCCGCGGGCGACCTGGTGAAGGGCAAGGCCGCCGGGCTGCCGGTCGCGGTGGTGCGGGGGCTCGGCCATCTCGTCGGGGAGACCGGCGAGAGCGCCGGGGCGCGCGTCATGGTGCGCAGCCCCGAGGACGACATGTTCCGGCTGGGCACCTCGGAGGCCGTACGGGAAGCGGTGACGGGGCGGCGTACGGTGCGCGCCTTCACCGACGATCCGGTCGATCCGGGGGCGGTCCGGCGCGCGGTGGCGGCGGCGGTCACCGCCCCGGCACCACACCACACCACGCCCTGGCGGTTCGTGCTCCTGGAGACACCGCGGGCGCGGGCGCGGCTGCTGGACGCGATGCGGGACGCCTGGATCGCGGATCTGCGCCAGGACGGCAAGTCGGAGGAGTCCATCGCCAAGCGGATCCGGCGCGGCGACGTACTGCGGGCCGCGCCGTATCTGGCGGTGCCGTGCATGGTGACGGACGGCGCGCACCCCTACCCCGACGCGCGGCGGAGCACGGCGGAACGCGAGATGTTCCTGGTGGCCCACGGCGCGGGGATTCAGAACTTCTTGGTCGCGCTGGCCGGCGAACGGCTCGGCTCCGCCTGGGTGTCGTCGACGATGTTCTGCCGGGAGGTGGTCCGGGACGTGCTCGGGCTGCCGGCGGACTGGGAACCGATGGGGGCGGTGGCCATCGGGCGGGCGGCGACCGCACCGCCGGCGCGCCCGGCACGGGACGCGGACGACTTCGTGGTGGTGCGCTGACCTGCTTCGTCGTGGTGCGCTGACCCGCTTCGTCGTCGTGCGCTGAAGCGCGCGCGGCCCCGCGTGCCGGTCACAGCCGGGCTATGTCCCCCACGGGGAAGCGCGGGGCGCGGCGCGGCGGGACGCGGCCGGACAGCAGGATCAGCCGGGCGGCGCGGTGCCGCTGGCCCTCGTAGGGCGCGAGGAGTTCGAGCATCTCCTCGTCGGTGGTGCCGCGGCGGCCGGTGAGGGCGTAACCGATGATCTTCGGCAGATGCAGATCGCCGACCGTGATCGCGTCCGGGGCGCCGAGGGTGCGCTGAAGCGTCTCCGCTGCGGTCCAGGGGCCGATGCCGGGCAGCGCCATGAGCCGCCGGGTGGCGTCCGCGAGGTCCATCCGCGCGGCCTCCTCCATCCGGCGGGCGGCCCGTACGGCGCGCAGGATCGCGGAGGAGCGCTTGGCGTCGACGCCCGCGCGGTGCCACTCCCAGGAGGGGATCAGCGCCCAGCCGCGCGGCTCCGGCATCACCCGCATCCGCTCCCAGGGGCCGGGGGCGGGCTCGCCGTGCCGCTGGAGCAGCAGGCGCCAGGCGCGGTAGGCCTCGTCGCTGGTGACCTTCTGCTCCAGGATCGAAGGGATCAGCGACTCCAGGACCAGGCCGGTGCGCGCCAGCCGGACGCCGGGGTGGCGGCGGCGGGCCTCATGGACGATGCGGTGGCGGGCGGTCAGCCGCGCCGGGTCGTCGGACTCCCCCAGCAGCTCGGGGAGGCGGTCGAGCAGCCAGCCGGCGCCCGGTCCCCAGCCCTCGGCCTCGATCTGGCCGGCGGCCGGGCGGGCCGCGATACGGAGCGTGCCGGGCCCCTCGGGCGTACGGCAGGCGCGCCACAACTCGCCGTCACGTACCCCGAACGCGGGGTCGCCGGGGCCGCGCTGGAGCACCCCGAGCGTGCGGTGCAGGTCGAGCGGGCCGGGCGGAACCCAGGTACGGGCGGGCATGCGGCCAGGTTAGGCGATGGGGGTGACAGGGGGGTGGGGCGTGGGGCGGGCCGTAGGAGGTGGCGCCACGCGTCACCTCGCGTCCGGAGCCCGTCCGACGCCCCCCTACTGGTCGGACGAGAAGCGCACCGCGCCGGCCGGGATGGCGGCGTCGCACCAGACGCGGAGGCCGGCGCGCAGTTCGTTGTCGGCGCCGATTCGGGCGCCGTCGCCGATGACCGCGCCGTCCAGGACCGTACGGGCCCCGATGTGCGCGCCGGCGCCGATCAGCGAGTCACGGATGTGGGCGCCCGGTTCGATGACCGCGCCGTCGAGGACGGCGCTGCCGTCGATCTCGGCGCCGGCGCCGATGACGGTGCGCGGGCCGACGACGGTGCCGCCGGTGAGCTTGGCGTCGGTGGCGACCTCGGCGGTCTCCAGGATCAGGCGGTCACCGCAGCGGCCGGGCACGGCCGGGGAGGGGGCGCGGCCGAGGACCAGGTCG
The DNA here is from genome assembly GCF_055574515.1 of Streptomyces sp. NPDC029466. Lineage (NCBI taxonomy): Bacteria > Bacillati > Actinomycetota > Actinomycetes > Kitasatosporales > Streptomycetaceae > Streptomyces > Streptomyces sp. NPDC029466. The sequence goes on from NZ_JBVHZH010000035.1 coordinate 27,011, forward strand.
GCGGAGCCGCGGACGAAGGCCTGCGGGGTGCCGAGGTCGAGCCAGTACGTGGAGTCGACCATGCCCTGGAGGTGGGCGCCGTCGGCGAGCAGGCCGGGAAAGGTCTCGCGTTCCACGGAGACCGGGCGGCCGGCCGGGATGGTGTCGATGACCGACCGGTTGAAGACATAGGCGCCGGCGTTGATCTGGTCGGTGACGATCTCCTCGGGGGTCTGCGGCTTCTCCAGGAAGGCGGTGACCCGGCCGGTGTCGTCGGTGGGCACCAGGCCGAAGGCGCGCGGGTCCTCGACCCGGGTGAGGTGCAGGGAGACATCGGCGCCGGAGGTGCGGTGGGTGCCGACGAGGGCGGCGATGTCCAGGCCGGTGAGGATGTCGCCGTTGAAGATCAGCACCGGGTCGTCGGGGGCGGAGTGCAGCCGCGAGGCGACATTGCGGATGGCGCCGCCGGTGCCCAGCGGCTCCTCTTCGGTGACGTACTCCAGGTGCAGGCCGAGTGCCGATCCGTCGCCGAAATACGGCTCGAAGACCTCGGCGAGGTAGGAGGTGGCGAGGACGATGTGCTCGACGCCGGCCGCCCGGGCGCGGGCCAGTTGGTGGGTGAGGAACGGCACGCCCGCCGCCGGGACCATGGGCTTGGGCGTATGCACCGTCAGCGGGCGCAGCCGGGTGCCCTTGCCGCCGACCAGGAGGATCGCTTCAGTCACCTTGTCTTCTCTGCTTCCTGCTGGGGTCGGCCGATCGGCGGACCAGTGTAGGCAGACGGGCCCCCGGACGGCCCCGCTGGTGGGGCGCTCCCGTGCCGTTCAGGCCACGGGAGGAGGGCGGACGTCGTGGCAGCTAGGACGAGCCCGCCGCGGGAACGGTTGACCCGCCGCGGGAACGGCTGAGTGGTCCCCGCAGCCTGCACCGTGACAGACCCGCGCAAACCCGGAAGATGCCGAAGGTGCCGAAGATGCCGTCGTGCCCGGCCGGGAAGCGGCTCAGCGGCCCTGGAGGTTGGCCGCGGCGAGGCGGGTGGCGGCGAGCTTGTCGTAGAGGTGGACGCCGGGGCAGTCGGTGGTGAAGCCGTCCCGGTGGCCGGAAATGACGTGCAGCGGGACCTTGGTGCCCTTGGGGAAGCGGTTTCCGCCGCCGGACAGCAGCTTGGTGGTGGCGCGCGGATCGACGCCGTAGAGGCCGAGCTTCCAGGCCGTCAGACGGGCGACGGCCTCGACGGCGGGCTGGGGCGGCTCGTCGTCGGTGAAGGTGCCGAGGACGGCGATTCCGGTGCTGTCGGTGTTGAAGCCGAGGGTGTGCGCGCCCATGACGGGTTTGGCGACGCCGCCCGCGCGGCCCTCGTAGACCGTTCCGCACCTGTCGATGAGGAAGTTGTAGCCGATGTCGCGCCAGTGGTTGCTCTTGACGTGGAAGCGGTACATGGCGCGGATCAGTGAAGGGGCCTCGGCGCAGTCGTAGTTGTTGCCCGAGCCGCTGTGGTGGACGAAGGCGGCGCGGACGGTACGGGTGTAGGTGAAGGCCTTTTCGCGCAGCTGCTCGTCGGCGCCCCAGCCGGCCCGGGTGACGATCCGGGGGCGTGGCCCGATGTGGGTGTGGGCCGGCGGCGCCCCGTCCACCGCGGCGATATCGGCCTGGGAGGCGGCCTGGTCGAGGGCCGGGATCTCGGTGGCGCCGAGCGGGGCGAGCTTGGTGTTGGCGGCGGAGGCGGCGGTGGCCTCGGGGGTGAGCGGGGCCGGGGGGTCGGCGTGTGCGCCGCGGACGGCGCGCCGGGGGCTGCCGGGGTCGACGAGTTCCAGCCGCAGTCCGCCGGGGAGGGTGGCCCGGGCGCGGTGGCGGGCCTCGGGGGTGATGCGCAGTTGGACGGCGTCGGAGTCGCCGACCCACAGCGGTGCGGTGCTGCCGCGTACCTCGCTGTCGCGCCGCTCGGCGGAACCGAGGTCGGGGGCGTCGTCGTTGTGGACCTGGACGTCCTGCCAGCCGGACCAGTCGCCGCTGCCGGTGGCGCGGGTGCGGACCTGGACCCGGCCGTGCAGCTCGGCGGCGGCGTCGTCCCAGACGACCCCGAGGAGCGAGAACGGCCGTACGGTGCGGGCCGGCAGGCCGAGCGACTGGGGTGTGGGCGCCGGGGTGGCGTCCCGGGCGTCGGGGCGCGGGGCGGGTGCGCCGAGCGCCGCCACCGGCAGGGACTGGGTGCTGCCCGGCAGCTCACCGGAGCGGTGGGGGTGCGGCGCGGCGGCGGGGGCGGCGTTCGCGCCGGCCACCGGCACGAGGGGCAGGGCGAGGGCGGCGGTGCACACGGCTCCGAGACAGGTCGCAAGGAAGGGGCGCATGGTCAAAATCCTGGACATGTCCGGGGCGAACGCGCCAACGGTGATCTGACGGGGCATCGGCCGATCCGGTGGCGCGGTCCCGCCGGGCCCGGCCCGCCGCCAACCGGTGCCGCGCGTACCCTGGCCGCGATGAACGCCACCGATCGCACCCCCGCCGACCTGCTGAGTTCCGCGCTCGCCGCGGACCCGGCCCGCCCGCTGGTGACCTTCTACGACGACGCCACCGGCGAACGCGTGGAACTGTCCGTCGCGACCTTCGCCAATTGGGTGGCCAAGACCGCCAACTACCTCCAGGGCGATCTGGCCGCCGAGCCCGGTGACCGGCTCGCGCTGCTGCTGCCCGCGCACTGGCAGACCGCCGTCTGGCTGCTGGCCTGTTCGTCCGTGGGCGTGGTGGCGGAGGTGGACGGCGATCCGGCCGCCGCCGATCTCGTGGTGGCCGGGCCGGACCGGCTGGAGGCGGCGCTCGCCTGCTCCGGGGAGCGGGTGGCGCTGGCGCTGCGTCCGCTGGGCGGCCGCTTCCCGCAGCCGCCGGCGGGCTTCGCGGACTACGCCGTCGAGGTGCCGGGCCAGGGTGACCGGTTCGCGCCGTTCGCGCCGGTGGACGCGGGTGCCGCGGCGCTGGTCGTCGGCGGCGAGGAGCTGACCGGGGCCGGGACCGTGGCACGTGCGCTGGCGGACGCGGAGGCGGCCGGGCTGCCGGAGGCGCCCCGGGTGCTGTCGGGGCTGGGCTACGACAGCTGGCAGGGCCTGTCGTACGGGCTGTACGCGCCGCTGGCGGTCGGCGGCTCCGTGGTGCTGTGCCGCCACCTGGACCGGCTGGGCGCCGAGGGCACGGCCGACCGGGAGAACAGCGAGAAGATCACGTTCCGGGCGCCGCTGCCGCACTGAGGAAGCGGAGCTCCCCCGTCCGGCGGACCGGACGCGCCCCGGGCGGGCCGGTACGTCCGTTTCAGGCCAGGATCTTGAGTACGTACAACCATGCGCGGGTTTTGTCCGTCTCTTGTTCCGTCCGAGCCTGCGTGCGGGCGCGACGCCGACTCCGTGAGGGATGGACGCACACGTGACCGAGACCCCCGAGCCCCCCAGGTTCGCCGGCTGGGCAGCGCGCCCGGCCGGGGGCCGGGGAGCGGACGGGCCGGGGCCGCCGCGCATCCCGCCGTACCGGCGGCACTGGCGCCGCTGGGTCGCGCTCGGGATCGCCGGTTTCGTGCTGGCCGGGGCCGGTACCGGCTGGGCGGTGTACGCCAAGCTCAACGGCAATATCCACACCGACAGCGCCACCGAGCGGGAGCTGCGGAAGTGGGAGTCCGAGCGGCCGCCGGCGGGCCCGCCGAACGCCGGGAACGTGCTGCTGATCGGCTCCGACAGCCGTACCGGCGGCAATGTCCGGTACGGCCACAGCCGCGGCCAGCGCTCGGACACCACGATGCTGCTGCATCTCGCGGCGGACCGGCAGAGCGCCACCACGGTGAGCATCCCGCGCGATCTGGTGGTCGAGCTGCCGCACTGCAAGCGCCCGGACGGCACGGAGACCGCCCCGCGGCCGGCCCCGTTCAACGAGGCATTCGCGGCGGGCGGCCCGGCCTGCACGATCCGCACGGTCGAGAAGCTGACCGGGATCCGTATCGACCACTACTTGATCATCGACTTCGTCGGCTTCACGAAGATGGTGGACGCGGTGGACGGCGTCGAGGTCTGTCTGCCGCAGCCGGTGCGTGATCCCGAGGCGCGTCTCGCCCTGCCCGCCGGCCGGCAGACCCTGCACGGTGAGGACGCGCTCGGTTACGTACGGGCACGAAAGAGTCTGGGCAACGGCAGCGATACCCAGCGCATGGAGAGGCAACAACGATTTCTTGGCGCACTCGTGAAGAAAGTGCAGAGCAATGGTGTCCTGCTCAATCCGACGCGGCTGTATCCGGTGCTGGATGCCGCGACGAGTTCACTGACCACGGACAGCGGGCTCGCTTCCCTGAGGGGGCTGTACGAATTGGTGCGCAGCACCCGCCGCATTCCTACCGAGCGGGTTCAGTTCATGACCGTGCCGCGGCAGGAGTACCACCTGGACCCCAATCGTGATGAGCTGCGGCAGCCGGACGCCGGGCGGCTGTTCGCGCGGCTGCACAGGGATCTTGCGGTGACCGTGACGCCCCCGCAGGACGCCGGGGAGGAACCGGTCCGCACCGGAAACGGATCTTCGGACGACCGGCCGGACACCCCGTCCGCGCCCGCGCCGAGTTCGGGTCCGGCGTTTCCCGGAACGACGGCGGAACACGGGGTCTGTGAATAAAGAGGCCGCAAAACAAGCCGACGACTCGAATGGATTGGGCGGATTGCCCAGTTGTAGGTAAGTGGAATTTGTCACGAGCGTCGCGGGGCGCTGAACTGGGCGGATAGTGTGAGCGATCCGGTCGCTCGACCAAGCCGACCGATGAACCAGCAATCTCGATCGACCTACCGAGCGCCTTGAGGGGATGGCGCCGCGTGGCACCGACGGAGGACTCAAGGCACCGTGGACGCGCAAGGCCGTGGGCGGGCGGGCGACAACAACGTCGATCCCGCCGATCAGTGGGTGTTCGATCCGGACACCGGCAACTACGAACTGCGGCTTGACCCTGGTCAAGCCGCCGCTCGGCCCTCCGACCGCACTGCGGCCGGCAGACGCGCCGCCCGTAAGCGGGACGCGGAGGTCGGCGACACCGACACCCGGCCGCTGCCGACCCAGCGCGGCCGGCGGGACGAGGGCGCCGCGGACGCGGACGGCGAGCGCCCGGCCGGCGGCCGGGCGGCACGCCGTGCCGCCGCCGCCCGCACGGCGACCGCGACGGCGGCGGAGGCGGGCCCTGCGGGCCGCCGCAAGCGCAAGCCGAAGAAGTCGGGGAAGAAGCGGGCGCTGCACTGGACCGCCGGTGTGGTGGGCTTCGTCCTCGTCGCCGGCTGCGGCGCCGCGTACTACATCTACCAAGAGCTGGACGGCAACATCTCCAAGGTCGATGTCGGCGTGGAGAACGACGCGGTGTCCGAAGGCCCGGTGAACCTCCTGATCATCGGCACCGACTCCCGCTCCGGGAAGGGCAACAACGGCTACGGCGACGTCGGCAGCGTGGGGCACGCGGACACCACGATCCTGATGCACATCTCCAAGGACCGGACGAACGCCACCGCGCTGAGCATCCCGCGCGACATGATCACCGACATCCCCAGCTGCCCCACGAAGCAGAAGGACGGCTCGACGAAGACCGTCCCGGGCGAGAACCAGGTGCGCTTCAACACCAGCCTGGGCCAGGAGGGCCGGGACCCCGGCTGCACCTGGCGCACCGTCGAGCAGATGACCGGGCTGAAGATCAACCACTTCATGATGGCCGACTTCAACGCCGTCAAGGAGCTGTCCACTGCGGTGGACGGCGTCGAGGTGTGCGCGGCCAAGGACCTCAACGACCCCAAGTCGCACCTGAAGCTGAAGGCCGGCCGGCACACCGTCAAGGGTGAGCAGGCGCTGGCGTTCGTCCGTACCCGGCACGCCATCGGATTCGGCAGCGACCTGGACCGGATCAAGATGCAGCAGCAGTTCCTCAGCTCGCTGATCCGCAAGCTGAAGTCCAGCGCGTTCAGCAGCCCGGGCAAGCTCTACGACGTCAGCCAGGCGGCGACCAAGGCGCTCACCGTCGACACCGGTATCGGCACGGCGGGGAAGCTGCTGGACTTCGGTAACGACCTCAAGAAGGTCGACATCGACAAGATCACCTTCGCCACGGTGCCGGTGCTGGACAACCCCAAGGACCCGGCCACCGTCATTCTGAACAAGACGGCGGCGGACCCGCTGTTCGCGATGGTGCGCGCTGACCACACCCTGGCCAAGGGCAAGAAGGGCAAGGGCAAGAAGGCCGCCAAGGTCAAGAAGGCCCCGCCCGAGGCGGTACGCGTCGATGTCACCAACGGCGGCGGACCGATCGGCTCGGCCCAGGAGACCGTGGACTGGCTCCAGAACAACAAGGCCGCCAAGCTCTCCACCAACGCCGGCAACGCGCCGGCGAAGCTGGCCGCCACCCGCCTCGAATACGCGCCCAACCAGGCCGACCAGGCCGCCACTCTGGCCGACTGGATGGGGCTGCCCAAGAGCGCGCTGAAGAAGTCCGGGCAGAACGCCGGTGACCGCCAGCCGATGAAGCTGGTCCTCGGCAAGGACTTCAAGGCGCCGGGTTCACCGATCGAGGCGCCGACCGAAACCCCGGACGGGGTGCAGAACGTCAATGCGGATGACAAGAACATCTGCGCAAAGTGAATTGAGCGGGATCCGGCCGCCCCGCCGAGGCGCCGAGCACACGACTGACAACGGGGAGAGGGCCGAATGGGGCTGAGCAGTGTGCGTGGGGACCGGTCGCGTCGGAGACGCCGGCCGGAAGCAGCGGAGCCGGTCCGGGACGACGGCGTCTACGAGGACCAGGGGCTGCCCCCGGACGCACCCGGCTGGACGCCGCCCGAAGGCGGTGCCGTGGCCGCCGCGGACGGGGACGGGGACGTGCCCGCCGACGGCGGCGGGCACCGCCGAGGGGAGCAGCCGCGCCGCAAGGGCCGCAAGGTGCTGCGGTGGACCGCCCTCACCCTCGCCGTCCTGATAGTGGGCGGCGCGGGTGCCGGCTACTGGTACTACGAGCACCTCAACGCCAACCTCCGCAAGGCGCCGAGGTCCCTGGGCGGGGACGGCCTGAAGAAGCCGGACCCCAACGCCTTCGGACAGAGCCCGCTGAACATCCTGCTGCTGGGCTCCGACGGCCGGAACAACGCCAAGAACATCGAGCTCGGCGGCGCCCGCCAGGACGCGGACCGCAAGCCGCTCGCCGATGTGCAGATGCTGCTGCATGTCTCGGCGGACCGCAGCAACATGTCGGTGATCTCCATCCCGCGGGACACCCGGGTGACGATCCCGCGGTGCACCGACCCGAAGACGCATGAGGTCTTTCCGCAGACCTCCGCGGCCATCAACCAGTCGCTCCAGCACGGCGGTCCGGGCTGCACCCTGGCCACCTGGCAGGAGCTGACCGGCATCTACATCGACCACTTCATGATGGTCGACTTCGCCGGCGTGGTGGACATGGCGGACGCCATCGGCGGCGTCCCGGTCTGCGTCGACGGGAACGTCTACTCGCACGACAGCAAGGGCCACGGCAGCGGGCTGAAGCTCACCAAGGGCACCCACTCCGTCAAGGGCGTCCAGGCCCTCCAGTGGCTGCGCACCCGTTACGGCTTCGAGGACAACACCGACATCGGCCGGGCCAAGGCCCAGCACATGTACATGAACTCGATGGTCCGTCAGCTGAAGAAGGACGCCAAGCTCAGCAACCCCGGGGAGCTGCGCGATCTGGCGGAGGCGGCGACCAACGCGCTGACCGTCGACGACGGGCTCGACACCGTCAAGAAGCTCTACGACCTCGGCGGCGATCTCAGCCGGGTGCCGACCAAGCGCATCACGATGGTCACCATGCCCTGGCAGTACGGCCCCGGCGAGTCGTATGTCATGCCCAAGCCGGGCGACGCGGAGGCGACCTTCGGGCTGCTGCGCAACGACACCGCGCTGGACGGCAAGGACAAGAAGAAAAAGGCCACCCCGGCCCCCAAGCCGTCAACTCCCAAGGACCAGCTGAAGGTTGTCGTGCAGAACGGCACCAACAGCACAGTCAACGGCCCGGTCTCCGGCCGCGCGTCGGCCGTCCAGCAGCAGCTGGCGGGGCTGGGCTACACCTCGGCCGGCACCGACTCCGCGCTCACCACCCAGGCCGACACCACCCTCACGTACCGGGACAAGGCCCAGCGGGGCGACGCCCTGGCGCTGGCGAAGGCGCTCGGGCTCCCCAAGGACGCGGTCCGGGAGTCGAGTTCGGCCACCGGGATGCGGCTGGTCGTCGGCAACGACTGGCGTACCGGTACGGCGTACCCGGAGCAGTCGGACGACGAGAAGGGCGCGGACAAGGCGCCGGACAGCGCCGACGCGCTCAACGGCGAGGACACCAAGGCCTGTATGAAGGTGAATCCGTCGTACAGCTTCTAGGCGGGGGGGTGCCGCTTCTCGGCGGGGAGGCCGGAGTTGCCGCCTCCAGGCCGGGGCCCGCTCTGCCCGGCCGGCGTTGCGCTGCGGCCCGGTTGTTTTTTCCCCGCCGCCCACCCCCCTTCGGGGGGTGGGCGGGTGTAAAGGGCAGGGTCCCGCGCGCAAGCCCGCGAAGGAGCAGGCGGCGCCCTGTCTACTCGGCGTCCGCCGCCGGTGTCATGACCGCCGGGCGGCGGCTGGCGATGACCTTCCTGGCGAGTGAGCGGGGGCTGGTCAGGAAGCCCGCGCCCCAGGCCATGTGCATGGTCGCCAGGGCGACCGGGATCTGGACGCGGGCCTTGAGCGACAGCCCCTTGCCGGCCGGCACCGAGCCCGCGGTGATGGCGGCGAGATAGCCGGCCGGGACGACCAGGCCCCAGGGGGTGACGGCCGCACCGATCACCAGGCCCGCCGCGATGGCGCACACCGCGGTCGGCGGCGCGAGATAGCGCAGATTGATCGAACCGGCGTGGTAGCGGGCGACGACATGGCGCCACTTGCCGTAGTCCTTGTACTGCTTGGCCAGCGCCTTGACGCTCGGCCGCGGGCGGTACTGGACCTTCAGTTCGGGCGAGAACCAGATCGCGCCGCCGGCCTCCCGGATGCGGAAGTTCAGCTCCCAGTCCTGGGCGCGGATGAACTCCTCGTTGTAGCCGCCCTGCTGCTCCAGCGCCTCGCGGCGGAAGACGCCGAGGTAGACGGTCTCGGCGGGACCGGCCTGCCCGCCCGTGTGGAAGGCGGCATTGCCCACACCGATCTTGGAGGTCATCGCCGCGGCGACCGCATCCTCCCAGGCGTTCTCGCCCTCGGCGTGCATGATGCCGCCGACGTTCGCGGCGCCGGTCTCCTCCAGGAGGCGCACGGCGGTGGCGATGTAATTCGGCGAGAGCATGCCGTGGCCGTCGACGCGCACCACGATCGGGTGCCGGGACGCCTTGATCGCGGCGTTCAGCGCGGCGGGGGTGCGGCCGGTGGGGTTGGGCACCGTGTGCACCCGGGCGTCCTCGGCGACGAGCTCGGCGGCGATCTCGTCCGTACGGTCCGTGGACGGGCCGAGGGCGATCACCACCTCCATCTCACCGGCGTACTCCTGCTCCAGGATGTGCCGGACCGAATTGCGCAGGTGACGTTCCTCATTGAGCACCGGCATGATCACGGAGACGGCCGGGGGCTGCTGCTGCGGCATGGTTCCTCGGGGGTACGGCCCGTGGCGGAGCCGCCAGCGACGGCAGCGCCCGCCGGGAGACTGCAGAATCGCGCCCACGTTACCGCGAATGGGGGACGCCCTCGGACGCAGCCGGGTGGCCGGATGCCGGATGCCCGGCGTGTGGTGCTTTGCAGCCGATCATATGGACCTACGGTGTCCTCGTCCGATTGATCCCGGCTTGCCCCGCTCCCCTGCTGCCCCGTTCCCGTGCGGCCCCGCTCCCCGCCGGGCCCCGCTCACGCCGTCCAGCCGCGGAGGTGTCCCCCGTGACCGCGCCGTTCCGCTCCCCCCGTCCGGCCCGGCGCCGGGCCGCCCGGCCCGGTACGCGCCGGTGCCCGCCGGGCCCGCGCTGGGGGCTGCGGATCGGCGCCGTCGTGTCCGTGCTGCTGCTGGCCGCGAGCGGCGTCGGGCACGCCGTGGTCACCGGGGTGGAGAGCGGCATCGGCCGGGTGGACGCCTTCCAGGGCATGAGCAACCGGCCCGGGGGCGGCGACGGGCTGAACTTCCTGGTCGTCGGCACGGACGGGCGCGACCGGCTCACCGCCGCGGAGAAGCAGAAGTACCACCTGGGCGGGGCGCCCTGTCACTGCACCGACACCCTGATGCTGGTGCATCTCTCCGCCGACCGGGACCGCGCCAGCGTGATCAGCCTGCCCCGCGACTCCTACGCCGAGGTCCCCGCGCACACGGACGCCGCAACCGGCCGCCGGCACGCCAAGCACCCCATCAAGCTGAACGCGGCCTACGCCGAGGGCGGCCCCAGCCTCACCGTGCGGACCGTCGAGCACATGACGGGGGTGCATATCGACCACTATCTGGAGGTCGACTTCACCAGCTTCATGCGCAGCGTGGACGCGGTCGGCGGGGTGGAGATCTGCACCGTACGGCCGCTGCGCGACAGCTTCACGGGGCTGGATCTGCCGGTCGGCAAGTCACGGCTCAACGGTGGCCAGGCGCTTCAGTACGTGCGCTCACGGCATCTCGACGGCTCCGCCGACCTCGGCCGGATGCAGCGCCAGCAGCGCTTCCTCGCCGCTCTCATCCACAAGATCACCTCCTCCGGAGTGCTGATGAACCCCATCCGCTTCAGGGACGTCGCCGACACGATGCTGCGGTCCGTACGGGCCGATTCGGGCTTCGGGGCCGGCGACCTGGTGGACCTCGGGCAGGCGATGCGCGGCTTCACCCCGTCGTCCTCGGAGTTCACGTCCGTGCCGCTGGGCGAGGTGGCCCGGCCGGTGCCGGGGGTCGGCTCGACCGTGCGCTGGGACCCGGTGCAGGCGCCGAAGCTGTTCCGGGCGATCCGCGAGGACCAGCCGATCACGGTGCCCCGGGACCGGGACGAGCCGCGGGCCAGGGTCGTGGACATCCCGCCGGGCCAGGTCCAGGTGCGGGTCGACAACGGCAGCGACCGGACCGGGCTCGCCGCCACGGTGGCGAAGGAGCTGCACGCCAGCGGCTTCGCCACCACCGGCGTCCCCGGCAATTCCGCCCACGGCAAGGAGCCCCGGACGGCCATCGTCTACGACCCGCGCTGGGACCGCTCGGCCCGCTCGCTGGCCGCCGCGCTGCCGGGCGCGGAGCTGCGGCCGGCGGCCGGGCGGGGCCCGGTGATGCAGGTGACGGTGGGCCAGGGGCAGGGGGCGGTGCAGCGGGTACGGGCCGAGGAGCCGCCGCAGAAGCCGGGCCGGATCTCGGCGATCACCGGGGACGAGGCAGTGTGCCCATGAGGGAGCGGAGCGTGCAGGTCCCCGCGGCCGGAGGCCGGTGGATCAGAGGGTGCGTGCCCCGCGCATGCGGGGCCGGGCGAAGCGAGGGTTCGGCATGAGTGTCCCCGCGCCCCGTCGCACCGCGCCCCGGCCGCCCGTGCGCCGCCCGGACGCCCGCTGCCGCGCCCGCCGGGTCACCGTGGCCACCGCCGCGCTGTGTCTGGTCGCGGCCACCGCCGCCGCGGCGCCGCCGGCGCCCCCCGCGCCGACCGGTTGCGGGGAGCTGGTGCGCGGCCAGCTGTGTCTCCGGGGGCCGGTGGGGGCCGACGGGATGTACACCGCGACCTACCGGCGGAACGGTTCGGCGGCCGGTCTCGACGAGATCGTCGTGCGGCTCGGCTACCAGCGCAAGAACGACCGGATCACCGCCTTCCCGGGCTGGTTCGGCACCCGGCGCACCCAGGGCGGCGCGGTCGGGCTGAGCGGCCGGGTGGAGATGCTCGCGGAGGAGTGCATCCGGGGCGTCATGGAGCGGGGGGAGACGCTCTACGTCACAAAATGGACCTGCGATTGATGCCCGTGATGCGTGAGATGCACGGGCTGCGCGGGATGCATGGAAAGTACGGGAAGTACGGGATCTCCTGAAAGGGGCGCACTGTGTGGCAGGTTGTGCTGGGCATCACCCCCACCACGGTGGCGCTCTTCCTGGTCCTGGCGCTGGCGGCCGCGCTGGCGCTCGCCCTGTGGACGGCGCTCGCCCCCGACAGCGGCGCACCGCGCACCACGGCCCGTGCGCTGCTGGCCGGCTGGCTGCTGCTGTTCCTGCTGGCGACGCTCGCGCCGAGCCAGCCGATCGGCTCCGGGGACGCGACGGTGTGGTGGCGGCCCGGTGAGGGGCTGTTCGATCTGGGCGCCCAGTTGGAGCCCGGGGAGCTGGCGATGCTGGTGCGGCGGCAGATCGCCAATGCCGCGCTGTTCGTGCCCGCACCACTGCTGCTGCGGTTCGCCGCGCCGCGCACGCCGGCCGCCGGGGCCTTCCTGCTGGGCGTGGGGCTGTGCCTGGTCATCGAGACGGCGCAGCTGCTGATGCGGGCCGGGCGGATCGCCGATATCGACGATGTGATCTGCGCGGCGGCCGGCACCGTCATCGGTACGGGGCTGGCGCTGACCGCGCAGCTCGGGGTCGCCGCTATGCGTCGTCGAGGCCTTCCGCGGCGCGCCGTTCGCGCAGCTCCATGATCGCGCGCCGGCGGGCGAGGCGGTGCGTCCGGCGGATCTGTGCCTCCTGGTAGCGGCGCTTGTCACGCTCGGTCTCGGGGAGCACCGGCGGCACCCGGCGCGGCTTGCCCTGTTCGTCGACGGCGGCGAAGACGAGGTAGGCGGAGCCGACCTGCTGGGCCGGGCTGGATTCGTTCCAGCGCTCGGCCAGGACCCGTACGCCGACCTCCATCGAGGAGCGGCCGGTCCAGTTGACCTGGGCGCGGACATGCACGAGGTCGCCGATCCGGACCGGTTCGAGGAAGGCCATCTCGTCCATGGAGGCGGTCACGGCCGGCCCGCCGGAGTGGCGGCCGGCCACCGCGCCCGCCGCGTCGTCGACGAGCTTCATGATCACGCCGCCGTGCACCGTTCCCAGGAGGTTCGTGTCGCCGGCCGTCATGATGTGGCTGAGCGTGATGCGGGACACGGAAGTGGGCTTGCCCACCGCCTCGCCCTCGGGGGTGTCGGTGACGAGTTCGGTCATGACGTCCAGCCTAAGCCGCGCCCGTGGGGCACCCGTGCCGCGCGGATCGTGAGACTGGTCTCGCCGTTTGCGCAGGTCCGTGACCCAGCTCTCACCGCTCCCGCCGGAATCCATCCGGAATGGTTGCTTCCATTCGTGCAGGTCGGAATGGTCATGTCCGCTTGCGGTATGCGGCGGAAGGGCGCCGTGGCTTTGCATCAGCTCTGCAACAGCACTGGCCCGATCCCGCACCCGCTCTATGGAGCACCCCGCCGCGGCGTGCACACTTCCCCGTATGAATGAGTGGCCCAACGGGTGGTCCGGCGACCAGAACGGCAACCGGTACGGATACGGCAGCGGCAGCGCCGAGCCGGAGGGTGCGCGCGCCATGCCCCAGGTGCGGCGTGGCGCAGGCCCCGGCTATCAGCGGCACGAGCCGCCGATGCCGGCGTCGATGTCCCCGCGCAGCGGCGCGACGGTACCGCCGCAGCAGTCCCAGGGCTACGACGATTCATACGACGACGGCTACAACACCGGCCAGGTCTACGGCGGGGGCCGCGGCGGCGGTGGCGGCTATGACGACGGCTACGGCCCGGCCGGCCGCGGCCGGCCGCGCCCCCGCTGGGGCAAGCGCATCAAGTGGACGGTCATCACCCTGGTCGCGGTGCTGGCGGTCACCTCGGTCGCCACCTACTTCTGGGCCGACGGCAAGCTCCGCCGCAAGGTCGACCTGAGCAAGGTCATCGACCGGCCGGAGACCGGCGACGGCACGAACTACCTGATCGTCGGCTCGGACAGCCGCGAGGGCATGACCGCCGAGCAGAAGCGCAAGCTGCACACCGGCTCGGCCGAGGGCAAGCGCACCGACTCGATGATGATCCTGCACGACGGCAGCAACGGCCCGACGCTGATATCCCTGCCGCGTGACTCGGACGTGGAGATACCCACCTTCGTCGGCTCGGACTCCGGCAAGAAGTACCCGGGCACCGGGCGGCACACCAAGCTCAACGCGGCCTACGCCGAGGACGGCCCGGAGCTGCTGGTGCGCACCGTCGAGTACAACACCAAGCTGCACATCGACCACTACGTCGAGATCGGCTTCGCCGGCTTCGCCAACATCGTGGACGCCATCGGCGGGGTCGAGATGGATCTCCCCAAGGCGATCAAGGACAAGGACTCCGGCGCCGACTTCCCGGCCGGCAAGCAGACCCTCAACGGCCAGCAGGCGCTCGCCTACGTCCGCACCCGGCACGCCTTCGCCCAGCAGGACCTGGACCGTACGAAGAACCAGCAGAAGTTCCTGGCGACGCTGGCGAGCCAGACCGCCACCCCCGCCACGGTCCTCAACCCCTTCAAGCTCTACCCGACGATGGGCGCCGGCCTGGACACGCTCGTCGTCGACAAGGACATGAGCCTGTGGAGCCTGGGTGAGATGTTCTTCGCGATGAAGGGCGTCACCGGCGGCGAGGGCAAGTCCATGAACATGCCGGTCTCCGGCAGCAACGGCGGCAACCTGGTCTGGGACAAGGCCAAGCTCCGCCAGCTGGTGCAGCAGCTCAACAACGACGAGAAGGTCACCGTCAGCGGCAACTGACCGCGGGGACAGCGGAGACGAAGAGGCCCCGGACCGCCACTGGGGTCCGGGGCCCTCTGCGTGCCGGGTGCCTACTGCGGCAGGTTGCGCGCCATCACGATCCGCTGGACCTGGTTGGTGCCCTCGTAGATCTGCGTGATCTTGGCGTCCCGCATCATCCGCTCGACCGGGTAGTCACGGGTGTAGCCGTAGCCGCCGAGCAGCTGGACGGCGTCCGTGGTGATCTCCATGGCCGCGTCGGAGGCGTAGCACTTGGCCGCCGCGCCGAAGAACGTCAGGTCCTCGCCCTTGCCGCCGGCCGATATCCGCTCGGAGCGGGCGGCCGCTGCGTAGGTCAGCTGACGGGCCGCCTCCACCTTCATGGCCATGTCGGCGAGCATGAACTGCACGCCCTGGAAGTCACCGATCGGCTTGCCGAACTGCTTGCGCTCCTGGACGTAGCCCTTGGCGTAGTCCAGGGCGCCCTGGGCGATACCGAGCGCCTGGGCCGCGATGGTGATGCGGGTGTGGTCCAGGGTCTTCATGGCGGTGGCGAAGCCGGTGCCCTCCGCGCCGATCATGCGGTCGGCGGGGATCCGGACGTTGTCCAGGTAGACCTCGCGGGTCGGGGAGCCCTTGATGCCGAGCTTCTTCTCCGGGGCGCCGAAGGAGACGCCCTCATCGCCCTTCTCCACGACGAAGGCCGAGATGCCCTTCGAGCGCTTCTCGGGGTCGGTGACGGCCATCACCGTGTAGTACTCGCTGACGCCGGCGTTGGTGATCCAGCGCTTGACGCCGTTGAGGATGTAGTGGTCGCCGTCGCGGACGGCCTTGGTCTTCATGCCGGCCGCGTCCGAACCGGCGTCCGGCTCGCTCAGGCAGTACGAGAACATCGCGTCACCCTTGGCCAGCGGGCCCAGGTACTTCGCCTTCAGCTCCTCGGATCCGGAGAGGATCACCGGCAGCGAGCCGAGCTTGTTGACCGCCGGGATGAGGGAGGACGACGCACAGACGCGGGCGACCTCCTCGATGACGATGACGGTCGCCAGCGCGTCGGCGCCGGCCCCGCCGTAGGTCTCCGGTACGTGGACGGCGTGCAGGTCGTTGGCGACCAGCGCGTCGAGCGCCTCCTGCGGGAAGCGGGCCTCCTCGTCCACCGCGGCGGCGAACGGAGCGATCTTCGCCTCGGCGAGCGCACGCACCGACTCCCGGAGCATGTCGTGCTCCTCAGACGTCCGGTACAGATCGAAATCAGCGGTTCCCGCCAAGGTTTCTCACTCCCCTGTGAGCTGACTGCAAGTGCTAACTACCGTTAAGTAACCCGTATACCTCTCCGGATTCTAGGCGCCGATCCCCGGCTGCGGATACGTGAGGTTGCCGACAGTTACCCACGCAGCCCGGAAGCGGCTGGAGTAGGCCATTCCTCTCCCGACTATGCTCGGTCAGCGCCGTTTTCCCCAGCCCCCGACCACCGCCCCTCAACGCCGGCGCTTCGCGCCGCACCCGCCTGTTTGGAGCATCCATGCCCCTCAAGATCACCGTGATCGGCACCGGCTACCTCGGCGCCACCCACGCCGCGGCCATGGCCGAGCTGGGCTTCGAGGTGCTGGGGCTCGATGTGGTCCCCGAGAAGATCGAGATGCTTCAGCGGGGCGAGGTCCCGATGTACGAGCCCGGTCTGGAGGATCTGCTGCGCCGCCATGTCGCCGGGATCGAGGGGTCCTCCGGCCGGCTGCGCTTCACCACCTCCTACGAGGAGGCCGGGGCCTTCGGCGATGTGCACTTCGTCTGCGTGAACACCCCGCAGAAGCACGGTGAGTACGCCTGCGACATGAGTTACGTGGACAGCGCCTTCGACGCGCTGGCTCCGCATCTGACCCGGCCCACGCTGGTGGTCGGCAAGTCCACGGTGCCGGTGGGCAGCGCGGCCCGGCTCGCCGCGCGGCTGGCCGCGGCCGCCCCCGCGGGCGAGGCCGCCGAGCTGGCCTGGAACCCGGAGTTCCTGCGCGAGGGCTTCGCCGTCAAGGACACCCTGCACCCGGACCGGATCGTCGCCGGTGTGACGAGCGCGCGGGCCGAGGAGCTGCTGCGCGAGGTGTACGCCACCCCGATCGCCGAGGGCTCGCCGTTCATCGTCATGGACTACCCGACGTCCGAGCTGGTGAAGACCTCCGCCAACTCCTTCCTGGCGACCAAGATCTCCTTCATCAACGCGATGGCGGAGGTCTGCGAGGCGGCCGACGGCGACGTGGTGAAGCTGGCCGAGGCCATCGGGCACGACGACCGGATCGGCAAGAAGTTCCTCCGGGCCGGCATCGGCTTCGGCGGTGGCTGCCTCCCCAAGGACCTGCGGGCGTTCATGGCCCGCGCCGGTGAGCTGGGCGCCGACCAGGCACTGACCTTCCTCCGCGAGATCGACTCCATCAACATGCGGCGCCGCGGCCACATGGTCGAGCTGACCCGGGACGCGGTCGGCGGCGGCTTCCTCGGCAAGCGGGTCGCCGTCCTCGGTGCGACCTTCAAGCCCGACTCGGACGACGTACGCGACTCCCCCGCCCTCAACGTCGCCGGCCAGATCCACCTCCAGGGCGGCCAGGTCACCGTCTACGACCCCAAGGGCATGGAGAACGCCCGGCGGCTCTTCCCGACGCTGGCGTACGCGGACACCGCGCTGGAGGCGGTGCGCGGCGCGGATGTGGTGCTGCATCTGACGGAGTGGCGCGAGTTCCGTGAGCTGGACCCGGCGGCCCTGGGCGAGGTGGTCGCCGAGCGCCGCATCCTGGACGGCCGGAACGCGCTGGACCCGGCGCTGTGGCGCAAGGCCGGCTGGACGTACCGCGCACTGGGCCGCCCCCAGGCGTAAGCGCCCCCTTATTCGGACTCCGCGCGACGGGCGCGGTAGCTCCGCATCTTCGCCCGGCTGCCGCAGACCGCCATGGTGCACCAGCGGCTGCGGCCGGCCGGGCTCCTGTCGTAGAAGACCCAGCGGCAGTCATGGGCCTCGCAGGCCTTGAGCCGGGTCCAGGTGCCCTCCGCGACCGCGGTCGCGATGCCCGCCGCGATCCGCGCGGTGAACTGCGCGGCGCCGCCGAGCCCCGGAGCCGGACGCAGCGCGGCACCGCCGTCCGGAGCCACCGCCAGCACGAGGGGCGCGGCGGCGAACAGCCGCTCCAGCGTCCGGGCCGTCCGCTCCGGTACGCCGGTGCCGGCGGTATGCGCCAGACACACCTCCCGGAGCGCCTCGCGCAGCTCCTGGAGCGCCGCCAACTCCCGCTCCCCCGCCCCGGGTGCGGCCACCCCGTGCGCACGCAGAAACGCACCGGGGCCGCCGTCGGCGCTCAGCGCGTCCGCGCCGGTCTCGATGTCGAGGGTGTTCACCAGATCCTGCACCCACCGCAGGGATTCCGGAGCCGTTCGGGATGCCACCCTTGTCACGTTACCGATACTCGGCCATCATGCGGTAACGAGGTTACCGGTTGAGTGGATGAGGAGGTAACGCCATGGGTTTGATCAAGCTGGGCGTCGTCGCACTGGACTGCCCCGACCCCCGGGCACTCGCCAACTTCTACGCCCAGGTGCTCGACTGGCAGGTGACGGGAGGCGACGACGAGTGGATCGAAATCGCCGGCCCCACCGGCCGCACCCTCGCCTTCCAGCAGGTGACGGACTACCACCCGCCGCAGTGGCCCGGCCAGGAGATGCCTCAGCAACTGCATCTCGACTTCGACGTCCACCGCGCGGACATCGACGAGGCCGAGCGCAAGGTTCTCGCCCTGGGCGCGAAGCGAGTCCAGGGCGACGCGGAGGGACGCGACTGGCGCGTCTACCTGGACCCGGCGGGCCACCCGTTTTGCCTTTGCCTCAAGTAGGCCCCCCGGCCACGGACAGGGGTGTCCGGCCCCCACCCACCTGCACTCACTCCCCCAACGGGAGGGGACGGGCCGGAGGGGCGGTGTGTGGGGGGTAAAGCGAAGCAGTCCCACACCACAGTCCCCGAGGTCCCTCCCCCCCCCCCCCCAGGGGGGGGGGGGGGGGGGGGGGGGGGGTGGGGGGGAGGAAAAACAAACCCCCCCCCCCCCCCGGCCCCGGAGGTCCGTCACCGCACCCAACAACAACCCAGCCCGCCGCGTGGGGGTACCTCCCACGCCCTTCAGGCAGTGGGGGAGCAACGGCGAGCAACCCCCACGGCGGGCCAGCCGAAAACGCGGGATCAGCCGCCCGCTACCGACTCCGCCGCGCGCAAAGCGCGCACGGCGTTCTGCCACGTCAGCTTCGCCAGATCCCCCTCCGACCACCGGCGATCCATCAGCTCGGCGATCAGATTCGGGTAGCCCGCGACATCCGCCAGGCCGTCAGGCGTGAACGCGGTGCCGTCGAAGTCGCCGCCGATGCCGAGGTGGTCGACACCGGCGACCTCCCGCATGTGGTCGAGGTGGTCGGCGACGGTCGCCACGGTGGCCTTCGGGCGCGGGTTGGCCGCCTCGAAGGCCCGCTGGACGGCCATGCCCGCCTCGGTGGTGTCGAGGTGGTGCAGACCGTGGGCGCGCATGTTCTCGTCGGCGCGCAGCGTCCACTCGACGGCGGCGGGCAGCACGAACTTCGGCACGAAGGTGGCCATCGCGACCCCGCCGTTGGCGGGCAGCTGGGCGAGCACGTCGTCGGGGATGTTGCGCGGGTGGTCGCAGACGGCACGGGCCGAGGAGTGCGAGAAGATCACCGGCGCGCTGCTGACGCGCAGCGCGTCCCGCATGGTGTCGGCCGAGACGTGCGAGAGGTCGACCAGCATCCCGCAGCGGTTCATCTCCCGGACGACCTCTTCGCCGAAGGCCGAGAGTCCGTGGTGGCGCGGCTCGTCGGTCGCGGAGTCCGCCCAGTCGATGGTGTCGTTGTGGGTGAGCGTCATGTAGCGCACGCCCAGCTCGTAGAGCGCGCGCAGGGTGCCCAGCGAGTTGTTGATGGAGTGGCCGCCCTCGGCGCCCATGAGGGACGCGATCCGGCCCTGCGCGCGGGCCGCCTCCATGTCGTCGGCGGTGCGGGCCAGCCGCAGCACGTCGGGGTAGCGGGCGGCCAGCTGCCGGACCACGTCGATCTGTTCGAGGGTGGCGGTGACGGCCTTGTCGCCCGCGTAGTCGGAGCGGACGTAGACCGACCAGAACTGTGCGCCGACGCCGCCGGCCCGCAGCCGCGGCAGATCGGTGTGCAGATGCGCGGACTGGTCGGCGGCGATGTCGCGTTGGTCGAGGTCGTAGCCGACCTGCTCGCGCAGCGCCCAGGGCAGGTCGTTGTGACCGTCGACGACGGGCCAGCGGGCGAGCAGGTCCCGTGCCGCCTCCTGGGAGGGGCTCACTTGGCCCCGCCGAAGCCGAAGCCGTTCGGGGTGGCGACCTTGGTGCGCAGCCGCTTGCCCTTCTCGGTGGCCTGGTCGTTCAGCTCCTGCTGGAACTCCTGCATCCGGCCCATGAGTTCGGCGTCCTGGGTGGCGAGGATCCGGGCGGCCAGCAGCCCGGCGTTACGGGCCCCGCCGACCGAGACGGTGGCCACCGGCACACCGGCCGGCATCTGCACGATGGACAGCAGGGAGTCCATGCCGTCCAGGTACTTCAGCGGGACGGGGACGCCGATGACCGGCAGCGGGGTGACCGAGGCGAGCATCCCGGGGAGGTGGGCCGCGCCTCCGGCACCGGCGATGATCACCTTCAGCCCGCGCTCCGCGGCCTGCTCGCCGTACGTGATCATCTCGCGCGGCATGCGGTGCGCCGAGACGACATCGACCTCGTAGGGGATCTCGAACTCGGCGAGGGCCTGGGCGGCGGCCTCCATGACGGGCCAGTCGGAGTCGGAGCCCATGACGATGCCGACCACGGGGGACGGGTCGGAGGGGCGGTTCTCGGGCGGCACACTGGACGTCATTCGGTGATCGTTCCTCGCAGGTATCCGGCGGCATGAGCGGCGCGCTCGCGCACGTCGGCCAGGTCGTCGCCGTAGGTGTTGACGTGTCCGACCTTGCGGCCGGGCTTCACGTCCTTGCCGTACATGTGGATCTTCAACTGCGGGTCCCGCGCCATGCAATGGAGGTACGCGTAATACATGTCGGGGTAGTCGCCGCCGAGGACGTTGGCCATGACCGTCCAGCGGGCGCGCGGGCGGGGATCGCCGAGCGGGAGGTCGAGCACGGCCCGGACGTGGTTGGCGAACTGCGAGGTGATCGCGCCGTCCTGGGTCCAGTGGCCGGAGTTGTGCGGGCGCATGGCGAGCTCGTTGACGAGGATCCGGCCGTCGGCGGTCTCGAAGAGCTCGACGGCCAGATGGCCGACGACCCCCAGCTCCTGGGCGATGCGCAGCGCCAGCTCCTGGGCCTGGCCGGCCAGCTCGGAGTCGAGGCCGGGGGCGGGCGCGATCACGGTGTCGCAGACGCCGTCGACCTGGATGGACTCCACGACCGGGTAGGCGACGGCCTGGCCGTGCGGGGAGCGGACGATGTTGGCCGCCAGCTCGCGGGTGAAATCGACCTTTTCCTCCGCGAGGACGGGCACCCCGGCGCGGAACGGCTCGGCGGCGTCCTTGGAGGATCGTACGACCCAGACGCCCTTGCCGTCATAGCCGCCGCGGACCGTCTTGAGGATCACGGGAAAGCCGCCGCCCTCGGCCGCGAAGCGCTCCACATCCTCGGGATCGGAGACGATGCGGTGCCGTGGGCAGGGCACGTCGATCGCGTCCAGCTTCGCCCGCATCACCCCCTTGTCCTGGGCGTGCACGAGCGCGTCGGGACCAGGACGGACGGGGATGCCGTCGGCCTCCAGTGCCCGCAAGTGCTCGGTGGGAACGTGCTCGTGATCGAAAGTGATCACATCGCAGCCACGGGCGAAGGCGCGCAGCGTGTCCAGATCGCGGTAGTCGCCAATGACGACATCACCGACCACCTGAGCCGCGGAATCCTGCGGAGTGTCGCTGAGGAGCTTGAATTTGATGCCGAGGGGGATACCCGCCTCGTGGGTCATACGGGCGAGCTGACCGCCACCGACCATGCCGACTACCGGGAACGTCACGCCCCCCAGGGTATCCGCCCGGCTCCGCTGCCCCGATACCGGCTTGGATGATCCTCTGAGTTCGCGCGTTCGAAGTGCGTCGATGAAAGATCGACACCGGCCCCGGCGCCCGGCCGGGGTACGGGACCGGCGCCCGGAGCGGGCCCGGCGCAAGGGGAGGCCGGATGGAGCACAGCGGCATACCGAGGGGCACCAGGACGCTGGTGATCGTCGTCGCGATCACCGCGCTGCTGGTCGCCCTGCACTCCGTTTTCAGCCAGTTGTCCGCGCCGGAGGTCTATGACGCGGACGACACCGAGATCGTGGTCTCCCCCGGTGACCGCTTCAGCGTGCGGGTCACCGACGACCCCGCGGGCGGCTACCGCTGGATCATCGCCGAGCCGCGCCCCGACCCGGCCGTCCTCAAGGCCACCGGCGGGCACCTGGCCACCGGCGGTCCGCCGCCGGCCGGGCCCGCCCGCTACCTCGCCTTCGAGGCCCTCCGCACGGGCCGTACGGACTTACGGCTGCTGCGCTGCCGGCGCTGCGGCCCCGGCGCGGCCGACGAAGCGGGCGCCCGGAGCCTCAATTTCCGCGTCACCGTCGGCTGACCCGGACGGCCCTCGGGGGTTGTCCACAGCCCCGTCGTGTGGCAGGCACCCGTCTCGGGGCGTGGTTAGCATGAGGGAGCGGACCAGGGTTGGCGGCCCGCGGAGACCGCACAAGACGGGGAGCTGAACGATCACCATGAGTGAACGGAGCGCACTGCGGTCGCGGCTGGAGGCGCTCGCTCGTGAAGTGGTGAAGTTCGGCGCGGTCGGCGGCGCGGGGGTCGTGGTCAACTTCGCGGTGTTCAACCTCGTACGGCAGCTGACCGAGGTGCCCGTCGTCCGGGCCAGCATCATCGCGACGGTGGTGGCGACCGGCACCAACTACCTCGGCTACCGCTACTTCACCTACCGCGACCGCGACAAGCGGGGCCGCACCAAGGAGCTGACGCTCTTCCTGCTGTTCAGCGCGATCGGCCTGGTGATCGAGAACGGCCTGCTCTATGTCGCGACCTACGGCTTCCACTGGGACAGCCCGCTCCAGAACAACCTCTTCAAGTTCCTCGGCATCGGCCTCGCCACGCTCTTCCGCTTCTGGTCCTACCGCACCTGGGTCTTCCGTACGCTGCCCGCGCGCGAGGCCATAGAGACGGCCGAGTCCTTCCTCGCCGACGGCCCCCGGCGCCCGCGCAGCCCCTCCCGCAAGTAGCCCGGCGCGCTCCGGCCCGGCCGCGCACGCCCGCCGCTCACTCCTCGGCGGGCTCCGCCTCCCGGGCCAGGAACAGCGCGAAGACCGGCGGCTGCTGCTGGAGCAGCTCCAGCCGGCCGCCGTCCGCCTCCGCCAGGTCTCGGGCGACGGCCAGCCCCAGACCGGTGGAATTGCGGCCGGACACGGTCCGCTCGAAGACCCGCGAGCCGAGGTCCGTCGGCACCCCGGGCCCGGCGTCGGTGACCTCGACGACCGCCTGGTTGCCGGTGACCCGGGTGCGCAGCGCGACCGTTCCGTCGCCGTGCATCAGGGAGTTCTCGATCAGGGTGGCCAGCACCTGGGCGACCGCGCCGGGGGTGCCGACCGCCCGCAGCCCCTTCTTGCCGGAGCGCACGATGGCGCGTCCCGCGCTGCGGTAGGCCGGCCGCCACTCCTCGATCTGCTGCTTGACCACCTCGTCCAGGTCGAAGGCGACCGCGGAGCCGCTGCGCGGGTCCCGGGAGTTGGTCAGCAGCCGCTGGACGACATCCGTCAGCCGCTCCACCTGTGCCAGCGCGATGGTGGCCTCTTCCTTCACGGTGTCCGGATCGTCGGTGAGGGTGATCTCCTCCAGCCGCATGGACAGCGCGGTCAGCGGCGTCCGCAGCTGGTGGGAGGCGTCCGCGGCCAGCCGCCGCTCGGCGGTCAGCATCCGGGCGATCCGCTCCGCGCTGGCGTCCAGCACATCGGCGACCCGGTCCAGTTCCTGGACGCCGTAGCGGCGGTGGCGCGGACGGGGGTCGCCGGAGCCCAGCCGCTCGGCGGTCTCCGCGAGGTCGGTGAGCGGCGCGGTCAGCCGGCGGCCCTGCCGGACGGCCAGGATCACCGCCGCGATGATCGCCAGCAGCGCCACGGCGAGGATGACCAGCAGCGTCCGGCCGATCTCCGCGCTGACGCTGGAGCGCGACTCCTGGACCGTGACGGACTCACCGCGGTCACCGTGCACCCGGGACTCGATGACATCGCCCGAGGGCCGCTTCCCGATCTCGATCGGCGTCTTGCCGGGCACCGAGATCCGCGCGTACCTCTTGGCGGTGATCTGTTCGGAGAGGACGTCCGGGGTGATCTTCTCGCCGCTGCCCAGCCGGCTCTCCACTATCCCGACGAGCCGGATCGCCTCGGACGCCACGCTCTCCTGCGCACCGGCCTCGATGGTGCGGGTCTCGACGATGACGAGCGAGACACCGAAGACGGCGATCACGACGAGCACCACGGCGAGCGTGGAGTTGATCAGGCGGCGGCGCACGGGTCAGTGGCTCTTTTCAGCTTTTTTCGAAGCGGAAGCCGACACCGCGGACGGTGGCGATGTAGCGGGGGTTGGCGGCATCGTCCCCGAGCTTCTTGCGCAGCCAGGAGATGTGCATGTCGAGCGTCTTGGTGGAGGACCACCAGGTGGTGTCCCAGACCTCGCGCATCAGCTGGTCGCGGGTGACGACCCGGCCGGCGTCCCGCACCAGGACCCGCAGCAGATCGAACTCCTTCGCCGTGAGCTGGAGTTCCTCCTCACCCATCCAGGCACGGTGCGACTCGACATCGATCCGCACCCCGTGGGTGGCCGGCGGCTGCTGGGGCTCGGCGGTGGAGCCGCGGCGCAGCAGGGCCCGTACGCGGGCGAGGAGTTCGGCGAGCCGGAAGGGCTTGGTGACGTAGTCGTCGGCACCGGCGTCCAGGCCCACCACGGTGTCCACCTCGTCGGCGCGGGCGGTCAGCACCAGGATGGGGAAGGAGTGGCCTTCGTTGCGCAGCCGGCGGGCGACCTCCAAGCCGTCCATTCCGGGCAGCCCCAGGTCCAGGACGACGAGGTCGATGTTCCCCTGGAGACCGGCGTCGAGCGCGGTCGGGCCGTCCTCGCGCACCTCGACTTCGTAACCCTCGCGGCGCAGTGCGCGGGCGAGCGGCTCCGAGATGGACGCGTCATCCTCGGCGAGCAGTACACGGGTCATGGCCCGATGGTAGTCCGATGTACCGGCGCCGAGGGGCGGACCAGCGCGGATGGCCGACGACGGACCGTTCCTGCACCGATAGCGCCCTGAGCTGCACAAGCCTCGGGCGCGCGCGGGAGCGCGGAAGCGAACGGCGGGCGCCGATGGTTCCCCGTGGCGGTGTGACCGTTGTCTCACGCAGGCCCTCGCTGACAGAACGAGTCGTAAGGTGGATGAACGTCCGTCGCACCACTTCCGGGACCTTTGACTCTCAACTGACGTCATCGGTCCCTCGTTGTGTCCGGGACCGCCACCAACGGCCCCGTCACACAGTGATCGACCTGCCGACCGGGTCCGGCGCGCGTGCCCCACGGGGGGCATGGAATCCGGGGTACGACCGTCCTGCCGGCCCTTCAACGGTGCCGAACCTCCCGGACGTGGAGGCGGGCGGGACTACCCGGTGCCGGGCACCCCCACCCGGGCGCGTATCGGCTGCGAACGCGTCCCGTAGCAGCAAGGAAGCATCCATGGCGTCCAGCCTGACGAAGGACGCTGCCCAGCAGGGGAACCCTGCCAACGGCGGCAAAACCTTCTTCGGCCACCCCCGCGGACTGGCCACTCTCTTCATGACCGAGATGTGGGAGCGCTTCAGCTTCTACGGCATGAAGGCACTCCTCCCGCTGTACCTGATCGCGCCCGGCGGCATGAATATGCCGGCCACCACGGCCACCGCGATCTACTCCGTGTACCTGGCGATGGTCTATCTGCTCGCCATGCCGGGCGGTTGGATCGCCGACCGCTTCTGGGGACCGCGCAAGACGGTCGCCATCGGCGCCGGAGTGGTCATCGCGGGCCACATCACGCTGGCCCTGCCCACCTCGGTGAGCTTCTTCGCCGGTCTCGTGCTGGTCGCGCTGGGCTCCGGCCTGCTGAAGGCGAACATCTCCGCGATGGTCGGCCACCTCTATGACGGCCCGGAGGACCCGCGCCGTGACGGTGGCTTCACGCTCTTCTACATCGGCATCAACGTCGGTGCCTTCCTCGCCCCGCTGAGCATCGGCACCGTCGGCGAGAACGTCAACTGGCACTTCGGCTTCACGCTTGCCGCGGTCGGCATGGCGCTCGGCCTCGCCCAGTTCCTGCTCGGCACCCGCCATCTCAGCGCGGAGAGCAGCGTCGTCGCCCAGCCCGCGACGCCCCAGGAGCGGGCGTCCGTACTGCGCAAGGGCCTGATCTGGCTGATCGTCGCGGCGGTGTTCTACACCGCGCTCGCGCTGACCGGGAACTTCGCCGACTGGGCGCTGATGCCGATCACCATCGCCGGTCTGGTCATCCCGATCGCGGTGCTGGCCCGTATGAAGCGCGACAAGGAGCTCACGGACCTCGAACAGTCCAAGCTCTCGGGCTACATCTGGTTCTTCGTGATCGCCGCCATCTTCTGGATGATCTACGACCAGAACGGCTCGACGCTGTCGATCTTCGGTGAGCGTTCCACGACGAACGACCTGCTGGGCTTCCACTTCCCGACGTCCTGGTACCAGTCGCTGAACCCGATCTTCATCATGGCGCTGGCCCCGCTGGTCGCCTCGGCGTGGCTGTGGCTGAACAAGCGCGGCAAGGAGCCGAGCACCGCCGTCAAGTTCGCGTCCAGCCTCGGGCTGATCGGCATCTCGTTCGGCGTCTTCCTCATCCCACTGATCGACACCGCCGCCAACGGCGGCAAGGTCAGCCCGATGTGGCTGGTGGCGATCTACTTCATCCAGACCATCGGTGAGCTGTGCCTCTCCCCGGTCGGCCTGTCGGTCACCACGAAGATGGCGCCCGCCAAGTACGGCTCCCAGATGATGGGTGTCTGGTTCCTCGCGGTCACCGCGGGCGACTCGGTGGCGGGTCTGCTGACCTCGCCGCAGTTGAACGTCGACCTGAACACCTCGTTCTCGGTCGCCGTCGAGGCCTGCCTCGCGGTCGTCGCCGGCTTCGGCATCTGGACGTCCCGCAAGCGGGTCAAGCAGATGATGGGCAGCGTCAACTGACGCCTGCCGGCCCCGTACAACGGAAGGGGGCGTCGCACCGCCGGTACGACGCCCCCTTCGTGCGTGCCGTGGACGTACCGCGTCAGCGGATCTGTGCCCGGCGCCGCGGCAGGAACGTGAACACCGCGCCGCCCAGCAGGATGACGGTGCCGGCGACGAGGCCGAGCGCGGTGAGCGCGCCGTGGTCGCTCGCACCGGTCTCGGCGAGGCCGCCGCCGCTACCGCCCGAGACACTGGCCGGTCCGGCGCTGCCGCCGGAGGCCGCCGCACCGCCCGCGCCGCCCGCCGAACCGCCGGACGTACCGCCCGGCTGCGCCGAGGTGTCCAGGGCGAGCGAGACGCCCGGGTCCTTCTCCGGGGTGCAGGTGGTCGTGGTCCCGAGGGCGTTGACGGTGAGCACGCCCGGGGTGAGCGTGGCCTTGCCGGTGGCCCCCGGCTTGTAGGTGCCCTTCAGGTCAGGGATCTCGATCGGCTGGCCCGACTTGATGGGCCCGGCGTTCGTCGGCCCCTCGACCTTCACCGACCCCTTGTCCGCGCCGCCGACCTTGACGGCCATCGACGGCTTGACCGAGCCCTTGGGGATGTCCGCCGGGCTGTCCATGACGGACTTGCCGAACTTGACCGTCAGGTCGTAACCGCCGCCCTTCTTCACGGCGTTGATCCGGACCGGTGAGGTCGCCTTCTTGTCCCCGATCGGCGTCTTGCAGGCGTAGGGGACCTCGACCTCCTTGCCCTGGTACGCGGTGCCGTCGGGGTCGCCGCCGGAGCCGCCGGAGCCTCCGGAGGCCGAACCGCCGGACGAGCCGGCGGACGTACCGCCGTCGGTGCCGCCCCCGGAGGACGTACCGGCCGAACCGCCGCCCGTGGTGGTGCCGCCCGTCGTCCCCGACGTGGTGGTGCCGGTGGTGGTGCCCGATGTGGTCCCGGACGTGGTCCCGGACGTGCTGCCGCCGGTCGTACCGCCGGTACCGCCCCCGCCGTCGGTCACCTTGATGGTGACCGCGGGCTGCACCGTCTCCTTGGGCGAGCACTTGGTGTCCGTCGAGATCGGCTGGTTGACGTTGATGTTGTAGAAGCCCGGCGTCAGCGTGACCTCACCCGGCTTCGCCAGCTTGAGCTTGCCCTTCATGTCGGACAGCTTCATCGCACCGCCCTTGGGGATCGGCGGATTCTCCCGCGGCCCCTGCATCGCCAGATCGCCGGTCTGGGCCCCGGCCACCTTGATCGTGCCGGTCGGCTGGACGGTGTTCTCCGCCAGATCGAGGATGTCGGGGTTCTTGGAGGCCCCCTCGACGGTCTTCCAGACCACCTCGATCTCCTCGCCGACCTTCGCCGTCGCCGGCGCGCTGACCGCCACCTTCGTGGTGCCCTGGATCGGCGGCAGCCCGGATATCGGCGGCGGCAGACACTCCGTCTTGTACGACACCTCCGCGGCCTGGGCGGTGCCGGCCGCGGTCATGATGCCCGCACCCGCGAGCACCAGCGCGGCCGTCGCGGCCACCGCGGCTCTCCTCCGTTGCCTCATCACGCAGAACCTTTCGACGTCGGTCGTTCGGTTGATGTGGTGGTGGACGGTGCGGTGTCCGGGGTGAACCACGGCAGCGCGGCGGAGTCGTCCGGCGTACCGGTGCCGTCTCCGGCGCGCGAGCGCGCGATTCGGTTCCTGATGCGTTTTCCGGTGCCGGCCGCGCCCGGCGGCCGGCCGGCGGCGTGGCTGCGTCCGGCCGGCCGCGGGCGGCCCGCGGAGCGCCCGCGGTCCCGGCCCGGCAGGTGCGGACGGATCCGGTCCACGAAGGCCATCCCGATGCGGAACACCGCCGTCGGGACCACCACGCAGAGCAGCACCCAGAAGAGCGTCACGCCCCAGGGCCTGCCGACCCCCCAGGGCTGCTCGACCAGGACCTTGCCGCCGTATTTGAGGGAGACCAGATAGTCCCCGTGCGCGCCGGCCGGCAGCTCGACCGGCAGCCTGACCTCAGCCTTCTTCCCGGCGGGGACGGTCCCGCGCCATTGCTGCTCCGCCCATTGGGGCGCGAAGACGCCGTGGGAGGTGCCGACCTGGAAGACCGGATCCTTGGCCGGCGCCGGACCGAGATTGCCGACGGTGACCCGCAACTCGCGCTGCGCCGGGGCGCCGAACCAGGTCAGCAGGTTGCTGCTGCCCGTCAGCCGGGGCTGGGCGACGACCGCCAGCCGGCCGCCGGGGCGCTCCTTGGGCAGCGGCGCCACCGGGTGGCCCGCCACGGTGAACGGCGCCTCCGCGTCGGCCGCCGCACCGGTCACGGTCGCCACATGCACCACACAGGGGCAGGGCTTGGGCGGCTCGGCGACCGGCAGCTTCCGGCGGAACGCGCCGTGCGCATCGGTGGTGACGGCCCGACCGTCGCCGTTGGCGCAGGCGTTGGTGCCGCCGATCATGTTCTGCCCGCAGATCAGCAGCGTGAGCAGCGCCTTGGGCCGCCAGCCGCGGCCGGTGACGGTGAGGGTGCCGCCCTTGCCCGCCTCCTTGGCGGAGAGCCGGACGGCGGGTTTGCGGTCGGCGGCGGTGGCGTACGGGGCGGCGGCCTGCGCGGCACGGGCGGCGGCGTACGGAGCGGCCTGCGCGGCCGCGGCCGGCAGCAGGCCGGGGGCGGGGGCGAGGGCCAGCCCCAGTACGAGCGCGGCCGCGGCCCGCCGTCGCCCCGGCCATAGAGCACGCTCCGCCGCCCGGAGCACCCCGGAACGGACCCCGCCGATGCCCGTCGACCTGCCCACCGACCTGCCCGTACCCGTCTCGCCGTTCACGTGCGCGCTCCTGATCCGCTGCTCGCCAACTCCGCTGCCGGACCCGCCGCTTCCCCTTCGGGCGGCCGCGCCGCGCCGCCCGCGCTCCGCACGGGTCCGCCGCCCCGTCCGCCGCCCGCCCCCTTGGCACGGCGCCGGCGCCGGACGACCACCAGGCCGCCCGCGCCCGCCAGCAGGAACACCGGCCCGGCGACGACGCCCCAGGGGAGCGCGGTGTACGAGGCGGTGGCGGACCCGTGCGCACCGCCGTCCGCGGTCACCGTGAGCCGCACCGTCACCGCGTCCAGCTCGGGCGGACCGTCCCAGGTCTCCGCCAGGTCGGCACTCTGCCCGGGGGCCAGCCGGTCCGGCAGGGTGCGGGCGGCCCGCCGCAGCACCGGGCCGAAGAGCCCGTCGGCGCGCACCGCCAGCCGCGGGCTCAGCACCGTGTTGCCGCGGTTGACCAGCGTGTACCGGATGACCGCCGCCCCGCCCCGGCCGCGTACCGACACGTTCTCCACGGTCAGCGCGGCCAGCACCGGCCCGGTCACCCGCAGATGCACCGGTACGGTGTCCCGCTCGGCCGCGCCGCGCCCCGTGCCGCCCGCGGTCGCGACCAGCACGGCGGAGTGGTCACCGGGGGCCGCGTCCGGCGGCACGGTCACCGTGAACGGGACGGTCGCCCGGGTCCGCGGCGGGACCGTCACCTCCCTGGCGGCGAACGCGAGCCATCCGCCGGAGCCGCGCAGCCGTACCGTGACGGGCCGGCCGGCGGGGTTGCGCAGGGACAGCCGGTCGTTCATGACGGTGCCCGGCGCGCCCGCCAGGTAGAAGTACGGGCGGTCCTGGTCGCTCGGTGCGGCGCCGTCGGCGGGCGCGGGCGCGGCGGACCAGCCCGGCGGCCCGCCCGGTGCGGCGGCCGGCCGGGCCGCGGCCGCGGCCGCGGCGGGGCACAGCAGCACGGCGGCGGTCGCGAGGATCGCACCGCGGACCGCTGTGCGGGGACGGAACGGCATCGGCGGCTCCTGGTGCGAGGGGGTGCCTCCCCGTGCCGGCCGGGGAAGCGGGGCGTACGGGAACGGCGGGGCACCGCGCGGGTCCTGGCCTCCCGCGCGGCGGGTCACACCCGCTGGTGACGGCGGGTCAGCCAGAGCGCACCGGCCGCACCGGCCAGCAGCACCGTGCCGCCGAGGGTGCCCAGCGCGACGGCGGAGTCCGCGGGTCCGGTCTGCGGCAGCTGCCCGCCGGCGGAGGCGCCGCCCGTGGCGGAACCGCCGGTGCTCCCCGAGCCGCCGCCGGCCCCCTTCACGTCCAGGGTCAGCGCGGGCTTCGGATGGTTGCTGGGCGTACAGGTCGTGGTGGTGCCCAGCGCCTTGATGGTGAGGGTGGACGCCGTGAAGGTGACCTTGCCGCTGCCCTTGGGCGTGTAGGTGCCGCTCAAGTCACTGATCTTGATGGGGGTGTTGGCCGGAATGGCCTGGTCGTTCGGCGGCCCGGCGACCGGCACCGTACCGCTCTCCGCGCCGCCCAGCTGGATCAGCGCGGTCGGCTTCATGGCGCCCTTGCCCAGCTCGACCGGGCTGGAGGAGACGCCCTTCTGGAAGGACATGACGAGCTTGTACGCGCCGCCGCTGGGGGTGCTCTTGATGTCGATGGGCGAGACCGCGCCCTTGTTGCCGATCGGCGTTTTGCACTGGTAGTTGACGTCGACGACCTGGGCATGGGCGGCCGGTGCGGTGAGCATCACCGCGGACCCCGCCGCCATCGCCACGGCCGCGGCGAGGCCGGCCGCCCGGCCCGGGCGCCTGCCGTGCTGTTCGTAGAAGCGGGCCACCTCGGTTCCCCTTCTCCCGTGAGCGCACCGCCGGATTTTACTGACGGCACATCAGATTGGCCGCTCAAGGTACGCCGGGGACCTTGCCGAGGGAAGGCAATGCGCAGCCCCGATCGGCCCGGGCCCGGGGCAGCGGGGAAATCCGGCCTGGAGCACGGCGGCCCGGAGGTGCTGAACGGAAGATTCCGCACACGACGAAGCGGGGGGCCACAGGCCCGCGCTCAACTCTTCCCGGCGAAGCCGCCCCTTCAGGACGGCGCGGCGAGCTCCGCCCATACGGTCTTGCCCGCCCCGTCGGGGTGGCGCACCACGCCCCAGTCCAGACACAGCCGCTGCACGATGAACATGCCGTGGCCGCCGGGACGGCCCGGACGGTGGGGGCTGCGCGGCGCCGGCTGGCCCGTGCCGAGGTCGCTGACCTCCAGGCGCAGCACTTTGCCGGTGCAGCGCAGCCGCAGCTCCTCGGGCCCCTCGGCATGCAGACAGGCGTTGGTGACCAGCTCCGAGACGACGAGCAGCACATCCTCCGCCGCGGCCCGCCGGTCCGCGCCGGCCGCCGGCAGCCAGCCCCAGTCGTGCAGGGCCTCCCGGGCGAAGTCACGGCCGCGCGCCACGGCCCCTCGGGCGCCCGCCAGGCGCAGCCGACGGATCTGACCCGCCGGGAGGGCGGCTGCCGGGGCGGCGGAAGCGCCGGCGCCGCCCGGCTCCGGGCCGAGATCGCCCGGCGGGTACGGCCGGGTGGTGCTCATCAGCGCTTCACCTCACCGATTCGCCTGTT
Source organism: Streptomyces sp. NPDC029466 (assembly GCF_055574515.1). Classification (NCBI taxonomy): domain Bacteria; kingdom Bacillati; phylum Actinomycetota; class Actinomycetes; order Kitasatosporales; family Streptomycetaceae; genus Streptomyces; species Streptomyces sp. NPDC029466. The sequence goes on from NZ_JBVHZH010000035.1 coordinate 59,283, forward strand.
CACGGAAAACAGATACTGACTGATTCAAGGATTCAGATGTCTCCTGCCCGACCGGACGGTGAGAACACCCACTTCTTGGGTACGGAAGTTGTGACACGTACTACGTGCCCGGAATGCAACGTTCCGGACTCCGCTGTCACGTCAGTCGGCCAGCGCCGCGTCGAGCGAGTCGTGCACCGTGAAGACCGCCTCCGCGCCCGTGATCTCGAAGACCCGGGCCACCACCGGCTGCATCCCCGCCAAATGCACCCCGCCCCCCTCGGCCTCCGCCTTCAGGCGCGCGCCGAGCAGCACATTGAGACCGGTGGAGTCCATGAACTCAAGGGGTGAGCAGTCCACCACCAGGCGTGCGTAGCCGTCGTCGACGCAGCCTTCCAGTGACTCACGCAACAGATCCGCCGTATGGTGATCCAGCTCACCGGAGACCGTCACCACCGCGCTGGCGCCGTGATGGCGGATCTCGACGTGAAGCCGGCCCCGGCTTGCACTGCCGACCGTCCCGCGGTCCATGCGCGCGCACCCCTCTTGCTGTCTAGACGACTGTTTGCTTACCGACTGCGCTCGTCGAACCCTACGCCTTCCTGACGCCTCTCGGTAGCCGAACAATCCGCATATTGCTCAATATACGGACAACACGCACTTGCCATCTTCAGTCAAAGCCAGGTAGGCGTAGAAGCACACATTCGAAACGGCCGGCTTTGGAGGCGCCGCACACCGCAGCTTCGCGTAGAGGCATCGGCAGCCATATGCCGAGAACGATGGAGGAGACCATGTCACCCCGGCTCGACGAATTGCGCACCGACGACACCCGGCAGCCCGCATCGTCGACACCCCCGTCCGACCCGACCGGACAGATCCCTGCCCAGTCACTGCCTGTCGAATCAGATCTGGCAGAGATGACTGAGGTCGACGATCTGCCCGAGATCCCGCCGTTCGACGAGGTGGGCCCGGTGGACGCGAGGGCTCTGTCCAAGACCCTCTTCGAGCGACTCGAAACGCTTGAGGAAGGCACCCACGAATTCGCGTACGTCCGCAACACCCTGGTCGAGCTCAACCTCGCGCTGGTGAAGTTCGCGGCCTCCCGGTTCCGCTCCCGCAGTGAGCCCATGGAGGACATCGTCCAGGTCGGCACGATCGGCCTGATCAAGGCGATCGACCGCTTCGAACTCAGCCGTGGCGTCGAGTTCCCGACGTTCGCGATGCCGACCATCGTCGGCGAGATCAAGCGCTTCTTCCGCGACACCAGCTGGTCGGTGCGGGTACCGAGGCGGCTTCAGGAACTGCGTCTGGACCTCGCCAAGGCCGGCGATGAACTCGCGCAGAAGCTGGACCGCGCCCCCACGGTGCACGAACTCGCCGCGCGCCTCGACATCAGCCGTGACGAGGTCGTCGAGGGGATGGCCGCGAGCAACGCGTACACCGCGAGCTCGCTGGACGCCCAGCCCGAGGAGGACGACAGCGAAGGCGCGCTGGCGGACCGCATCGGCTACGAGGACCACGGGCTCGAAGGCATCGAGTACGTGGAGTCCCTCAAGCCGCTGATCGCCGAACTCCCCTCGCGCGACCGCAAGATCCTCTCGCTGCGCTTCGTCGCCAACATGACGCAGTCCGAGATCGGCGAGGAGCTGGGCATCTCCCAGATGCACGTCTCCCGTCTGCTCTCCCGCACCCTCGTCCGGCTCCGCAAGGGGCTGATGATCGACGAGTGAGGGACCCGCGGTCCCTGCCGGCCACCACGGCCGGCAGCCGCCCGCGCGAAGGAGGGCCTGCCCCGGGGTACTCGGGACGGGCCCTCCTTCGCTGTGTACGGGCGGCTCGGCGCGACGGTCCGCGCGGCGTATGAGCGGCGCGCGCGGACCGTCCGGCTGACCGCTGTCAGACGCGAACTCCCTTGTGCCACACGGCCGATACGAGCGGGACGCCCGGCCGGTAGGCGAGGTGGACGTGCGAGGGCGCGTCCAGGAGGGCGAGGTCGGCGCGGGCGCCGGGGGTGATCCGGCCGACGTCCGTGCGGCGCAGTGCGCGGGCGCCGCCCGCGGTCGCCGACCAGACCGCCTCGTCGGGGGTCATTCCCATGTCGCGGACGGCCAGCGCGATGCAGAACGGCATCGAACTCGTGAAGGACGAGCCGGGGTTGCAGTCCGTGGAAAGGGCGACGGTGGCGCCGGCTTCCAGGAGCGGACGGGCGTCGGGCCACTGGGCGCGGGTGGAGAACTCGGCGCCCGGCAGCAGGGTGGCGACGGTGTCGGACTGCGCGAGGGCGTCGATGTCGGCCGCGCTGAGGTGGGTGCAGTGGTCGGCGGAGGCGGCGCCGAGCTCGACGGCGAGCTGGACGCCGGGGCCGTGGCCGAGCTGGTTGGCGTGCACCCGCGGCACCAGACCCTTGGCCCGGCCCGCGGTGAGGACGGCGCGGGCCTGGTCGCCGTCGAAGGCGCCCTTCTCGCAGAAGACGTCGACCCAGCGGGCGTGCGGGGCGCAGGCGTCCAGCATCGGGCCGGTGACCAGGTCGACATAGCCGGCCGGGTCGTCGGCGTAGTCGGGCGAGACGATGTGCGCGCCGAGGAAGGTGACCTCGTCGGTGTGCTCGGCGGCGATGCGCAGCGCGCGGGCCTCGTCGTCGACGGTGAGCCCGTAGCCGGACTTGGTCTCCTGGGTGGTGGTGCCCTGGCGGAGCGCCTCGGCGAGGTAGCGGGCGATGTTCGCGTGCAGGGCCTCGTCGGTGGCGGCGCGGGTGGCGGCGACGGTGGTGCGGATGCCGCCGGCGGAGTAAGGGCGGCCGGACATCCGGGCGTTGAACTCCGCGGTACGGTCACCGGCGAAGACCAGGTGGGAGTGGGAGTCGACAAAGCCGGGGATAGCCGCCCGGCCGCCGGCGTCGACGGCGTTGTCAGTGGCGGGTGCTTTGCTGGAGGTACCGACCCAGGCGATGCGGTCGCCGTCGATGACGACCGCCGCGTCCTGGATCAGACCGAGGGGGCCTTCGCCGAGGGAGGGGTCGTTGGTGACGAGCTGGGCGATGTGGGTGATGGCGGTGGTGGGCGCGGAGGTCGTCGTCATCGCGGGGGTGTTCTCCTTCAGCCGCGTACGGCGGCGATGGATGCTGCGAGGGCGGTGGGTACGTCGGGGACAAGAGTGTGCACACCGTCCCGGACGATCTGCCGCCCGCCGACGATGGTGTGTCGTACGTCCGCCGCGGAGGCGGCGAATACGGCCGTTTCGGCGGCCAGCCGGGGCAGTGGTCCGGCGGTGCGTACGGAGTCCAGTGCGATCGTGGTGAGGTCGGCGAGCGAGCCGGCTTCGAGGGTTCCGGCGTCGTCCCAGCCCAGGGCGGCGTGGCCGTCGGCGGTCGCGGCGCGCAGCAGGGCGGCGGCCGTCCAGTGCCCGCGGGTGCGGGTGCGCAGCCGTTCGTCGAGCTCCATGGCGCGGGCCTCTTCGAGCAGGTCGATGACGGCGTGGCTGTCGCTGCCGAGGGAGAGCGGGCTGCCGCGGCCCTGGAGCCGGGCGGCCGGGCCGATGCCGTCGGCGAGGTCGCGTTCGGTGGTGGGACACATGCACACGCCCGTGTGGGAACCGCCGAGGAGCGCGATGTCCTCATCGGTGAGGTGGGTGGCGTGCACCGCGGTGGTGCGGGGGCCCAGCGCGCCGTGGTCGGCCAGCAGTCGGGTGGGGGTGACGCCGTGGGCGTCGCGGCAGGCGTCGTTCTCGGCGGTCTGTTCCGAGAGGTGGACGTGCAGGGGGGCCTGCCGTTCGCGGGCCCAGTCCGCGACGGTGCCGAGCTGCCCGGCGGGGACGGCGCGTACGGAGTGGATGGCGGCGCCGATGCGGGCGTGTGGGCGCTCCTTGAGGGCGTCGGCGCGCTGGGCCCAGCGGTCGGCGGTGCCGTCGGAGAAGCGCAACTGGTGGTGGTTGGGCGCGGCGCCGAAGCCGGCCGAGAGATAGGCGGTGTCGAGGAGGGTGATGCGGATACCGGCCTCGGCGGCGGCGGCGAGCAGCGCCTCGCCCATGGCGTTGGGGTCGCCGTAGCGGGTGCCGCCGGGCGCGTGGTGCAGGTAGTGGAATTCGCCGACGCAAGTGATGCCGGCCAGCGCCATCTCGGCGTAAGCGGCGCGGGCGAGGGCGAAATAGGTGTCGGGGGTCAGCCGGTCGGCGACGCTGTACATGACCTCGCGCCAGGTCCAGAAGGTGCCGGTGCCGACCTGGACGGTGCCGCGCAGGGCGCGGTGGAAGGCGTGCGAGTGGGCGTTGGCGAGACCGGGGAGGGTCAGGCCGCGCAGCGCGGTGGCGCCGGGCGGCGGGGTGTCCGCCCCGGTACGGACCGCGGTGATCCGCCCGTCCGCGGTGTCCACGGCCACGCCCGGCTCGACATGGGTGCCGAGCCAGGCGTGTTCGAGCCAGTACGTCGTCGGTGTGGTCTGCGGCGTCAGTGGCACGCCAGCCCCTCCAGTACGTCGGCGAGTGCGGTGACCCCGGCGACGCAGTCGTCCTCGTCGGCCGCCTCGGCGGGCGAGTGCGAGACCCCGGTGGGGTTGCGGACGAAGAGCATCGCGGTGGGGACGGTTCCGGACAAAATACCGGCGTCGTGCCCGGCGCCGGTGCCCAGGACGGGCACGGCCCGCTCCCCCGTCTTGCCGAGGATCGCGCTCAGCTCGTCCCGCAGGGCGTGCTGGAACTCCACGACGGGGGTGAAGGATTCCCGGACGACGGTCAGGTCCACCCCGTCGCGGGCGGCGCGCTCGGCGGCGGCCCGCTCGATCCCGGTGATCACGGTGTCGAGGGTCTCCTGGTCGGCGGCGCGGGAGTCCAGCCAGCCGCGGACCAGCGAGGGGATGGCGTTGACGCCGTTCGGCTCCACGCTGATCTTCCCGAAGGTGGCCAGGGCCCCGGCCAGCCGGGCCTGTTCGCGGGCGGCGAGCACGGTCGCGGCGTAGCTGAGCATCGGGTCGCGGCGGTCGTCGAGACGGGTGGTGCCGGCGTGGTTGGCCTCGCCGTGGAAGTCGAACCGCCAGCGGCCGTGCGGCCAGATGGCGGAGGCGATGCCGACGGCGTCGCCGCTGAGGTCCAGGGCGCGGCCCTGCTCGACGTGGAGTTCGACGAACGCGCCGATCCGGGCGAGCCGTTCGGGGTCCGGGCCGATGGCCTCGGGGTCGTATCCGGCGCGCTCCATGGCCTGCGGGAGGGTGATGCCGTCGCCGTCGCGCAGTTGGTGTGCGGCCTCGGTGGTCAGCGCCCCGGCGGCGAGCCGGGAGCCGACGCAGGCCAGGCCGAAGCGGGCGCCTTCCTCGTCGCCGAAGTTGACGATCGCCAGCGGCTTGTCGAACTCCGTTCCCCTCCGGCGCAGTTCGTCCAGCGCGGCGAAGGAGGAGACGACACCCAGCGGGCCGTCGTAGGCACCGCCGTCCGGTACGGAGTCCAGGTGGGAGCCGGTGACGACGGCGTCGCCGGGGGCCACGTCCTGGTAGCCGGTGGCGCCGAGCCAGGCCCACTGGTTGCCGTTGCGGTCCAGTTCGTAGCTGAGGCCACGGGCCTCGGCCTGGGCCCGGAACCACGCGCGGCAGTCGGCGTCGGCGCCGGTCCAGGCGTAGCGGCGGTAGCCCCCGGAGGAGGAGTCGCGGCCCAGGGGCCGCAGCTCCTCCCACATCTCGTGGAACGAGGAGGTCACGCGCCCTCGCCTTCGCCCTCGCGCATCGGGATGCGGACGCCGCGCTCGGCGGCCACCTCGTCGGCGCGCTCGTAGCCCGCGTCGACATGCCGGATGACGCCCATGCCGGGGTCGTTGGTGAGCACCCGGCGGATCTTCTCGCCGGCCAGCGGGGTGCCGTCGGCGACGGTGACCTGTCCGGCGTGGATCGAGCGGCCCATGCCGACGCCGCCGCCGTGGTGCAGCGAGACCCAGGAGGCGCCGGAGGCGACGTTGACCATGGCGTTGAGCAGCGGCCAGTCGGCGATCGCGTCCGAGCCGTCCTTCATGGCCTCGGTCTCGCGGTAGGGCGAGGCGACGGAGCCGCAGTCGAGGTGATCGCGGCCGATGGCCAGCGGGGCGCGCAGGGTGCCGTCGGCGACCATCTCGTTGAAGCGCTCACCGGCCTTGTCGCGCTCGCCGTAGCCGAGCCAGCAGATCCGTGCGGGCAGGCCCTGGAAGTGGACCCGCTCACCGGCCATCTTGATCCAGCGGGCCAGCGACTCGTTCTCCGGGAAGAGGTCCAGGATCGCCTTGTCGGTGGCGGCGATGTCGCGGGCGTCGCCGGACAGCGCGGCCCAGCGGAACGGGCCCTTGCCCTCGGCGAACAGTGGCCGGATGTAGGCGGGGACGAAGCCGGGGAAGGCGAAGGCCCGCTCGTATCCGGCGAGTTGGGCCTCGCCGCGGATCGAGTTGCCGTAGTCGAAGACCTCGGCGCCGGCGTCCATGAAGCCGACCATGGCCTCGACGTGCCGGGCCATCGACTCGCGCGCCCGCTGGGTGAAGTCGGCGGGCTTCTCCGCCGCGTAGGCGGCCATGTCGTCGAAGTCGATGCCGACCGGAAGGTAGGCCAGCGGGTCGTGGGCGCTGGTCTGGTCGGTGACGATGTCGATCGGGGCGCCCTCGGCGAGCATCTGCGGCAGCAGTTCGGCGGCGTTGCCGAGCAGACCGATGGAGAGCGGCTTGCGCTGGTCACGGGCCTCGACGGCGAGTTCGAGGGCGTGCTTGAGGCTGTCCGCCTTCACGTCCAGGTAGCGGTGCTCGATCCGGCGCTCGATCGCGCGCGGGTCGACGTCGATGCAGATCGCGACGCCGTCGTTCATGGTGACGGCGAGCGGCTGGGCGCCGCCCATGCCGCCGAGGCCGGCGGTGAGGGTGATGGTCCCGGCCAGCGTGCCGTGGAACTTCTTGGCGGCGACGGCGGCGAAGGTCTCGTAGGTGCCCTGGAGGATGCCCTGGGTGCCGATGTAGATCCACGAACCGGCGGTCATCTGCCCGTACATGGTCAGGCCGAGGGCCTCCAGGCGGCGGAACTCCTCCCAGTTGGCCCAGTCGCCGACGAGGTTGGAGTTGGCGATGAGCACCCGCGGGGCCCATTCGTGCGTCTGCATCACGCCGACCGGCCGGCCGGACTGGACGAGCATCGTCTCGTCCTGCTTGAGGGTGGTGAGCGTGCGCACCATCGCGTCGAAGGAGCGCCAGTCCCGTGCGGCCTTGCCGGTGCCGCCGTAGACGACGAGCTGGTCCGGGTGTTCGGCCACCTCCGGATCGAGGTTGTTCTGCAGCATGCGCAGCGCGGCTTCCTGCTGCCATCCCCGAGCACTCAGCTCCGTACCGCGCGGTGCCCGCACGGGTCGCGGTCCCGACATGGGCCCTGCCTCCCTGACGTCGAATGGATTGAGCTATTCACATATTGGGGTTTATGAATAGTGCTAGTCAACAGGGCACGGTGAGCCACGCGTGACGAGCCGCACGAACCGGCCAACCCCTCCGGAATTTTTGACTTGTCCACCGGGAAAGTCTGCGCTAACTTTCCTAGTGAGCAAGTCAACGGGGAAAGCTCGACCGCCTTGGGGAGGCGATGGCCATGACCACGACCGTGGATGCCGAACAGGCCTGGCAGGATCTGCAGCGGATCCGGGTGCCGCAGGAGCGGGTGTACGACGAGATCGAGAGAACCGCCCAGGGCGACACCGGGGCGACGTACACCACCGCCGCCATCATGTGGATGTTCCTCGCCGTCTCCGGCCTGGACCTGCCCAGGTGGGCGTTCTGGCTGACACTGACCGCCTATATCGCCGTGCTGGGCACCCTGGCGGTGGTTTACAACCGCCGCACCCGGATCCGGCTGCACCGCTCGCGCCACAGCTGGCGCTCGTTCGCGACCTTCTTCGCGGGCATGGTGGTGACCCTCGTGGCCATCCTGCTCTCCGGCCGTCTGGTCGAGTGGCTGGCGCTGCCGTTCGGCAGCCTGATCCAGGCCACGCTCTCGGCGGCCACCTTCCTGCTCTTCGTCGGCCCGGCGAACCGCTGGGCGGTCAGCACGCTCCGCGACCGGGCCGGCAGAGCCACCCACGAGAGGGCGGTCCGATGAGCACCCCGAGCGGCTTCGACGAACTGATCCACCCTTCCACCCGGCTGTCCGTGGTGGCGCTGCTCGCCGCCACGGAATGGGCCGACTTTCCCTTCATCCGCGACAGCCTCTCGCTCAGCGACTCCGCGCTCTCCAAGCAGCTGCACACCCTGGAAGAGGCCGGATATCTGGAGATCCGCAAGGAAGGCGGCGGCCGCAAACGCCGCACCAAGGTACGGCTGACGAGCCGCGGCCGGACCGCCTTCGAGGGGCATGTGGCCGCGCTCCGGGCCATCGTCGAGGGCGCGGGGCCCGCCGCGGCGGCCGGGCCGGCGCCGGATGCCGCCGACGCGACCGCTTCAGTCACCCAGCAACGGCAACACCACGCGAAGGCGGGCCGATGACGACGACCGACCACCAGCCCGCAGGCCAGGCCGTGACGGCTCCGGCACCCACGGGCTCCCCCGCCGGCCAACCCGTCATCCGGGTACGCGACCTGCGGATGTCGTACGGCAGCGCGCATGTCCTGCACGGCATCGACCTGGACATCCACCGCGGCGAGATCTTCGCACTGCTCGGCCCCAACGGCGCCGGGAAGACCACCACCGTCGAGATCCTGGAGGGCTTCCGGCAGCGCTCCGCCGGCGAAGTCGCCGTTCTGGGCACGGACCCGGCGCGCGGCGACGACGCCTGGCGCGCGCGGATCGGCCTGGTCCTCCAGTCCTGGCGCGACCACCGCCGCTGGCAGGTCGCCGAGCTGCTGACGCACTTCGCCACGTACTACCCGCGGCCGCGCGACCCGGCCGAACTCCTCGCCCTGGTGGGCCTCACCGAGCAGGCCCGCCAGCAGGTCGACCGGCTCTCCGGCGGCCAGCGCCGCCGTCTGGACGTCGCACTCGCCATCGTCGGCCGCCCCGAACTCCTCTTCCTGGACGAGCCGACGACCGGCTTCGACCCCGAGGCCCGGCGCGACTTCCACGATCTGGTCGAACGGCTCGCCCGCGACGAGGGCGTCACGATCCTGCTCACCACCCACGATCTGGCCGAGGCCGAGCGACTGGCCGACCGGATAGCGATGCTGGTCAACGGCCGGATCCGGGCCTACGGCACCCCGTCGGAACTGGCCCGCAGGGCCGCCGCCCAGGCCGAGGTCCGCTGGACGGCCCCCGACGGTTCGGCCCGGCGCGAACGTACCGAGGACCCTTCCCAGCTGGTCTGGGAACTCCACCGGGAGACGGGGGGACCGGTCGCCGACCTGGAGGTCCGGCGGCCGACGCTGGAGGACACCTATCTGCACATGGTCCACCGGGACGCCGGGGACGGCGCCGGCACCGGGACCACGGACGCGAGCGAGGCCGGAGCCTCGGACGGGGAGAAGCGAGCCGCATGAGGGGGACCGACGTGAGCGCCGGGACGGAAACGACAGCGACGACGGACACGACCGAGGGGGCCGGCACCACGCGGACCACGCCCCCGGCGGGCACGCCCACGGTGGGCACGCCCGCGGTGGGCACCATGGCCCCGGTCCGCACGACCGCGGCGGCGCCCCGGGAGGCCGCCGCCCCACACCCCCGCCGCCGCTACTGGCGCGCCGGCTTCCTGCGCGGCGGCATCGAGCTGCGCCATCTCCTGCGCAACCCCAAGGAGTTGAGCGGCCATCTGATCAACGTCGTCGTGGCCCTGGTGCTCGCCGGCTACATCAGCGACAAGGTGCCCGGCACCCAGATCCCGATGGCCCATCTGACGCTCTCGGGCTTCGCCGCCTATCTGCTGCTCCAGATCGGGCTGGTCAACCTCCCGCAGATCCTGGTGACCGAGCGCGAGGAGGGCGCGCTGCTGCGGCTGCGTGCCACCCCCGGCGGCATACCGGCCTATCTCGTCGCCAAGTCGCTGCTGGTGGTGGCGATGGCGTTCGGCACGCTGATCCTGCTGCTGGGAACGGCCGCGCTGCTGGTGGACGGGCCACTGCCGCACGGGCCGGGAGGCTGGCTGACGCTGCTGTGGGTCAGTGCGCTCGGCCTGCTCGCCGTCGTGCCGCTGGGAGCGGCCATCGGCGCCGTCCTCCCGAACCCGCGTGAGGCGCTTGCCCTGATCATGCTGCCCGTCATGGCGCTGCTGATCACCTCCGGCGCGATGTTCCCGCTCAGCTCGCTGCCCGAGATGGTGCAGAAGATCGCCTCCGTCTTCCCGCTCAAGTGGATGGCGCAGGGCCTGCGCTCGGCCCTCCTGCCGGACGCCGCCCGCGCCGCGGAACCAGCCGGCTCCTGGGAACTCCCGACCGTGGCCCTGATACTCACCGCCTGGGCCATCCTCGGCTTCCTCCTCGCCATCCCCCTCCTCCGCCGCGCCGCCCGCCGCGAATCCGGCTCCCGCCTCGCCGAACGCCACCGCAAGGCGTCACTGAGCGGGGGACGGGGGGCCTGAGGACGGAGGGCCTGAGGATGGGGCGGAGCAAGGGCGCCTGACCGGGCGGTCCGGGCGGCGCGGGGACCGTCTGCGCAGGGGACAGACGGTCTCAGCGACGGCTGGGCCGGCCATTGGGGCAAGGGTGCCTGGCCGGGCGGCCCGCCCCGGCGCCGGGACCGTCTGCGCGGGGGGGGCAGACGATCTCAGCGGCGGCTTGGCCGGCCGAGCGGGGGGCGGACGGCGCAGGACCAAGCCGCCCCGGGACGGCCCCCGCCACCGGGGCGGGCCCGAGACCGGGGCGGGCCCGAGACCGGGCAGCCTGAAGGCGGGGGGCGACCGCAGCCGCCCCGGCGAGACAAGCCGAAGTCCAAGCGGACCCGGAGCCACACCAGCGAGACAGGCCAAGCTCGAAGTCGGCGTCGGAGTAGCCCCATGACTGAGCCCCGGAAGTGCCCTGACCAGCGTCTTCTCCCCCGCCCGTGCCATGCCCCGGTGTGCGTTGGCGTCGTACCCCCAGCCAATGATGGAGTTGTGTCATGACGTTCACGGACCGAGACCGAGCCGTAGAGGCCGCCGTTGCGCGGGGGCTGGTGGGAGCCGGGGAGCCCGTGGTCGGGCTGCTGGATATCGCCGGGATCCGGCGTTCGGCGGGTGAACTCCGCGCGGCGTTCGAGGAGTTCACCGCTCCGGGCACCCCGGTCCTGCACGCCTTCGCGGTGAAGGCCGCCTCGCTCGTGCCCGTACTGAAGCTGCTCGCGCAGGAGGGGCTGGGCTGCGAGGTGGCCAGTCCCGGTGAGCTGGCGCTGGCCCGCGCCGCCGGGGTGCCGGTCGCGCGGACCGTCCTGGACTCGCCCGCGAAGACCCTCGCCGAGCTGCGTGAGGCGCTGGCCCTCGGGATCGCCGTCAATGCCGACAACCCCGAGGAACTGGCGCGGATCGACGCGCTGATGGCCTCCGCGCCGAGCTCCGCGCCCATCGGTGTGCGGGTCAATCCGCAGATCGGCGGCGGCACCATCGGTGCGATGAGCACCGCCACCGACACCTCCAAGTTCGGTGTCGCGCTGCGCGACGAGGGCGCCCGCGAGTGGGTCGTCAACGCCTTCCTCGCCCGACCGTGGCTGACCCGGCTGCACGCCCATGTGGGCTCCCAGGGCATGGCGCTGGAGCTGATGGCCGCGGGCGTACGGGCCCTGTTCCTGCTGGCCGAGGAGATCAACGAGAAGGCCGGCCGGCGCCAGATCGACACCCTCGACATCGGCGGCGGGCTGCCGGTGAATTTCTCCTCGGACGTCCAGACCCCGACCTACCGCGAGTACGCCGCGCTGCTCCACGCGGCCGTGCCCGGCCTGCTGTCCGGACGCTACGGCCTCGTCACCGAGTTCGGCCGCTCACTGCTGGCCAAGCACGGCACGGTCCTCGCCCGCGTCGAGTACGCGAAGTCGGCCGGCGGCCGGCCGATCGCGGTCACCCACGCCGGCGCCCAGGTCGCCACCCGTACGGTCTTCGTTCCCGAGGCCTGGCCGATCCGGGTCGCCGGCTACGACACCGAAGGGCGCCCCAAGACGGGCGCTCCGGTCGGCCAGGACATCGCGGGGCCGTGCTGCTTCGCGGGTGACCTGGTCGCCGAGAACCGGCCGCTCCCCCTCCTGGAAGCCGGTGACCACGCCGCGCTCCTGGACACCGGCGCGTACTACTTCTCCACCCACTTCGCCTACAACTCCCTCCCGCGCCCCGGGATTTACGGCTATGCCCCGGACTCCGACGGCGCCATCCGCTTCGCGACCATCCGCACCCCGCAGACCCTGGAGGAACTCACCGCGGAGAGCGGCTCGGCCCACGCGGCGGCCCTCCGCGACCTCGGCCGGCCGTAACCGAGCCGCCGGCCGGTGGCGGGGAGGGCTGGGAGTCACGGCCCGGGAGCGACGTACCCAGCAGCGTCCGGAAGCGACGCGCCCGGCGGCTTCCAGGCGCGGGGACAGCACTCACCTCCCGCGGGACGCCACCGGAACGGGTGAGGTCCGCCCCCTCCCCCGCGCCTCACTCCACGAACAACCCCCGGGCCGCTGCCCTGGCGTCGAACTGTTCCAGGCGGGCCTGGGCGTCGGGCAGGGCGTCGCACATCGCTTCCAGGAGGACGCGGCCCAGGAGCATGGGGGCGCAGGCCGTGTCGAAGGCCAGGCCGGTGCCGACGGGGGCCGGGAGGAGTAGGTCGGTGTGGTGGGCGACGGGGGCGAAGGCGCTGTCGGCGACGGTGACGACGGTCAGACCGGCCGTGCGGGCGTACTCCAGCGCGTCGACGACCTCACGGGGGTGGCGGGGCAGGGCGAAGCAGAGCAGGGCGCTCGCCCCGGCGCGTACGGCGGCGTCGATGCGGTCGGTGAGCATGGTGCCGCCCTCGTCGAGCAGCCGGACATCGGGGTGGACCTTGCGGGCGAAGTAGCTGAAGCCGGCGGCCTGGGCGGTGGCGGCGCGCAGGCCGAGGACGGGGAGCGGACGGGAGGCGGCGAAGAGGCGGCCGGCCTCGATCACCGGCGACGGGTCGGCGAGGGCGGCGGCGAGATGGCGGAGGTTGTCGATCTCGGCCTGCACGGCCTGCTGGTACTCGTTGTAGGAGCCGGTGTCGTCGGGCTTGTCCGTGGGGGCGACCTCGCGCAGATGGCGGCGGAGCGCCGGGTAGCCGTCGAAGCCCAGGGCGACGGCGAAGCGGGTGACGGACGGCTGGCTGACACCGGCCAGTTCGGCCAGTTCGACGCTGGAGAGGAAGGGCGCGTCGGCGGCCCGGCGCACCATGCAGTGGGCGATCCGGCGCTGGGTGGGGGTCAGCCGGTGGCCCTCGAAGAGCTTCTGGAGCCGGGCGGCGGTGCCGGTGTCCATACCGGTATCCGCACCGGCATGCACGCCAGCGGCCGCATCGGTGTCCCGCCCGGCGCCCGCACCGGCACCCCGTCCGGCGCCTTCGCCGGCACCCCGCCCGGTATCCGCGCCGACGTCCGCACCCACATTCCTCCCGGCGCCCGAGCCCGCACCGGCCTCCCGCCCGGTGCCCGCACCCGCAGCGCCCCGCGCCCCCTGCGTCGTCCCGGCCCGGTCCCGCGGCCCGTCGCCGGCCACGCCGCCTGCGCCGCCGGTGCCGCCGGTGCCGCCGGTGCCGCCGGTGCCGCCGGTGCCGCCGGTGCCGGTGCCGTTGTCCCCGTCCCCGCTCATCGCCTCTTCTTCCCGGCCCGGTCGGGGGCCTTGTCCTGTGTCGACCGACTGTACGGAATTCCTGGCCCGCTCCGGTCCGGGGGACGCCACGCGATCCGGCCGTACGGGGCCGCCCCGGGCGCCGCCGCCCACCGCCCCACACAGCCCCGCCGCCGCACGGCCCCGCCGCCCACGCCCCTCACACCCCCGCCAACCCGTCCAGCAACCCCATCGCCGTCGCCACGTCATCAGTCAGCGGACGGTCCTCCATCCGTGGGTCGAGGGCCTCAGCGGCGAGCGCGAAGGCGGTGGCGAGGGGCAGGTCCGGGTCGGGTTCCAGGGAGCGCATGCGCAAGGCGCGGATGGCGGCGACCAGTTCGCAGGCGAGGATCTGGCGGTAGTAGGTGCAGGCGCGCAGGGCCTGGCTGGCGCCGAGGGAGGCGAAACTGGCCTGTTCCTCGACGCCGCGGGAGAGGACGGCGTGGCCGAGCGAGGCCGGGTGGGAGACCGCGCGCATCTCGCCGAGCGCCGCGCCGGCCGCGTATTCGAGGATCATCACGCCGGAGCTGGCGGGCGCCGCGTCCCCCAGGAAGGGCCGCAGCCGGGTGAGGTCGGGTTCGGAGAGCGCGGCGAGCCGGGCGGTGGACAGCCGGGCGGTCTGGAGCACGGCCAGCCGGAAGGTGTCCAGGGCGAGCGCGGCATGCGCGGCGTAGAAGTTGCCGTGGTGGTAGGCGGCCTGGTCCTCGATGCTGATCAGGGGGTTCTCGGCGGCGGCGTTCACCTCGACGGTCAGCACCGCGTCCAGGGTGTCGGCGGCGTCCAGCGCCGGGCCGTGGATCTGCGGCAGGCAGCGGAAGCCGTACGGGTCCTGGATGCGGCCGAGGGGCGCGGTGGGGCGGGTCGGGATGCCGGAGAGGGTGCGCAGCCGGGCGGCGGCGGCCGTGGAGCCGGGGTGCGGGCGGGCGAGCATGACCGGCTCGGCGAAGGGTTCGTAGGAGCCGCCGACCGCGAGGAGGGAGAGCGCGGCGATCGGGAGCGAGGCGGCCAGCACCCGGCGCAGTTCGTCGAGGGCGAGCGCGGACTGGCCGAGGGTGAGGGCGTTGCTGCTGATCAGGGCGAGGGCGTCGTTGTTGTCGAGGGCGATGGGGGCGGGGGCCCGGCCGCCGGGCGCGCACTGCCAGGGGTGTTCGCCGGCCAGGGCCAGGCCGGTCTGGGCGAGCGCGGCCAGGTCGCCGGTGCCGACGGCGCCGTGTTCGTTGACGACGGGGTGGGTGCCGGTGTCCAGGGCGTCGAGCAGGGAGGTGATGACGGCGGGGTTCAGGCCCGCGCCGCCCGCCAGCAGCTGGTTGGCGCGTACCGCGAGCATGGCCCGGACCTCGCGGGCGGGCAGCGGGTCGCCGATCGCACCGGCGTGGCTGCGCAGCAGCCGCAGTCCGTGGTCGGCGTCGGCGGCTCCGACGTCCTGGGTGCGGTTGGCGCCGACGCCGGTGCTGCGCCCGTAGACCCGGCCGGTGGCGGCGAGGCGGCGGGCGGTTTCCCAGGATTCCGCGGCGCGGGCGAATGCCTTGGGGTCGGGTGCCGTGGGGTGTGCGGTGCGCTCGGCGAGGGCGGCGATGTCGGTGGTGCGCAGCGTGCTTCCGTCGAGCGTGATGCGTCGGCCGTTGTCCAGCATGTGGGAAACCAAGGGGCTCAACTCCCTCTTTTAACGCGCTTTATGAACGGAAGTCCGACACCTCGTTCCGTACGGTGAGCCGAAGTAAAAGGCGGGGTAACAGGCGATGCGTTCCCGCCTATTGACTTCTATTCACGTGCCTAAGACTCTGCATGATGCTATGCAGGCCGGGCAAGGGGCAGCGGATGATCAGGTTCGACGCAGTCAGCAAGCGATACCCGAATGGCACCACCGCCGTGGACGCGCTGTCCCTGGACCTGCCCGAGGGCGGCGTCACCGTCCTCGTCGGCTCGTCGGGATGCGGCAAGACGACCACCCTGCGGATGGTCAACCGCATGGTCGAACCGACATCCGGCACGATCAGCGTCGGCGGCCGCGACATCCTGGAGGCGGACGCCGCCGAGCTGCGCCGCGGCATCGGCTACGTCATCCAGCAGTCCGGTCTCTTCCCTCACCGTACGATCCTGGACAACATCGCGACCGTTCCGCTGCTGCTGGGCTGGGGCAGGCGCAAGGCCCGCGCCCGCGCCGCCGAGCTGCTGGAGCTGGTCGGCCTGCCCGCCGACGCCGGCAAGCGCTATCCGCACCAGCTCTCCGGCGGCCAGCAGCAGCGCGTCGGCGTGGCCCGTGCGCTCGCCGCCGACCCGCCCGTCCTGTTGATGGACGAGCCGTTCGGCGCGGTCGACCCGGTCGTCCGCACCCAGCTCCAGAACGAACTGCTGCGGCTCCAGGAGGAGCTGCGCAAGACCGTCGTCTTCGTCACCCACGACATCGACGAGGCGGTCCGGCTGGGCGACCGGATCGCGGTCTTCCGCACCGGCGGCCGGCTCGTCCAGTGCGCCGCACCCGCCGAGCTGCTGGCCCGTCCGGCCGATGACTTCGTCGCCGACTTCCTGGGCGCCGAGCGCGGTCTCAAACTGCTCTCGCTCACCGACCTCGCGGACGTGCCGTACGCGCCCGGCGGGGCGATACGCGCCGACGAGCCGGTCGGCCGGATATCCCGCGACGGCGACCGCTGGCGCCTGGTGACCTCCCCGCGCGGCGAACCGCTGGGCTGGCTGGACACCGACGCGCTGCCCGCCGCCGGCACGGCCGGCGAGGCCCCCCTGGAGGCCGTACGGCCGCTGCGCGACAGCGACTCCCTCCTCTCCGCGCTCAACGAGGCCGTCTCCTCCCCGGCCGCCGCGGTCGCCCGGGTCACCGCCGACGGGGTGCTGACCGGCCTCACCTCCCGCGACGCCATCCACGAACGGGCCGGCCGCAGCCACGCGGAGGCGGGCCGGGCGGCGGCCGCCGCGGAGCCGCGCGCCTCCGGGGACGCCGAAGACCGCGAGGCCGCCGCGCCCCGCAAGACCGCCGCCGCTCCGGAGCCCTCCGCCCCCGAGCCGTCCGCCCCGGAGCCCTCCGCATGACCATCGAGTGGGGCTGGTTCCCCGACCACGCCGACGAGATGGCCGAGCTCACCGCGGACCACCTCGCCACCGCCGTCCCCGCGGTCCTCCTCGGACTGCTGATCGCGCTGCCGCTGGCGGTCCTCGCGCACCGGGTACGGCCGCTGCGCGGCTTCGTCCTCGGCGCGTCCAACATCCTCTACACCATCCCGTCCCTGGCCTTCTTCGTCCTGCTGCTGCCGGTCACCGGCCTGACCCGCACCACCGCGATCGTCGGTCTGACCGCGTACACCCTGGTCGTGCTGGTGCGGAACACCGTCGAGGGCCTGGACGCGGTCCCGGCCAGGGCCCGCGAGGCATCCGAGGCCATGGGGACCCGGCCGCTGCGCACCCTGCTCACCGTCGAGCTGCCGCTCGCCCTCCCGGTGATCATGGCGGGCATACGGGTCGCCACCGTCATGTCCATCTCCCTGGTCAGCGTGGCCAGTTACATCGGCTACGGCGGCCTCGGCCAGCTCTTCACCGACGGCTTCCAGCGCAACTACCCCACCCCGGTCATCGCCGGTGTGGCGCTGACCCTGCTGCTCGCCCTGGTCGCCGACGCGCTGCTGGTGACCGTCCAGTGGCTGTGCACCCCCTGGCGGCGCGGCACCACCTCCCGGCAGCGCACCTCTCTGTGGCGGAAGGCAGCGTGACGCGCCGATGCTCGAACTCCTGAAGAACCTCGCCGCCTGGCTGACCAGCCCGTCCCAGTGGTCCGGCCCCGAGGGCATCGCCACCCGCGTCCTGGAGCACCTGGAGTACTCGCTCCTGGCCACCCTCGCCGCGGCCGTGCTCGCGCTGCCGGTCGGTCTGCTCATCGGGCACACCGGCCGTGGCGCCTTCCTCGCCGTCAACCTCTCCTCCTTCGGCCGGGCGCTGCCCACCGTCGGCCTGGTCACCCTGGTGTTCCTGGCGGGCGGGCTGAGTGTCTGGCCGGTGTATGTGTCGCTGGTCGCGCTCGCCGTGCCCGTGATCATCACCAATACGTACGCGGGCATGGCCGCCGTCGACCCCGAGGTCAAGGACGCCGCCAAGGGCGTGGGACTGCGCGGCCACCAGGTCCTCTGGCAGGTCGAACTCCCGCTGGCGCTCCCCCTGATCATGACCGGCGTACGGCTGGCGACCGTGCAGGTCGTCGCCACCGCCACCATCGCCGCCTATGTCAGCTTCGGCGGGCTGGGCCGCTATGTCTTCGACGGCCTGGCGCAGCGCGACCTGGTGCAGGTCCTCGGGGGTGCGGTCCTGGTGGCCGTGCTCGCCGTCGTCGCCGACCTGGCGCTGGGCGGCCTGACGCGGCTGCTGTTCCGCGGCCGCCCGGCCGCCGCCCGCTGAGCATCCGCCGTCCCCGCCCCCTCCGTACGTCCCGAGGAGTCCCGCCCATGAACCGTCGTACCGTCCTGACCACGCTCCTCGCCGGCGCCTCGGCCCCGCTGCTGGCCGCCTGCTCCTCCGGCATCACCTCCCTCAAGGGGGACGGCGTCGGCGGCGACAGCGGCAGCAGCAGCGGCGGACTGACCATCGGCACCGCCAACTTCACCGAGAACCAGATCCTCGGCTACCTCTACGCGGGCGTGCTGAACGCCGCCGGGGTCAAGACCACCGTCAAGCCCAACCTCGGCTCCCGCGAGATCGTGGTCCCCGCACTGCGCTCCGGCGATATCGATCTGCTCCCCGAATACCAGGGCAGTCTGCTGCTCTACCTCGACAAGAAGGCCACCGAGACCGAGGCCGGCGCGATGCAGAACGCGCTGGCCACCGTGTTGCCGAACGGCCTCGAAGTCCTCCCGTACGCCGCCGCCGAGGACCGCGACAGCTTCGCCGTCACCCGGGAGACCGCCGACCACTACGGACTGAAGACGCTCGCCGATCTGCGCAAGGTCAACGGCAAGCTGGTCTTCGGCGCCGCCGCCGAGATGAAGAAGCGGGTCGTCGGGCTCGTCGGCCTCAAGGAGCAGTACGGCGTGGAATTCAAGGAGTTCAAGGCGCTGGACTCGTCCGGTCCGCTGGTCAAGGGCGCCCTGAAGAAGGGCGACATCGATATCGCCAATGTCTTCACCACCGATGTCGACACCGCGGAGAACGGCTGGGTGCTGCTCCAGGACCCCAAGCACCTCATTCCGGCCCAGCACATCGTCCCGCTGATCGCCGCCCGTAAGGCCGACTCGAAGGTCCGCAAGGCGCTGGCCCGGCTGGGCAACACGCTCACCACCGCCGACCTCACCGAGCTCAACCGCCTCGTCGACAAGGAGAAGCAGGACCCGGACCGGGTGGCCGAGGAGTGGCTCAAGAAGCGGAAGCTGAGCTGACCCCGTCGCCGCCGTAGCGGAGCGGCAGGCCGAACAGCGGGAACAGCCGCTCGGTGTCCAGGAAGGACTGGAGCGCGGTGACCCGGCCGCCCGCCGTCTCGATCACCTGGATCGCCCAGGGCAGGCCGTCCGCGCGGTACTGCCCGAACGCCGGCCGGCCGTTCGCCCGGACCGGTACCAGATGCGACCCCTCGCAGCCCTCGCCCGGCCCGCGCAGCCACTCCAGGATGTCGGCACGGCCGCGCAGCCACAGGGCGTACGGCGGCATGGACAGCGTGGAGTCCTCGTGCAGCACGGCGGTGAGCGCGTCCATGTCGAACCGCTCGAAGGCGTCCACATAGCGCCGCAGCAGCGCCTGCTGGGCGTCGTCCAACGGCGGCGGGGCGGTGTCGGCGGCGCCGTCCCCGGACGCGGCGAGGGTGGCCCGGGCCCGCTGCAGCGCGCTGTTGACCGAGGCGACCGAGCTGCCCAGCAGCTCCGCGACCTCGCTCGCCGACCAGCTGAGCACCTCCCGCAGGATCAGCACCGCCCGCTGCCGGGGCGCCAGCCGCTGGAGCGCGGAGATGAAGGCGAGCCGGATCGACTCCCGGGCGACGGCGGTCTCCGCCGGGTCCCCGGCGGACGCCAGCACCCGCTGGTCCGGGACGGGCCCGATCCAGGTCGTCTCGGGCAGCCCGGTGCCGATCGGGCTGTCCACGCTCGACGGGGAGGCGAGATCCATCGGCCGGGCCCGGCGCCGGCTGCCCTTGAGCAGGTCCAGGCAGACATTCGTGGCGATCCGGTAGAGCCAGGACCGCAGCGAGGCCCGCCCCTCGAACCGGTCGTAGCTCCGCCAGGCCCGCACCATCGTCTCCTGCACGGCATCCTCGGCCTCGAACGCCGATCCCAGCATCCGGTAGCAGTAGCCGGTCAGTTCGGTACGGTGCGCCTCCAGCCGGTCCACCGGCTCCCCCTGCGGCGCGCCCCGGCCCTCCGCCGCCGCGGCACCGTCGCCCGCCGCGGCTTCACTCACCGCCGCGGCTCCACCCGTCGAGGACCGCTTCATCGAGGACCCGCCCATCCGCCCGTCGGCCGACCACCGGTACACACGCCCCGACCGTACCGGAGCGCCCGGCACCAGTCTGCGCCCCGGCCGGGCACCGTGCAGCCGGAGACCGGGCGCGCGCTTGAATCCTTTCGCCGCGCTCGCCGGCTTCGCGGAATGCAGCGCACTGTCCGCGTCACCGGCAGTGCGCGATCCGGTCATCGGCCCCGCGGCATCACTCCCGGCGGAGCTCCGCCGCCGAGCCCCGTTCCGAGAGGCGGGGAGCGCACAGGATGCGCTTGCGCCGGACGCGGCGGCCCTCGATGGCGGCGACGGCGAGGCGGGCGGCCTCCTTGGCGATCTCGGCCAGGCCCCAGTCGACGGTGGTCAGGGGCGGGGTGAGGACCCGGGAGACGGGGTGGTCGTCGAAGCCGACGACGGAGAGGTCCCGGCCGATGGTGAGGGCGGCCTCGGCGGCGGCCGCGTAGACGCCGTAGGCGATGGAGTCGGAGAAGCAGAAGACCGCGGTGGGCGGGGCGAGCGCACCGGCCGGGCGGCGGCCGTCCGGGCTGTTGGCCAGGACGCGGCGGGCCATCGCGGTCGCCGCGTCCAACTCCTGGGGGCAGGGCAGCACTTCGGCCTCGATACCGAGCCGGTCGGCGGCCTCGCGGACATAGACATCGGCGGGGCGGTCGGGGGTGGAGGGGCCAGTGGGGGTCAGCACGGTGACCCGGCGGTGGCCCAGCCCCCGGAGGTAGTCGAGGACGGCGTCGATGCCCGCCCGGTTGTCGAAGAGGACCTCGCCCGCCGTACGGGCCCGGCTCAGCGCGTCACCGATGGAGACCACCGGCACCGCGTCGGCGATCTTCGACCAGCCCTCGGCGGAGGGATCGACGGGCGAGACCAGCAGACCGTCCACCCGCTGGTCGCGCAGCTGCTTGGCGAGGGCCAGCTCACGCTCGGGGTCGCCGCCCGCGTCGAGGATCAGCGCATAGCGGTCACCGGCCAGCAGTTCGCGCCCTATGGCCGCCATCAGCTGCTGCTGCCACAGGTCCTGAAGGTCACCGGCGAGTACCCCGACGGTGCTGGTCCGGCCGCTGGCGAGCGCGCGGGCGATCGGGTCGGCCTCGTAGCCGAGCTCGGCGGCGGCCCTGCGCACCCGCTCCTCGGTCTCCTTGGAGACATGCTTGCCGCGCAGTGCGTAGGAGACGGCGGCGGTGGAGAGTCCGGTGGCCTCGGCCACCTCACGGAGGGTGGTGCGCTTATTCGGCCTGGCCATGTCCGGAAGCCTACCGAAGCAGGGCGCCGCACCCGGCCTCGATGCGGTCTTCCCGGTGGGGGGCTCGGGCCGGCGGCACGGGCACGGCCTTGACAGCGGAAGCTGTTAACCGTTTCACTTAAGCGCGTAAGTTAATCGGTTAAGTGAAGCGTTTCAGGGGTGGGCCGACGGGCCGACCGTCCTGCGTGCGCCGCCCGCCCGGCCGACCGACCAACCGGCCGACCAACCGGCCGACCAACCGCCCGCCGGTCCGTCCGACCGCGCCGTCCCGGAGGGAGGCCCGTGGCCACCGACGTCCACCAGCACATCTGGCCGCCCGAGTTCCTCGCCCTGCTGCGGTCCCGCACCGCGCCACCCCGGCTCGACGGCTGGACGCTGCAGCTGCCCGGTGAGCCGCCGTACGCCGTCGACCCCGCCGACCACGACATCGCGGCCCGCGCCCGGCTCGCCCGCTCCGACGGCCTGGACCTCGCCCTGGTCTCGCTCTCCAGTCCGCTCGGCATCGAATATCTGCCGCCCACGGAGGCCGCCCCGCTACTCAGCGCGTTCCACGACGGCGCGCTGGACCTGCCCGCCCCCTTCGGCGTCTGGGCCTCGGCCTGCCTCTCCGCACCCGAGCCGGACACCGCGGCGCTGCGGCGCGAGCTGGCGCGCGGCTGCGTGGGCCTCCAGCTCCCCGCCACCGCGCTCCTCGACGCCGCGGGCTGGGACCGCTGCGCACCGCTGCTGGACGTCATCGCCGAGCAGGACAAACCACTGTTCGTGCACCCCGGCGCCGCGCCCGCCCGTCGCCCGCCACCGCCCCAAGCCGACGCTGCGCGGCCCCTTTCCACTGCCGAGCCCACCGCGCCCGTCTGGTGGCCCGCCCTGGTCCCGTACGTCCAGCAGCTGCACGCCTCCTGGTTCGCCTTCCGCGCCTTCGGCCGGCCGCGCCACCCGGATCTGCGGGTCTGCTTCGCCGCGCTGGCCGGCCTGGCGCCGCTGCACGGGGAGCGGCTGGTCGCCCGCGGCGGCGGCCGGGACCGCGGCCGGGTCGACTGCCGCGCCTTCTACGAGACCTCCTCGTACGGAACCCGCGCGGTGGACGCCCTCGTACGGGCCGTCGGCATCGATGCGGTGGTCAGCGGCAGCGACCGCCCCTATGCCGCCCCCACCCTCCCCGACCTGGGCGCGGACGCCGCCGTCCACGCCCTGCGCCATGCCAACCCGGCCCGCCTGCTGGGCCCGACGAAAGGAGCCCGCCCATGACGGACACCACCTCCCAGGCCGACACCGCCCGTGAGGTCCCCGACGGCGAGCAGCCGTTCACCGCACTGCCCGAGCGCAACCTCGACAAACGCGAGCTCCAGGCCCTGGTCGACGAGCTGGCCGCGCGCCCGGAGCTGTGGCGCGAGGAGGTCGCCTTCTCCGACACCGAGCGGCACTACGCCTCGCTGTACCGCGACGAGTTCGTGGACGTCTGGCTGCTGTGCTGGACCCGGCAGAACGACACCGGCTGGCACGACCACGACCTCTCCTCGGGGGCGGTGCATGTCGTCCAGGGCGTCCTGACCGAGTCCAACCCGCGGATCGGCGGCGAGCATGCGGCCGCCGCGGTCGGCGCGGGCTCCTCGTTCTGCTTCGGGCCGGACCACATCCACCGCCTCACCGGCGCGACCGACGACGCGGTGTCGGTGCACGCCTACTCGCCGCCGCTGTGGCGCCTGGGCCAGTACGACATCACCGAGGACGGGCTGATGCGGCGGGTGTCGGTCTCGTACGCCGATGAGCTGCGGCCGATGGACACGACGGCGGCCTGAGCCCCGGCCGGCCGGGTCCGCCGTTACCAGTAATTAACCGCGGCATTCGATCCCGCCTATTGACCTTCCATTCATCGGCGTCGATCCTGCATGGATCCATACAGGCACGACCCGAGGCGGACTCATGGCAGGTGTGGTCGAACGGCGCTCCATCGACGTCGTCCCCGACGACGAACGGCACGGCAGCGCGGTCAGCCAGTTCACCCTCTGGCTGGGCGCCAACCTCCAGATCACCGCCGTCATCACCGGCGCCCTGGCCGTCGTCTTCGGGGCGAACGCCTTCTGGTCACTGATCGGGCTGCTGCTCGGCAACCTCCTGGGCGGGGCGGTGATGGCCCTGCACTCGGCGCAGGGGCCGCGGCTCGGGCTGCCGCAGATGATCACCTCCCGGGCGCAGTTCGGGGTGCGCGGGGCGGTGGTCCCGCTGGCGCTGGTCATCGTGATGTACATCGGCTTCTTCGCCAGCGGCAGCGTGCTGGCCGGGCAGGCGGTCGGCGAGCTGACCCACCTCGGCGAGACCCCGGGGATCGTGCTCTTCGCCGCGGTCACCGCCGTCGCCGCGGCCGTCGGCTACCGCCTCATCCACACCCTCGGCAAGATCGCCGGCCTGGTCTGCGCGCTGGCCTTCGTCTACCTCGGCATCCGGCTGGTACAGCGCGCCGACCTCGGCGCACTCCTCGCCGACCACCGCTTCGGGCTGCCGGTCTTCCTGCTCGCCGTCTCCCTCTCGGCCTCCTGGCAGCTGGCGTTCGGCCCGTACGTCGCCGACTACTCGCGCTACCTCCCGCGGCACACCTCGGCGCGCGCCACCTTCTGGTGGACGCTGTCCGGCTCGGTGCTCGGCTCGCAGTGGTCGATGACGTTCGGCGCGCTGGCGGCCGCCGCGGCGCCGGCCGCGTTCGTGGGCCACGAGGTCAGCTACCTCGTCGGACTGGGCGGCGCCGGACTGATCGCCTCGTTCCTCTACTTCGTCATCGCCCTCGGCAAGCTCACCATCAACATCCTCAACACCTACGGCGGCTTCATGTCGCTGGTCACCAGCGTCAGCGGCTTCCGCGGCCAGCGCACCCTCTCGCCCCGCGGCCGCTCGGCCTACATCGCCGGGATCATGGTGGCCGGCACCGCCGTCGCGCTCCTGGGCAAGGACTCCTTCCTGACGTCCTTCAAGGACTTCCTGCTCTTCCTGCTGACGTTCTTCACGCCCTGGTCGGCGATCAACCTCGTCGACTACTACCTGATCTCCAAGGAGCGCTACGACATCCCGGCGCTCAGCGACCCGGCCGGCCGCTACGGCGCCTGGAACGGACCGGCCCTGACGGTCTATGTCCTCGGGGTGCTCGCCCAACTCCCATTCCTGGCCACGCACTTCTACACCGGCCCGCTGGTGGCATCGCTCGGCGGCGCTGACATCTCCTGGCTCGTCGGACTCGCCGTACCGGCCGTGCTGTACTGGCTCGCCGCCCGCCGCGACACCGCGCGCACGGTGGCGCCCGGCCCGCGCCAGGAGGAGCCCTCCCCCGCCGGATCGGGGGGTTAACCCCAGGGTGCCGCCCGCCCGCGGCCCGTAATCTCGCAGCATGGCGACACACGACCCCGATCTGCGGAAAGAACTCGACGCGACCCTCCAGACGCGCAAGGAGCTGGGCCCGGAGTACGAGTCGGAGCTGCTGGAGTCCTTCCTGGAGAAGCTGGACGCGAACGTCGACCGGCGGGTGCGGCGGCAGCTCGCCGAGCAGCAGATCCAGGTGGCGCGCGGCACCCTGCCGCCCCGCGGAGCCGGCCGCGGCCGGGAGTTCTGGGAACGGTTCGGGGTCGCCGCCTTCTCGCTGGTGCTGGCGATCCCGCTGTCCACGGTCGCCGCGGTGCACACCGGACTGCCGGGCCTGCTGGTGACCTGGGCCGGCATCGTCGGCGTCAACGCCGTGCACGGCATGGTCCGGTGGCCTGCGTCGCGGGCGCGTAGGGACCGTCGCGACGGCGCGGGGGACTGAGGCTCCGGGGAGCGGGCCGGGGAGATGCTGCGGGGACCGCCGCACCCCGGCCGGGGCCGGGGGCGGGACGACGGCGGTCCCCGCAGGGGACGCGCGTCCGGGTCAGGGCCGGCCGTCGCGTCCGGGCGGCGAGAGTGGAGGTCCGGGAGCCGCTCCGGAGGTCCGTATCGCCGTGCACCTTCAATCTGCCCGACGCGTGTTAAGTGCGTGCTGCCGGCACATGACGCATACGTTCACTTTGCGGCGGCGGCCCGTTTCCTGACGGCCACTTGACGCCGTGACGGGTACCCGGGACCGTCCGCGGCCGGGGCCACCCGAGGGTGCGACGAGCCGCGGCCGGCGGACCCGGCGGCCGCCACGGGGGACGGCCGCCGGGACCTCCTGCTACTTGCCGGCCTCGCGCGCCAGGTAGGCCAGCAGGTCCTGCCGGCTCACCACGCCCTTCGGCTTGCCCTCGACGAGGACGATCGCGGCGTCCGCCGTCTCCAGCACCGCCATCAGATCGGCGACCGGCTCGCCCGAGCCGACCTGCGGCAGCGGCGGGCACATGTGCTTCTCCAGCGGATCGGTCAGCGAGGCACGCTGGGTGAACAGCGCGTCCAGCAGCTCGCGCTCGACGACCGAGCCGACGACCTCGGCGGCCATCACATCGGGGTGCCCGGCGCCCGGCTTCACGATCGGCATCTGCGAGACGCCGTACTCGCGCAGCACCTCGATCGCCTCGCCGACGGTCTCCTCCGGGTGCATGTGCACCAGCGAGGGCAGCGCGCCCTCCTTGTGCTGGAGCACCTCACCGACGCGGGCGGCGGCGCCGCCCTCCTCCAGGAAGCCGTAGTCGGCCATCCACTCATCGTTGAAGATCTTGGAAAGGTAGCCGCGGCCGCTGTCCGGCAGCAGCACGACGACCACATCGTCCGGGCCGAGCTTCGCGGCGACCTCCAGCGCGCCCACCACGGCCATCCCGCAGGAGCCGCCGACCAGCAGGCCCTCCTCCTTGGCCAGCCGCCGGGTCATCTGGAAGGCGTCCTTGTCCGAGACCGCGACGATCTCGTCGGCGACCGTGCGGTCGTAGGCGGTCGGCCAGAAGTCCTCGCCGACACCCTCGATCAGGTACGGGCGCCCGGAGCCGCCGCTGTAGACCGAGCCCTCCGGGTCGGCGCCGATGACCTTGACCCGGCCCTCGCTGGCGTCCTTGAGATAGCGGCCGGTGCCGCTGATCGTGCCGCCGGTGCCGACACCCGCCACGAAGTGGGTGATCCGCCCCTCGGTCTGCGCCCACAGCTCGGGACCGGTGGTCTCGTAGTGGGAGCGCGGATTGTTCGGGTTGCTGTACTGGTCGGGCTTCCAGGCTCCGGGCGTCTCACGGACCAGCCGGTCCGAGACGTTGTAGTACGAGTCCGGGTGCTCGGGGTCCACGGCGGTCGGGCAGACCACCACCTCGGCACCGTAGGCGCGCAGCACATTGATCTTGTCCGTGGACACCTTGTCCGGGCAGACGAAGATGCACTTGTAGCCCTTCTGCTGGGCGACGATCGCCAGACCCACACCGGTGTTGCCGGAGGTGGGCTCGACGATGGTGCCGCCGGGCTTCAGCTCACCCGACTGCTCGGCGGCCTCGATCATCCGCACGGCGATCCGGTCCTTGACCGACCCGCCGGGGTTGAAGTACTCGACCTTCGCCAGGACGGTGGCCTGGATTCCTCGGGTGACGTTGTTGAGCCGCACGAGCGGGGTGTTGCCGACGAGCTCAATCATCGAATCGTAAAACTGCACGGTGGTCTCCGCGGTCGGGGGCACGCTCTCCTGCGCCGGTGCGGCCAGCCTATTGCCCGGGTCCGTTAGAGGAAGGACGAGTTGCGTTCCGTGCAGGAACGGGCAACACCCTGTTGTAGGAGTTCTTGCCGTTTCAAGAGCGCGTCCGGCCCCGGGCCGCGGCGCGCCCGCACTGTACGGGGAGGTGCCCGGCCCATGCCGATGACGATGTCCAGGGCGAGAGTGGCCCGGCGGATCGCCACCGCTGCCGCGTTCGGCGGCGGCGGGGTCGGGCTGCTCGGCGTCGCCGCCGTCGGAGTGCTGCTGACCGAGGTGCGGCTGGCCCGCCGGACGGTCGGCGGCTCCAGCGACATCCCGCCCTGCGCCGACGGCCGCTACGGCGCCGCCTTCGGCCACCGCACCGACCGCCCGCCGCTGCGCCTGGGCTTCCTCGGCGACTCCACCGCCGCCGGCCAGGGGGTGCACCGCGCCTCCCAGACACCGGGCGCCCTGCTCGCCTCCGGCCTGGCCGCGCTCTCCGAGCTGCCGGTCGACTTCCGCAATGTGGCGCTGCCCGGCGCGCAGTCCGACGACCTGGAGCGCCAGGTCGAGCTGATGCTGGCGGCCGGCACCGAGGTCCCGGACGTCTGCGTCATCATGATCGGCGCCAATGACGTCACCCACCGGATGCCGCCCGCCCAGTCCGTGCGCCATCTCGCCGAGGCGGTGCGCCGGCTGCGCGCGGCGGGCTGTGAGGTGGTCGTCGGCACCTGCCCTGATCTGGGCAGCGTCGAGCCGGTCTACCAGCCGCTGCGCTGGGTGGCCCGGCGGCTCTCCCGGCAGCTGGCCGCCGCCCAGACCATCGGCGTGATCGAGAGCGGCGGCCGTACGGTCTCCCTCGGCGATCTGCTCGGCCCCGAGTTCGAGGCGCGGCCGCGGGAGCTGTTCGGGCCGGACAATTACCACCCGTCGGCCGAGGGCTATGCCACCGCCGCGATGGCCGTGCTGCCGACGCTGTGCGCCTCGCTCGGCCTGTGGCCGGAGGAGGAGCGCCCCGAGCCCGCCCGTGGCGAGGGCCTGCTGCCGGTCGAGCAGGCGGCCGCCGAGGCGGCTTCCGAGGGCGGCACCGAGGTCACCGCCTCCCGCGCCCCCTGGGCGCTGCTCAAGCACCGCAGGCGCCGTCAGCTGCCCACGGCGGAGCCGGCCGGGCCGTCGTCCGTCATCCCGTGAGGGAGCGGGCGTCCAAGCGGCGGTGAGCGGGGCGCGGAGGAACGGGGCGGGGCCGTACGGGAATACCCGGCGGCCCCGCCCCGTTTTCATAAGCGCCCGCTTAGAAAAGAGGCCCGCATCACAGCACGGACCGCGTGACCTCAGCAGTACGTGCAGGTAACTTCCCTCACAGTCCGCCCTTTTCCCGCGCACCTGGAGCCGTGTGATGCCCGAAGCCGTGATCGTCTCAGCCGCCCGCTCCCCGATCGGCCGCGCCTTCAAGGGCTCGCTGAAGGATCTGCGGCCGGACGACCTGACCGCGAAGATCATCGAGACCGCGCTCGCCAAGGTCCCCGAGCTGGACCCCAGGGACATCGACGACCTGATGCTCGGCTGCGGCCTCCCCGGCGGCGAGCAGGGCCACAACCTCGGCCGCATCGTGGCCGTCCAGATGGGGATGGACCACCTCCCGGGGTGCACCATCACCCGCTACTGCTCCTCCTCGCTCCAGACGACCCGTATGGCGCTGCACGCCATCAAGGCCGGTGAGGGCGATGTCTTCATCTCGGCCGGCGTCGAGACCGTCTCGCGCAGCATCAAGGGAAGCTCCGACGGCCTGCCGGACACCCACAACCCGCTCTTCGCCGACGCCGAGGCCCGCACCGCGGCGCGCGCCGAGCAGGAGGGCGCCGACTGGCACGACCCGCGCGAGGACGGCCTGGTCCCGGACGCGTACATCGCGATGGGCCAGACCGCGGAGAACCTCGCCCGCCTCAAGGGCATCACCCGCCAGGACATGGACGAGTTCGGCGTCCGGTCCCAGAACCTCGCCGAGAAGGCGATCAACGACGGGTTCTGGGAGCGGGAGATCACCCCGGTCACGCTCCCCGACGGCACGGTCGTCTCCAAGGACGACGGCCCCCGCGCGGGCGTCACCGTCGAGGGCGTCTCCGGCCTCAAGCCGGTCTTCCGCCCCGACGGCCTGGTGACCGCCGGCAACTGCTGCCCGCTGAACGACGGCGCCGCGGCGCTGGTGATCATGTCGGACACCAAGGCGCGCGAGCTGGGCCTGACCCCGCTGGCCCGGATCGTCTCCACCGGCGTCTCCGGCCTCTCCCCCGAGATCATGGGCTACGGCCCGGTCGAGGCCAGCAAGCAGGCGCTGCGCCGCGCCGGCCTCTCGGTCTCCGACATCGACCTGGTCGAGATCAACGAGGCGTTCGCCGCCCAGGTCATCCCGTCCTACCGGGACTTGGGCATCGACCTGGACCGGCTGAACGTCAACGGCGGCGCGATCGCCGTCGGCCACCCCTTCGGCATGACCGGCGCCCGCATCACCACCACCCTGATCAACTCCCTCCAGTGGCACGACAAGCAGTTCGGCCTGGAGACGATGTGCGTGGGTGGCGGCCAGGGCATGGCGATGGTCATCGAGCGGCTGAGCTGAGCGGGACCACGGGCACGAGCGGCCGATCCGAGCCGCGACGTCAGCGCTTCACGGGGTGTGCGCGGGAAAACGGACCAACTTCCGCCCCGCGCACACCCTTCGCGCTCGCATGAACACGGGCGGCGACACGGCGTGACCTGCGCCACTCGTTAACGAGATCGCGACCCAATCTCCCCCAGGATTGTGACCAACGCCCTGGGGGAGCGGTGTTCTTGCAGGTCAGCAGGGGTGCGCCGACGCATACGACGCCCTGACTCCCCTCCATTTCGGGACATAGGGCACAAGGTGCGGTCGCCGACCACCGGCAGGCTGATGTAGGAAGTCGGAGAACAATCTGCTAACGGGAGTACGCCGGTGACCGAGCCGCTACCAGGCGTGATCCCGAGCGAGCGCATCAAGGGGGTCGCCCGGTCCGATGGCCGGGGGAAGTCCG
This sequence comes from Streptomyces sp. NPDC029466, assembly GCF_055574515.1. Classification (NCBI taxonomy): domain Bacteria; kingdom Bacillati; phylum Actinomycetota; class Actinomycetes; order Kitasatosporales; family Streptomycetaceae; genus Streptomyces; species Streptomyces sp. NPDC029466. The sequence goes on from NZ_JBVHZH010000035.1 coordinate 89,247, forward strand.
AGTACCGGTGCGCGGCCCCTGGGAACAGGGCCGCCGAGCGAAGTGGGGAGGACGCATGAGCGAGCGCCCCCGAGCGGGTCAAGAGGTGCGCGTCTCGCCCATGCGGGACCGAACGGAGAGAGGTTTCGGCGTGAGCGAGCTCTGCGAGCGAACCAATGAAGGGGGCGCGCCTCGCGAATGCGAGGCCGAGCGAAGCGAGGTTTCGGCATGAGCGAGCCCTGCGAGCGAACCAATGAAGGGGGCGCGCCTCGCGAATGCGGGGCCGAGCGAAGCGAGGTTTCGGCATGAGCGTCCACACCCTCGTCGTGCTGGTGGCCGCGGCCGCCGCCGTGGCGCTGGGCGCCGCCGCCCTGCACACCGCCCGCGGCCTGCGCCGCCAGATCGCCGAGCTGCGCGCCGAGCTCCTCGCCACTCGTCAGGACACCGCGGCCGCCGCAGAGGCGCATCCGGCCACCGCGGCCATCCCGGCCGCCCGTACCGTCCCGGCCGCCGAGACCCCGCTCGCGGACATACGTGCCGCCGTCGCGGACGCGCTGGCCGAGGAGCGGGAGCGCGAACTGGCCGAGGCCCGCGCCTTCTGGGCCGCGCAGGAGGCCCGGGACGCGGCCGACGCCCCGTCCCTGCTCGGCGGACTCGTCGGCCTCGGCGACGAGGGACTGCTGGACCCCCGCGCGGATCAGCGCGAGCCGTCCGAGCGCCCGGAGTCCGACCGGCTCGACATCCAGCCGTTCCTGCCCCGCCAGGCGGATCTGGCCGGTCTGGAGCCGCTGCTGGGCCCGGACGCCCTGGAGGCGATGGATCACCTGGAGTCCATGGAGGCGCTGGAAGCCCTGGACGCGCCGGAGTTGGAGCCGGTCGAGGAGACCGAGTCCGCCGAGCTGGCCGCCGCCCGCCGGCGCCACCCCTCGCACCCGGACTTCTCCCCGTCCCCGGTGATCAGTGATCATGAGCGCACGGTGGCGCGCCTGGAGGAACTGGCGCAGGACGCCACCCCGCTCGCGGACGTCCGCCCCGGCCCGCTGGGCACCCTGGACGTCTATGTCTTCGCCGACGGCACCACGCTCTGTCTGACCCCCGGGCAGCGCGAGACCGCGGAGCGCGTGGCCGACGCCCTGCACGCGGGGCGCACCCCCGTACTGCTGGGCGGCTCCGGTATCTCCGGCGCTTACGCGCTGACCTTCTCCTGGGGCGAGACCCGCGAGGAGAGCGTCTACATCCTCGCGGACCGCGTCATCGCCTCGCTCTGACCCCGCCCGGCGGGCCCGGCCGACGAGGTCTTGGACCACCGGCCCTAGCAGCGGTCCGCCACCGCCCGCACGCATCGCACGGCCTCCGCCAGTTCGTCGGCGGGGGCCACTTTCGCGTCAGAGTTCGCCGTCCCGTCGGCCGGGTGCGCCGCCGCGGCCCGCAGCGCCTCGACAAGATCGTGCCCGGCCACCGCCAGTTGGTCACCCGCCGCGAACATCCCCGCGTCCGGCAGCTCGTACGGCGGCTCCCCCGGCCGCTCGATCAGCTGCGCCCGGGTCGCCAACTGCCGGGCCAGTGCGAGCGCTTCGGCCGCGGCGCCCCGGTCGAGCCTGCTCTGGGGCAGCGATCGGAGGCGGTCGGCGAGGGCGTCCACGGCGGTCTGCAAGGGGGTCACGTCAAGCACGTCGTGAGCCTATGCGCCACTCCCGGGTGGTTGCCAACGCCCGAACGCTCAGGCACGGTGGCCTGAAGAACCAGCATCGACCGCGTCCGGAGGCGCCGATGTCTCAGCTCTTCTCCGAAGAGACCCACCGGAACATGCTCTCCCGTATCCCGCACTGCACCGGCCGGGAAATCTCCGACTGGCTCCGTACCGTTGACGAGGGCCCCGCCCTCTTCCGCTTCGATGAGAAGGTCAGCTGGCTCCGCGGCGAGCACAACCTCGCCTACGGCCACGCCAAGGCAATCGTCCACGAATACGATCTCAGGCGCGCCGCGCGCAAGTTCTGATCCACGCTGCCGGGCTCCGTGCCGGTCCGGCTCAGAACCTTCACCTCATCCGGCACTCCGCACGTCGAAGGGCCCGCGGGCGATTCGCCCACGGGCCCTTCGACGGTTTGCGCCGGCGCACGGGGCACCGGCGTCGCGGGGCGTCAGTCGCCCCGGAGGATCGAGATCAGCCGCAGCATCTCCATGTAGATCCACACCAGGGTCAGCGTCAGGCCGAACGCCGCCAGCCAGGACTCCTCGCGCGGAGCGCCGTAGGCGATGCCGTCCTCGACCTGCTTGAAGTCCAGCGCCAGGAAGAGCGCGCCGAGGACCACGCCGACGATGCCGAAGACGATGCCCAGGCCGCCGCTGCGGAAGCCGAGGCCCTCACCGCCGCCGAACGCCATGAACAGCACGTTGACCAGCGACAGCAGGATGAAGCCCATCGCCGCGATCATCACGAAGCGGGTGAAGCGGGCGGTGACCCGCACGATCCGCGTCTTGTAGGCGACCAGCATGGCGACGAACACCGCCATGGTGCCCAGCACCGCCTGCATGGGGGCGCCGTTCATGTTCGGCAGGCCGTTGAGGAAGCCGCTCAGCGCGCCGAGGAACAGGCCCTCCAGCGCCGCGTAGCCCAGGATCAGCGCGGGCGACGGCTTCCGCTTGAAGGACTGCACCAGCGCCAGCACCATCGCGACCAGACCGGCCCCGATGGCGAAGCCGAGGCTCTGGGTCAGGAACAGCCAGCCGACGGTGGCGCCCGCGATGACCGTGCCGAGCGTCATGCCCGTCCGCGCGACGACATCGTCCATCGTCATCGGGCGGGTCTGCGGCGTGTACTGCGGCGGCGCCTGGGTGGCGGGCTGCCCCTGGGCGTACGGGTTGGTCGGGTCCGCGTAGGGGTTACCGCCCTGCGCGTAGGGGTTCGCTCCGGCGTACGGGTTCGCGGCGGCCCCGGCCTGCGGCGGTGCGTTGAAGCCCGCGTAGCCGGTGTCGCGGCTGAACCCCCGTCGCGAGAAGACCGGGTTGCTGCTCCTCATCTCACTCCTCCATGGCCGCCCTGCGCGGCCTTGACGGCAAGCGTAATGGCTTGGCAAAGGCGCGTCGCTAGTTCTTGAGCAGGATCTTTCCCTGAACCCGCGACGGCACATCCGCCATGAGGAGGACGTGTGGGAGACCACAGACGTGCCCGGAGCAGGATGCGGACCGCGCCGCGTCGCCGCGACGGACCGCTGTCGCACCGTCACACCTCCCGGTCCCGGGCATTCCGGGTATTCGATCTCCGGCCATCACCTTGCCGTCTTCTTGTCGTCTTCTCTCGTCCTCTTGTCGCCGCCCGTTGCCGTCGTCCGCTGGCGACGGGCTCGAACTGGGTTTTTCCTTCTGCTCCGCCCGGGGCTTCTTCCCGCTGCCGCCGAACGGAATCCGATAAATGTCTGATCGCAACGGACGTACCGGACCCGGCAGGCAACCGATTCCCGGGAGGGGCCGTCTTCCCTGCCGGCCGGAGCTTGCCCTGGTGGGTGGTTCCGCAGGGCTGACGCATGGTCAAGATCCGACCCCGGAGTGCCCCTTCTCGACGCACCCGCGCCTCACTGTCCGTAGCGCTATGGGCGCGATCGGTTGTAATCCGAGGGTACAGATAGGGCTATTCTGGCGGGAAACAGCAGCGAAAGAGGGTTGAGGTGCCTGTGCCTGACGTCTCAGTAGTCGTCATCGTCTACAACGACGCCGACCGGTTGCCGACCGCGGTTCAGTCCGTGCTGGACCAAACGCTCCGGGACGTCGAGGTGGTGATCGTCGACGATTGCAGCACCGACCGTTCTTTCGAAGTGGCGCAGCGGCTCGCGGCCGATCACCCCGGACGGGTCAGAGCCTTCCAGCTGCCGGAGAACAGCGGTGCCGGAGGCGAGCCGCGGAACGTCGGCATCGAGCACACCGAGGGCCGCTACGTCATGTTCCTGGACAGCGACGACGTCCTGGAAATCAATGCGTGCCGCAATATGCTGGAGGCCGCCGAGGAATCCGGCTCGGATATTGTTTCCGGTCTGTGCGTCCGGCTGCACAAGGACACCCGCAATCAGAAGCGCGACGAGTGGTACGCCTGGCTGTACTCCACGACCCGCACTCTGGAATCCGTCACGGAATTGCCGGACCTGTTCGTCTGGGACACCCTTTCCACCAACAAGTGCTATCGCCGCGATTTCCTCATCGAGAACAATCTCCGATTCCCCAAGGGGATGTTCTACGAGGACCTGATGTTTATCGCCGATGCATATCTGGCGGCGCGCCGCATCACCCTGATCCCCAATCAGGTCTATTTCTGGCACGTATACGAACGGGCCGCCGTGAAGTCGGTGACGAACCGGCGTCACGAAATGACCAACTACACACACCGGCTGGAGATCCACCGGCGCATCGACGCATTGCTGGCGGAACGCGGACTGGATGAGTTGAAGCTCGCCAAGGACGTGAAATTCCTCAAGCACGATCTGGTGCTGCATCTGCGGGATCTGCCGTTCCGCGACGATGCCTATCGCCAGGAATTCTCCGAGCTCTCCCGGGAATACCTCGCGAGCATCGCCCCCGAGGCGTACGAGCGCGTCCAGCCGATCCAGGCCATCTGCGCCTACCTGCTCCAGCAGGGTGACTGGGACCACCTGATCCCGGCGGTCGACACCCTCATCAACCGCGACAAGCTCTCCTCTCCGCTCAGCGAGCACGACGGCCGGATCTACTGGTGCGGCGGCCACTTCGACGATGCGTTCGGGCGCGAGATCCTGGACGTGACCGACATCGGCTACCACGAGAAGCCGGTCAACCAGCTCTTCCTGCGCAACCAGCTCACCCGCTTCAGCGCGTCCGGGAAGTCGGTCTCGCTGGCCGGCCGGATCACCAATCCGCTCGGCGTCATCCCGCCCGGCGCCCGCCTCACGGGCCGGCTGGAGTTCAGCGCCCGGCGGCGCAGCCTCCAGTCCTTCCACTTCCCGGTGCGGGAACTGCGTCACGAGGGCGACACCGTCCACTGGGAGGCCGCCGCGGACCTCACCGCGAAGCTGCGCCCGCTCGGCATCGTCGACACCATCTGGGACGTACGGCTGCGCCTGGACGTGGACGGGGTGGGCACCACGACCCGGCTCACCGTCGCCGACACCGCGCTGTCCGAGCCGCTGCCGGTGCGGCCGCGGCTGACGCGGATGGTCGCCGACCACCTCGAACCGCATGTCTCGGCCAAGGGACATCTGGCGTTCCGCCTGGTCAGCGAGGGCCGCAACGCCGAGCGCGTCCAGGAGCTGATCAACCGCGGGGTGCGCGGCAAGCCGGGGACGCTGGCCAAGACCGGCTACCGCAAGGCGAAGGCGCTGCGCCAGAAGGTCACCTCCGGCGACAACAAACTCCGCGCCTACCACGAGGTGTTCTGCCGGCTGCCGGTCAAGAAGCGCACGGTGGTCTTCGAGAGCCACCTCGGCAAGCAGTACAGCGACAGCCCGCGCGCCCTCTACGAGGAGATGCGCCGGCAGGGCCTGGAGTTCGAGGCGATCTGGTCGTACGCCGGGTCCCCGAAGGACTTCCCCAAGGGCGTCACGCTCGTACGGCGCTGGTCGCTGCCCTACCTCAAGGCGCTGGCGCAGGCCGAGTTCTGGGTGGACAACCAGAGCTATCCGCTCAAGCTCACCAAGCGCCCGGAGACCACCTACCTCCAGACCTGGCACGGCTCGGCGCTGAAGAACATGGGCTTCGACCAGCCGGCGCTGAAGGCACAGACCCGCCGGCAGCAGGAGGAGCAGCAGCGTTCGCTGGACCGCTTCGACCGTTTCCTGGTCCGCTCCGAGCACGATGTACGCACCCTGGCCAAGGCTTTCCGGCTCCAGGAGAAGACGCTGCTGCGGGTGGGATACCCGCGCAATGACGCACTGGTGCACGCCCGGCAGCGGGAGGCCGAGCGCGGGGTGCGCGAACGCGGGCCGCTGGCCGCGGAGTTGGGCATTCCCGAGGACCGGACCGTACTCCTTTACGCGCCGACGTTCCGCAAGGCGGGCGGCCGGCACGGGCGCTTCGAATTGCCCTTCGACGTGGAGCGTTTCGCCGATCAGTTCGGCGACCGCTATGTCCTCCTGGTGCGTTCGCACTACCTCAATCATGTGGTCCTGCCACCGACCGTGCAGGGCCGGGTCATCGACGTATCGGCGCGCCACGATGTGACGCCCCTGCTGGAGCTGGCCGACGGGCTGATCACCGACTATTCGTCAGTGATGTTCGACTATGCGCTGCTCGACCGTCCCCTGGTGTTCTTCACCTACGACTACGACGAGTATGTGCACGAGGGCCGCGGCACCTACTTCGATCTGCTGGAGCACGCGCCGGGTCCGGTGGTCCGCACCGAGGACGATTTCCACGAGACGATCAAGTCGTTCGAGTCGCAGGCACTGGAATACGCGAAGAGCCGCAGGGAATTCGTCGCCAAGTTCGGCGAATACGACCGGGGCGACGCCGCCCGGAGCATCGTCGATCAGTTTTTTGCGCAGTGGAGCCGTTGATGACCAAGTCGAACGCAGCCGAGCCGCGGGACATCTTCTTCGTGTCCAACAGCGTCAACGAGCTGGGGGGCATCACCAGTTGGTCGCACCAGATGGCGCGGCTGTTCAGCGAGCGCGGCCACCGGGTGCACCTGGTCGGCGTGGTGCCGGCCCCCGAGGGCCGGGTCCAGGAGCTGGCCCCCGACGTGCCGTTCCGAACCACCACGCTGTACGCCGAGCACCCGCCCTCGGTGACCCCGGTACGCGGCCTCAAGGACAAGCTCAACCTCGTCGAGCAGCGCCGCCGGGCGGCCCGGGAAGCCGGAATGCGGGAGCAGGCGGCCAAGTTGAGCGCGCTGTTCCGGGCGGCGAAGCCGGGCGGGGTGGTGATCGTCACTCAGGTGTGGGCCATGGAATGGGTCGCGCTGGCCGACACCGCGGAGCTGACGGTGTTCGGAATGAGCCATGAGTCCTTCGACACCTGCCGCAAGTCCTCCCGCTTCGCCCGGGTCAAGCGGTTTTACCAGGATGTCGACCGAATGCTGACGCTCACCCGGGAGGACGCGGACCGCTGGATCCGGCAGCGGATGGACAACGTCGGCTTCATGCCGAACCCGCTGCCCTTCTTCCCCGAGGTGCCCTCGGACCGCTCCGCCAAGTGCGTGGTCAGCATCGGCCGGCTGCACGAAGAGAAGGGCGTGGACCTCCTGTTGGAGGCCTGGGCCAAGGTCGCCCCGCAGCATCCCGACTGGACGCTGCGGGTCTACGGCTCCGGGGAGGAAGAGGAGGCGCTGCGCAAGCAGGCCGCGGAGCTGGGGATCGCCGCCACCGTCGAGTGGATGGGGCGGACCGGCGATGTGCCCGGTGCGCTGCGGGAGAGCGCGGTCTTCGCGCTCAGTTCGCGGGGTGAGGGCTTCCCGCTGGCGCCCATGGAGGCGATGGCGACGGCCGTGCCGTGTGTGGCGTTCGATGTGGCGCCCGGCGTCCACGAGATCATCACGGACGGCGTGGACGGTTTCCTCGCCCCGCCGGGCAATATCACCGAATTCGCCCGGCATCTCGACGCCCTGATGTCCGACAAGGAGCTCCGGGACACGATGGGCGAAGCCGCCCGGGAGAACATCCAGCGGTTCTCCACGGAGGAGATTGTCGGCCGCTGGGAGAGCTTGTTCGCGCTCGTGGAGCGCTGAGCCGACAACTCACAATGCGAGAAGGGGCCGCCGGCTTTCCCCGGCGGCCCCTTCTCGTTGAAAATTCAGTTAAGCTCCGCTGCGCGCGGAGTGCCCGGAGCCGGACTTGAACCGGCACGGCCGTAGGCCAGCGAGGTTTAAGCTCGCCGTGTCTGCATTCCACCATCCGGGCTGGGATCCCCCATGCCACCTCAAAGAGGGCAGCACGAGCGTAGCCCGCAGTGCACGACGCAGATCGGCCGCTCTTCCCGAGGTTGTCTTATTTTATTGGCAACTGAGTGAGCATCAGCGACCGGTACAGGCCTTCGGCACATGCCTGAAGCCCACCTTCGATGGGAAGCCCCCCGGCGCATTTTCATGCCCGAATTGACGGAAACTCGATGCCTCGACGGCGTGACCGTCACCCCCGCCCGGCCGCCCCTCCCGCGGCCGTGAGCAAGGCAACAGCATCTGGAGTCGCCTCCTCCGCAGGGATGACGGGCGAACCCCCCATACGTCCCGGGGGTGGTCGAAAGCGACCACAGGGGTTGACGCCCCCGCCCCGCCCCCGGGCCCACGATGGAGAACGTCCGCATTCCGTCCGCCACCCGAGTCCCCGGGGCCGTCGCGGACCTGATGGCCCCTCGTACGACAGGAGCACCCCCCGTGACCACCCACCACTCCGGCGTCGCCACCGCCCCCGGCTCCACGACGGCGGCCGCCCGCGCCACGGACCTCACCAAGGTCTACGGACAGGGCGAGACCCAGGTGGTCGCCCTGGACGCGGTCTCCGTCGACTTCCGACCGGCCGAGTTCACCGCGATCATGGGCCCCTCGGGGTCCGGCAAGTCGACGCTGATGCACTGCATGGCCGGGCTGGACTCGATCTCCGGCGGCTCCGCCCGGATCGGCGACACCGAACTGACCGGGCTCAAGGACAAGAAGCTCACCCAGCTCCGGCGCGACAAGATCGGCTTCGTCTTCCAGGCGTTCAACCTGCTGCCGACCCTGACCGCCCTGGAGAACATCACCCTGCCCATGGACATCGCGGGCCGTAAGCCGGACCGTGCCTGGCTGGACCGCGTCGTGGCGACCGTCGGCCTCAGCGACCGCCTCAAGCACCGCCCCAGCCAGCTCTCCGGCGGCCAGCAGCAGCGCGTCGCGGTCGCCCGCGCGCTCGCCTCCCGGCCCGAGATCATCTTCGCCGACGAGCCCACCGGCAACCTCGACTCGCGCTCCGGCGCCGAGGTCCTCGGCTTTCTGCGCAACTCCGTACGCGAACTGGGCCAGACCGTGGTGATGGTGACCCATGACCCGGTCGCCGCCTCCTACGCGGACCGCGTGGTCTTCCTCGCCGACGGCCGGATCGTCGACGACATGGCCCGCCCGACCTCCGACACCGTGCTGGAGCGGATGCGCAACCTTTCCGGGGCGGCCCCCCGGACCCCCGGCCCCGACGCCCGGGCCCGCACGACCTGATCAGCGGCAGCCGCCACCCGTACCACCGGACCTCACCTCCAGGACCCCCTCATGTTCAAAACCGCCGTGCGCAACGTGCTTGCGCACAAGGCCCGGCTGCTGATGACCGTGCTCGCCGTGATGCTCGGCGTGGCCTTCGTCGCCGGCACCCTGGTCTTCACCTCGACCATCTCCCAGGCGTCCCAGGGCGCGATGCAGCAGAGCTTCCGCGACGTCGACGTGGCCATCCAGCCGCAGTACGACGAGGCCACCGGCGCACCGCCCCTCCTCGACCAGAAGCTTCTCGACAAGGCGGCCCGGGTGCCCGGCGCCGCCTCCGCCACCGGCGTCGTCCACGGCTTCACCGCCATCGCTGACAAGAAGGGCGAGCTGATCGGCGACGCCTCCCACAGCGAGGGCGGCAACTACGCCCCCGGTACCGGCGGCAAGGACCCCCGCTACCCGATGCGCAACGGCGCACCCCCGCACGGCCCGCACGAGTTCGCGTTGGACGCCCCCACCGCGGACAAGGCCGGCTACCAGGTCGGCGACACCGTACGGATATCCACCAACGGCCCGGTCCACGAGCAGCGGCTGACCGGCATCTTCACCGCCGACGCCCACCGGGTCCCGCCCGGCAGCAGCCTCGCCCTGTTCGACACCCCGACCGCCCAGAAGCTGCTGGGCGCCCCCGGCAGCTTCCACGAGATCCAGCTCAAGGCCGACCCGGGCACCTCCCAGACGGCCCTGAAGGCCGCGGTCGAGTCCGTGCTGCCCAAGGGTCAGGCCGAGGCCAGCACCGGCAAGCAGCTCTCCGCCGACCTGGCCGAGATGATCAAGAGCAAAAGCGAAGACATGGAGCGGGCCCTGCTGGTCTTCGCCGGCATCTCACTCTTCGTCGGCATCTTCCTCATCGCCAACACCTTCACCATGCTGGTCGCCCAGCGCACCCGGGAACTGGCGCTGCTGCGCGCGGTCGGCGCCAGCCGCCGTCAGGTCACCCGCTCGGTGCTGCTGGAGGCGTTCGTGGTGGGCGTGATCGCCTCCGTGGTCGGCCTGGTCGCCGGCATCGGCATCGGCGCCGGACTGCGCTCCCTGACGAGCAGCATGAGCGCCACCACGCCCGACGGCCCCCTGGTGGTCCCCTTCTCGGCCGTGGTGGCCTCCCTGCTCGTCGGAGTCCTCATCACCGTCCTGGCCGCCTGGCTGCCGGGCCGGCGCGCCGCGAAGGTCCCGCCGGTCGCCGCGATGAACAGCGTGCACGCCGCCCCCACCACCAAGTCGCTGGTGGTGCGCAACACCCTCGGCGCACTGGTCGCGGGCGCCGGAACGGCCGGAGTGCTGGCCGCCACCCACCTCTCCGACGACGACGCCGGCGCCAAGGTGATGAGCCTGAGTGCGGCGGCGGCGATGACCGGCGTGTTCATCCTGACCCCGCTGCTGTCCCGCCCGCTGATCGCGCTGGCCGCACCCGTCCTGCGGTCCTTCGGGGTCGCCGGCACCCTCGCCCGGCTCAACGCGGTCCGCAATCCGCGCCGTACGGCCGCCACCGCCTCCGCGCTGATGATCGGGCTGACCCTGATCACCGGTCTGACGGTGGTCGCGACCAGTGTGCAGACCGGCATCGAGAAGCAGGCCGTCGCCTCCCTCAAGGCCGACTACGTGGTCTCCATGGCGGGCAACCAGCCGCTCTCCCCCGAGGTGGCGAAGAAGCTCGGTGCCCTGGACGAGGTCACCGCCGTCAGCCCCTTGCGCCAGTCCGTCACGGGCGGCGCCGACCCCACGATGCTGACCTCCGTCGACGGCGGCACGTTCGACCGGCTCACCCGACTCGACTTCACCCAGGGCTCGTTGGGCCGGCTCCAGGGCGACCGGGTGGTGGTCGACGAGCGGACCGCCGAGCGGGGCAAACTGCACCCGGGCTCCCGTATCCCGGTGACCTTCAACGACGGAACCAAGAGCGCCCTCACCGTCTCGGGTGTCTACGAGCCCAGCGACATCCTCATGGGCGTGGTGGTGGACCACGCCACCGTCGACGCGCACCAGAAGCAGGCCACCGACACCCGGGTGCTGGTGAAGACCCGGGACGACGCCTCCGCCGCCACCAAGGAGGCGCTGGTCACCGCGCTCGGCAAGAACCCGGCGATCTCCGTCGCCGACCGGCAGCAGGTCTCCGACGAGATCGCCGGCCAGATCACCATGATGCTGAACGTGCTGTACGGGCTGCTCGCCATGGCCGTAATCGTCGCGGTGCTCGGTGTCATCAACACCCTGGCGATGTCGGTCTTCGAACGCGCGCAGGAGATCGGGATGCTGCGGGCCATCGGACTGGACCGCCTCGGCATCAAGCGGATGGTGCGGCTGGAGTCGCTGGTGATCTCGCTCTTCGGCGGGGTGCTCGGGGTCGGCCTGGGCGTCTTCTTCGGCTGGGCCGGCGGTCAGCTGATCGGCAAGACGATAGAGGGATACGAGATGGAGCTGCCCTGGGGACGGATGGGTCTGTTCCTCGCGGTGGCGGCGCTGATCGGTGTCCTGGCGGCGCTGTGGCCGGCCCGCCGCGCGGCCAGGATGAACATGCTGGCCGCCATCAAGGCGGAGTAGCGCGCAGCCGCCGGTGGGTGGGGGGGGGGGGGGGGGGGGGGGGGGGGGGAACCCTTTCCCCCGCCCCCCCCCCCTCCCCGCCCAGAGCCCCCACCCCCCCACCTCCCCTAGTTCGGACCCCCGC